>DATFWF010000189.1:0-4657 GCA_035259605.1 Thermoanaerobaculia bacterium
GACGACCGGCCCCTCGGTCATGAACTTCACGAGCCCCTCGTAGAAGGGCCTCTCGCGGTGGACGGCGTAGAAGGCGCGCGCCTGGTCGGCGGAGAGCCGGATCCGCTTGATCCCGGCGAAACGGAATCCCGCCTGCTCGAGGTGCGAGAGGATCGCGCCGGTCTTTCCCGCAGCCACCGCATCGGGCTTGATGATGGTCAAGGTTCTTTCCATTGCTCCCTTCACAGATAAGTCAACAGTCCACAGTCAACAGTCGACAGTCGGACAGGAGGCATTCTTTACTGTTGACTGTCGACTGTCGACTGTCGACTACTTTCCGAGGACTTCTTTCATCTTGCTGCCGATATCGGCAGGGGATCGCACCACGCTGATCTTCGCGGCTTCGAGGGCCTTGATCTTGTCGGCGGCGGTCCCGCGTCCTCCCGCGATGATGGCCCCCGCGTGCCCCATGCGGCGGCCCGGCGGGGCGGTCTGGCCGGCGATGAAGGCGACGACCGGCTTGCGGAGGTTCCCGGCGACGTAGCAGGCCGCCTCTTCCTCCGCCATCCCGCCGATCTCGCCGATCAGGACGACCGCCTCGGTCCCCGGGTCGTCCTTGAACGCGCGCAGGCAGTCGATGAAGCTCGTCCCGTTGACCGGGTCGCCGCCGATCCCGACGACCGTCGACTGGCCCATCCCGAGGGTCGTCAGCTGGTCCACCGCCTCGTAGGTCAGGGTCCCGGAGCGCGAGACGACCCCGATCGTCCCCGGCGTGTGAATGCGGCCCGGCATGATCCCGATCTTGCACTCCCCCGGCGTGATGATCCCGGGACAGTTGGGGCCGATCAGCCGCACCGACGATCCCCGGGTGTTCACGTCCGCGAGGAACGCCTTGACCCGGATCATGTCGTTGGTCGGGACGCCCTCGGTGATGCAGGCGATGACCGCGACCCCGGCGTCCGCGGCTTCGACGATCGCGTCGGCGGCGAAGGGCGGCGGCACGAAGATCATCGAGGCGTTCGCCGCGGTGGCCGCGACGGCCTCGGAGACCGTGTTGAAAACCGGGATCCCCTCGTGGGTCGTGCCGCCCTTGCCCGGAGTGACCCCCGCGACGACCTGCGTTCCGTAGTCGCGGCAGGCGAGCGCGTGGAAGGTCCCTTCGCGTCCCGTCAGGCCCTGGACGAGGAGGCGCGTGCTCTTGCCGACCCAGATGCTCATCGCGTGGCCTCTACGGCCTTGCGCGCCGCGTCGGCGAGGCCGTCGGCCGGAGTGATCTTCAGGCCGGAGTCGCGGAGGATCCTCTTGCCCTCGTCCACGTTGGTGCCTTCGAGGCGCACGACGACCGGGATCGAAAGGCCCATGTCCTGGACCGCCGCGACGACCCCCTTGCCGATGATGTCGCAGCGCATGATGCCGCCGAAGATGTTGATCAGGATCGCCTTCACGTTCTTGTCGGAAAGGATGATGCGGAAGGCGTTCTTGACCTGCTCCTCGGAGGCGCCGCCGCCGACGTCGAGGAAGTTGGCGGGCTCGCCGCCCGCCAGCTTGACCAGGTCCATCGTGGCCATCGCCAGCCCGGCCCCGTTGACCATGCAGCCGACGCTGCCGTCGAGCTTGATGTAGTTCAGGCCGAACTTCGACGCCTCGACCTCGAGCGGGTCTTCCTCGGCGAGGTCGCGCATCTCCTTGATGTCGGGGTGCCGGTAGAGCGCGTTGTCGTCGAAGTTCATCTTCGCGTCGAGCGCGAGGACGTCGCCGGACTTCGTCACGAGCAGCGGGTTGATCTCCGCCAGCGACGCGTCGCTCTCCACGTAGGCCTTGAAGAGAGACTGCATGAAGGCGACGCCCTTCTTGAAGCTCTCGCCGGCGAGGCCCACCGCGAAGGCGAGCTTGCGCGCCTGGAACGGGAACATGCCCACGCCCGGATCGAGCGGCTCGCGCACGATCGCCGCCGGATCCTTCGCGGCGACTTCCTCGATCTCCATCCCGCCGAACTTCGAGACCATCATCGAGGGAAGCCCCCGCGCGCGGTCGAGCGTGACGCCGAGGTAGAGCTCGCGGGCAATGTCGAGCGCCTCCTCGATCAGGACCTTGTGGACGACGCGCCCGCCGGGCCCCGTCTGCGGAGTGACCAGCGTCATCCCCAGGATCGACCTGGCCAGCGCGTACGCGTCCTCGGGGTCCTTCGCCAGCTTCACGCCGCCGCCCTTCCCTCGGCCGCCGGCGTGGATCTGCGCCTTGACGACGCAGCGCCCTCCCAGCCGGTGCGCGATCTCCCGCGCCTCGGCCGGGCTGTCGGTCACCTCGCCGCGGGGAACCGCGACGCCGTAGCGCGCAAGGATGGACTTGGCCTGGTACTCGTGGACCTTCATGGCTCGAACGGGGGGCCGATTATAGCGGCGGACTCTCGCGGATCAGACTTTCAGGATCTTGAAGAGCTCCCGGACCGCTCCGGCGGACTTTTCCAGCGCCGCCTTCTCCTCCGGCAACAGTTTGATCTCGATGACCTGCTCGACCCCGCGCGCGCCGAGCTTGACCGGCACGCCCAGGTACACGTCGTTCATCCCGTACTCGCCCTGGAGATAAGCCGCGCAAGGCAGGATCTTCTTCTTGTCGCGGATGACCGCGTCCACCATCTCGACGGCCGCCGAGGCGGGCGCGTACCAGGCGGAGGTCTTGAGCAGGTTGACGATCTCGATGCCGCCGTCGCGGGTGCGCTTGACGATCGCGTCGAGCTTCTCTCTGGGCAGGAGCTCGGTGACCGGCACGCCGCCGACCGTCGAGTAGCGCGGCAGCGGCACCATCGTGTCGCCGTGGCCGCCGAGCACGAACGCCTGCGTGCTCTCGACGGAGACGCCGAGCGCCTCGGCCAGGAACCACCGCATCCGCGCGGAGTCGAGGATCCCGGCCATGCCGAAGACCCGCTCGCGCGGGAAACCGGAGACGCGGCGGGCGACCTCGCACATCGCGTCGAGGGGATTGGAGACGACGATCAGGACCGAGCTCGGAGAGCCGGGAAGGAGCTTCCGCACGACGTCGCCGACGATCCCCTCGTTGGTGGCGACCAGGTCGTCGCGGCTCATGCCGGGCTTCCTCGGGATGCCGGCGGTGATCACGACGACGTCCGAGCCGGCCGTCTCCTCGTAGGAGTTGGACCCGATCATCTTCGAGTCGAACTTCTCGACGGGGGCCGACTCGAGCATGTCGAGACATTTCCCCTGGGGCAGGCCGCCGATGATGTCCACCAGGACGACGTCGGCGATCTCTTTCTCCGCGACGCGCTGGGCCACTGTCGCGCCGACATTTCCGGCGCCGACGACCGTCACTTTTTGTTTCATGATGCGGGCGATCTTAACCGAACGATTCGCGTGTCAAGGGATGAGGATTCATCATCCGGGAGGCTCTGCTAAGCTGCCCGCGCATTGACTATTCGGGGCCGGCTGCCGTGACGCAGGAGCGACCTCCGCGCGCCGGGGCGATCGTCGGCCTCCTCCTCGTCGTGGCGCTCGTGGCGCTGGCGGTCTGGGGACCGCGCTGGTGGGAGATGCGGCTGTACCGCAAGGCCGAGGCGCTTACGGGAGTCGGGGCGCCGGTCCTTTCCGGCGACGTCACCGCGGCGCGCCGCAAGATCGATCCGGGGACCTCGGCGAAGCAGGTCCTCGAAGCGCTCGGGAAGCCCTCGATCTCCGTCGGCACGGAGGGGACCTCCGCGCACGAGATCTGGACCTACTACTACGCCGACGGGACGATGACGGTGAACCTCTCCGACGGGATCGTGAGGAGGGTCTCTCTCGATTACGGCCCGCCGAAGATCCCCACATCCCGCCGGAGATGATGCGGAGCCTGCGATGACCTCTGAGCGAGAACCTTCCATACGGGTGATCATGATGCCCAAGGACACCAACGCGCACGGAACGATCTTCGGCGGCGTCATCCTTTCCTACATCGACCAGGCCGGGGCGGTCGAGGCGAAGAGGAACGGAGCGTCCTTCATCGTGACGGTCGCGATGCGGGAGGTCGTCTTCCACGAGCCCGTGTACGTCGGCGACCTCGTCTCCTTCTACACGAGGGTCGTGAGCGTGGGGACGACGTCGATCACGATCGGGGTCGAGGTCTTCGCGCAGCGCGACGAGGGAGGACGCGAGCGGGTCAAGGTCACCGCCGCCGAAGTCACCTTCGTCAACCTCGACGAGAACCGCCGCCCCAAGCCGATCCCCCGTTCTTTGGTCTAACCTCGCCGAGCTAATTGAACTCTCTCTTCCGCGGCCGCGCGGCAAGGGATCTCTCGACTGTGCGATTCGGGCGGTCGCGCGGCCGTGCCACAAAGAAAAGGCCCCGATCACTCGGGACCTTCTCGTCGTCAGCCGGACGAGAGTCCGGCAATGAGTTCCGCTGTCCGCTAGTCTACCACTCCGCCTCTTCCTCGGGGCTACCGGATTCTGGACTGCCCTCTTCGGCTTCCTCGGCGGCCTCGCGGGCGAGCCGTTCGGCCTCGCTGGGCACACGTGTCGAGAGGAAGAGGAGGAACAGTCCCACGATGAGGAACGGCGGCTTCGGCAGGCCGGGAACGATCGCGACGGCGGCCACGGATGCGCCGGTGATCTGCAAGGTTCGCTTGTGGCTCGTCAGCTGGGCGAGGAGGTCGGAACCGAGGTCGCTCTCGGTCGCGGCGCGGGTG
>DATFWF010000190.1:0-31477 GCA_035259605.1 Thermoanaerobaculia bacterium
CAGGCGCCCCTCGGTGTTCAGCTGGACGAGGACCTTCACGTCCTCCTTGTCGATGCCTCCGTGCTTTCCGCCGGGCTGCCACGCGTCGCCGGTGTAGTAGGCGAACTCGTGCTTCTGGATCCACACGGTCGCCTTCGGAAAGAGGTCGATGCCGCCCATGTGGTCCCAGTGCGCGTGGCTGATCACGATGTCGGTCACGTCTTCGGGCTTGACGCCCGCCGCCTTCACGGCTTCGTCAGGGCGCAGGTAGTCGTCGGTCGGAAACTGCTTCAGCCAGTTCTCGCGGTGAAATCCGCTGTCGAAGAGGATGTTGCGGCCGCCGCCGCGGATCAACCACACGACCATCGCGATGTCGATCTTCTCGTCCTTCGGAGCGCCCATGACAAGGCCCGCGACCCGGAAGTCCTTGACCGTCCCGTAACGGATCGCCTCGATCGAGTAGCCGGGCCGGTCGGCCGGAGCGGCCACGAGGAGAGAGGAGGCTAAGAAGACGAGAGCGGCCGGCTTCACACTGCCGGACGCTCCTCGCGCGGGCGGGGTCCGAAGCGCCAGACCGCGAGCGCGATCGGCAGTCCCACGCAGAAGATGTGGACGAAGAAGGGGACAGGCCAGACGTCGGGAAGGGGGCGTTTCGGCGCGTTGGCGAGGTACAGCGGCCGCAGCTCCCTCATCAGCGGGATGACGCCGCGGTACATCACGAAGAGCCAGACGATCCCCCACACGACTCCGCCGAGCAGCGGCTGTTCGGCCAGCACGGAAATCCGGCGGCTGACCCAGTAGAAAATCGTCGTGGCGGCGAGGGCGACTCCGAAGTGCATCACGAGGCCCATGGCCGCCGTCGCGAAGCCGTAGTCGAAGGTCTTCGGGCCGAGCACCGCGCCGGCGATCCCCTGGAGCATCCGGATCGGCGAGCCCTTGTTCGCGATCGAGATGATGATCGCCGAGGTGATGTCGAGGACCCCGCAGAGGATCCATCCCCAGAAGATCGCGCGCCGCCGGCTCCGGCCCCCGTCGGCTTCCTGCACGTTCGCCCCTCCCCCTGGGCGGAAATGATACCGGCGGAACGCTCAGGACTCTGGCTCGGGCTCCGGACTCCTCGGGATCCCGCAGCGGGCGTTGAGGCCCTTGACGAACTCTTCGCGCTCGGCGGGAGTCATCCGCTCCCAGCGCCGCCGCATGTCGTAGCGCCAGGCGCCACGGGCCATCCTCGGTCCCCGGAATCCCCGAAACAGGATCCAGGAAAGGACGATCAGTCCCAGCGCTTGCCAGTAGGTGATCGTCCGCAGTCCGAAGATCTCCGGCATCAGTCCGTTCCAGAGCGCGGAGAACGCCCAGACCATCAGTGCGGCGAGAATGAGGAAGGCGGGCAGAACGAAAAAAAACATCTTGACAAGGCGGCGCTTTCGGAAGGGATTCATCTTCCTTTCTCCTTGAATTCGTCGTGAATGCTCTGAAGCCGGCGGCGCAGGTGAAGCACCGCGTAGCGTTTGCGTGAAAGCAGCGTGTTGACGCCGGCGCCGGTCTCCGCGGCGAGCTCGCGAAAGCTCCGGCCTTCCAGCTCGTGGGCGACGAAGACGAAGCGCTGCTCCTCGGGTAGCTCCTCCAGGGCGGCCTCGATCTCCTCGAGCAGCACGCCGCGCGCGTAGGCGGCCTCGGGCCCGGCGTCGGGGGACGGAAGCAGGTCCTCGAGCGAGGCGACGTCCACAGACTCCGGTTTCTTCCGGCGGAAGCGGTCGATGATTCGGTTCCGGGCGACTCGGAAGAGCCAGGCGCCGACCTGCTCGATCGGCTTCATCAGCCGGCGTGCCTCGACGAGCTCGAAGAGGACGTCCTGCATCACGTCCTCGACGTCCTCGCGGGCGACGCTCTTCCGGATGAAGTTCCGCAGCCGGCCGCTTTCGCGCTCGACGGTCTCGGCGATCAGCCGGTCCTGCTCGGTCATCAATCTCCGGGGGATCAGATTGTCCGCCTCTCACCCCTGAAGACGGATCCGGCGAACGAATATTGTGGGAAATGGAGGGGCCCCGAAACCCCGTGCCGAATTCTTCGTATCTCCCCTTGATTACCGAGAGGAGTCGGCGGTAGACTCCCCTCGGAAACCGAGATGAGCAAGCCGAGCGACCTCGTCCAGGGCACCCTCGATCTTCTGCTCCTGAAGATCCTGGCGCTCGAACCGTTGCACGGCTGGGCGATCAGCCTGCGCCTTCGGTCGATGTCCGGCGACGTCCTCCAGGTCAGCGAGGGGTCGCTCTATCCCGCTCTTCACAAGCTCGAGCAGGAAGGCTGGATCAGGGCGGAGTGGAAGACGACCGAGAACAACCGCAAGGCAAAGTTCTACTCGCTGACGCGCCTGGGCCGCCGGCAGCTCGAGTCCGAGACGGCGAACTGGAAGCGCCTGTCGGCCGCGATCTCGCAGGTCGTCGCGCTCTCCGAGGCCTGAGCGAGCCATGAAACCCGAGCACTGGCTCCTGACAGCGCCGCTCCGCCTGCGGTCGATCTTCCGGCGCGGCCGGGTCGAGGCGGAGCTCGACGAGGAGCTGCGGTTCCACCTCGACCGCAAGACCGAGGAGGGCATCGCGCAGGGCCTCTCGCCGGAGGAGGCCCGCCGCCGCGCCCGGCTCGCGATGGGCGGGCTCGATCAGCGCAAGGAGGAGATCCGGGACACGCGCCGGGTCCACTGGCTGACGGATTTCTTCGACGACCTGCGCTACGCGTTCCGGAGCCTGCGCCGCACACCCGGGCTGACCGCGTTCATCGTCGTCACGATCTCGCTGGGGATCGGGATGACGGCCACTCCGTTTTCGATGCTCGATGCGCTGGTCTTCCGGCCGTACCCCGTCCCGCGCAGCGCCGACGTTCTCACCCTGGTGAGCACCTCGCGGGACAACGCCTTCGAGAACTTCTCCTATCGCGAGTACCTGGACATCCGCGACCACGTGAAGAGCTACGACGGCGTGATCGCCAACTCGAGCGTTTCCGGCGTCGGGTTCACCGCCGATCCGAAGACGCCGGCTCGCCTTCGGGCGGGGATCCTGGTCTCGGGAAACTACTTCCGCGTTCTCGGCGTCGAGCCGACGATCGGCCGCTCCTTCAGCGACGACGAGGACCGCGCGCCCGGCCGGGACGCCCTTGTGGTTCTCGCGCCGGGGTTCTGGAAGCGGGAATTCGGGAGTGATCCCACGGTGGTCGGCCGTGTCGTCCGCGTCAACGGCGCGCCCTTCACGGTCATCGGCGTCGCCCCGGAGTCCTTCACGGGGATGTTCATCTTCACGCAGCCGGACCTCTACTTTCCGCTGGCGATGGCGAAGACCTTCTCGACGAATCCCGCGAGGTCCTTCTTCGACGACCGAGACGACCGCGAGCTCACCGTCCGCGGGCGACTCCGGCGCGGTGCGACGCTTCAGCAAGCGCGCCACGAGCTCGAGGGGCTGGCTCGGAGCCTCGAAGGAGATTACCCGAAGACCAACCGAGGCCGCGGAGCGGCGGTCCACACGCTCGTGGAGATGCGGACGAGGCCGGATGAGGGCAACTGGAAGTTCGGCTTGATTTTCACGATCCTCGCGCTGGCGGTGCTCCTCGTGGCTTGCACCAACGTCGCCGGGTTGCTGATCTCCCGAGCCCGCACCCGCACGCGCGAGATCGCGGTCCGGCTGGCAATCGGCGCAAGCCGCATCCGCCTGATCCGGCTGCTCCTGGCCGAGAGCCTCGTGCTCGCGCTCTTCGGCGGTCTCGGCGGAATCGCGGTCGGCTACGTTGGCATCGATCTGCTTCGGCGATTCCGCATCCCGGCCGAGCTGCCGGTCGAGATCCCGTTTCGGATGGATTCCCGGGTGCTCCTCGCGAGCCTGGCGCTGTCGGTCCTCTGCGCGATCTTCTGCGGTCTCGCGCCGGCGCTCCAGAGCTCGCGCACGGACCTCGTCCATGGCTTGAAGTCGGCCGACGGCGAGGAGACGGGAAGGCGGCGGCTGTGGGGCCGCAACGCGCTCGTCGTCGCGCAGGTCGCGATGTCCCTGATGCTCCTGGCCGCGGCGTTTCTCATGGCGCGCGGCTTCCACGCCAGCCTTGTCGAGGGCACTGGATTCTCCCGGGAGCTCCGGCTGTTCCTCCGGTTCGACCCCCGCCTCGTGCAGTACACGCCCGCGCAGACGCGGCAGTTCTACGAGAAGCTCTCCGAGCGGGTGAAGGACCTCCCGGGAGTCCAGAGCGCCGCGTACACGAAGAGCCCTCCGCTCGGGCTCGAAAACCACGACATGCTCGCCTTCGTGCCGGAAGGATTCGCGATGCCGCGCGAGCGCGAGAGCTTCAGCTCCATGTCGGACATCGTGGACGAGGGATTCTTCGAGACGCTGGGGATCCCGATCCTGCGCGGCCGCGCCTTCCAGCGGGCCGACACGGCGGAATCGCCGCGGGTCGCGATCGTCAACGAGAACTTCGCGTCGCACTACTGGCCCAACCAGGAGGCCGTGGGCAAGCGGATCCGCCTGGAGAACGCCGCAGGACCGGCCGTCGAGATCGTGGGCGTCTGCCGGGCGGTCAAGTACGACCTTGGGGTAAAGCGGTTTTCGGATTTCGTGTACCTGCCGCTTTCCCAGAACCCGGTGGCGCGGCTGGTCCTCCTGCTGAAGTCGGGCGGCGACCCGCTGGATCTCGTCGGGCCGGTGACCGAGGCGGTGCGGACCCTCGATGCCAACATGCCGATCTCCGAGACGCGGACCTTCGAGGACCTCTACCAGTACGTCTTCGTGAACGGGCCGGGGGTCGCGATCAACCTCGTCGCCACCCTCGGCGGCGTCGGCCTGATCCTTGCGATCGCGGGCCTCTACGGCCTCGTCTCCTACAACGTCGCGCGGCGCACTCGGGAGATCGGTATCCGGATCGCGATCGGGGCGAAGCCCTCCGATGTTCTCCGCCTGACGATGAGCAAGGGGCTCAAGCTCGTCGCGATCGGGACGGCGTTCGGGCTGGTCCTGGGGGTGGCCATCGAGCGGCTCATGAATTCCATGATCTTCAACGCGGGCGGAACCGATATGCTGGTGTACGTCGTGGTCGTTCCCGCCATGCTGCTGGTGACGATCGTGGCGGCGTACGTGCCCGCGCGCAGGGCGACGCGGATCGCGCCGACGCTGGCCCTGCGCTGCGAGTAGGCCTTCCGCAGTGACGCTCCGCAACAACGCCCGGGTCGCCGGCGTCGCCTTTCTTCTCTACATCGCTTTCGCGTTTCCGTCGATGATGCTCTTCGGCAGGGCGACGAGCGGGGAGGCGATGCCGGCGAAGCTCTCCAACGTCGCCGACCACGCCGCGAACGTCCGCATCTCGGTGCTGCTGTCGGTCCTCTGCTGTTTCTGCGCGCTGACGCTCGCCGCGACCCTCTACCGGCTCACGCGCGACGTGGACCCGGATCTCGCGAGGATCGCGATGCTGTGCCGCGCCGGCGAAGGAATCGTCGGCGGCGCGGCGCTGCCCGTGACGGCCGCCGTCCTCTGGGTCGCGACGGCCATGCGAGCCGGCTCGCTGGAAGCCGTTTCGGCGCAGAGCCTCGCCGCGTTTCTCCTGAAGGCCGGCGAGTGGAACACGCTCGTCGGCTCGATCCTCTTCGCCGCCGGAAGCACGCTCTTCGCCTGGCTCTTCCTGCGCGGCCGCCTGATTCCCGTGTGGCTGGCGTGGGTAGGGGTGATCGGGTCGGCGCTCGTCCTTCTCGTCATCTGGCTCCGGCTTGCCGGGCTCGCGGAAGGTCTCGTGACCCAGGTCGTCTGGCTGCCCGTCGCGATCTTCGAGCTGGTCCTCGCCTTCCGGCTGATCTTGAAGGGGACCGCGGCGCCGGCGACTCCGCGAAGCTGACGGCCCGCGCCCGGTCGCGCCGATGCGCTTCGGCCGGGTTGATCTTCGCGTGCGCGGGCTTTCCAGGACGTTTCCGGGGTTCTCCGTCGGCCTGGGCCAGATCATTTTCGAGCACGTCCACGGCGCGGCCACGCGGATCGCGCCGGACGAGACCGCGTTCCCTCACCGGGCGGCCGGCTACAACCTGCTGATCATCTCGGAATGGATGAACCCCGCGGACAACGAGCGCTGCACGGCCTGGGCCCGGGACACCTATTCGGCGATGAAGCCCTTCATGGCGCCCGGCCGCTACGTCAATTACCTCGGCGACCAGGAGCCGGGAGATCCCGTCGCCGCGGCCTACGGACCGAACTACGCGAGACTGCGGGAGCTGAAGAAGAAGTACGACCCGGAAAACTTCTTCCACCGGAACCAGAACATCCGGCCCGCCCGAGACCGCGGATCAGAAGGGGAGCAGGCGCGAGAGGAACCGCATGCCGAGGCCCCCGTACACGTCCGACCATGCGTGGGCGAGCATTCCCGGAAGCGTCGAGCGGCGCCAGAGGAAGAGCAGGCCGTAAAGCGCTCCGAGCACGGTGATCACGACGACGTTTCGGATCCCCTGGTAGGCGTGGCCGATCCCGAAGCAGACCGACTGGAGCAGCAACGCGGCGGCGCGACTGCCGGTCCAGGCCTCGAGCTGCTGCTGGAGGTATCCGCGAAAGACGAACTCCTCGGTGAACCCCGCGGTGGCGCATACGGCGAGCCAGACCGCGACCTCCGCCGCGGTCCTCGGAAGGAATCCGCCGATGGACTTTGCGGTGTTCGGCCCGAGCAGCCGGTGGAGCACGATCGCCACCGCCTCCCACACGACCCAGAACGGAATCGCGATCGCGATGTCCCGCGCGACGTCGCGGGCGTTCGCCGATCTTCCGCCGACGATCCGCCGGAACGTCGTGCCGCTTCGAGCCGCGAACCGCCAGACGTAGTAGAAGAGCGCCCAGTCGAAGAACATCGCCGAGACGTAAAGAGCGATCGCGCCGCGGTGTTCCCCGGTCGCGGCCGGCGCCGGCCCGGCCTTCTGGAACCATGTGCCGAACGCCACGGCCAGCGCGAGTGCCCCGATCAGGCCGGCGGTGTGCCACTTCGGAGCGAGCAGGGGGCGAGGCATTTTCGGGGCCGCGTGAGCCTAGTCCACCGGCTCCGTCAGCATGTATTTCCATACGTCGTGGTCCGCGAAGGAGTGGGGGAGGTCGGCCTTCCCCGGCGTTCCGCCGGTGCCCGGCAGAAAGACGAGCAGCTGGTTGCGCGCCGCCGCGCCGTCAGGAAGCCAGGCCAGGTGCGGGGAATCGAAGATCGTGATCCGGTGGTCGGTCTCGCTCGGGCGAACCGAGAGGGGCTCAGCCCCGCACGCCGTGCCCGCGGCGAGCAGCGCGAAGAGAAAAGCCGCGGCCTGCCTGCCGGCGGTCCGCACGATCATCCGCTCGCCGAAGCCTTCACCGGTTGCGGGGGATCACGCGGGCATTCTACCGGGCGATAAAATCCGGGCCAGCAAGAATGAGTACCCCGGGCGACCGCTCGTCGAATCCACCGGGCGTTTCCGGCGAGCTGACAGTCGTCACGCCGGCCGTCGGTCCGGTGACGGCGGGAGCCGGCACGTCCCTGATTCCCGCCGGGACGACCCTCGATCATTTCGAAGTCGGCGCCTTCCTCGGCGCGGGGGGATTCGGTGAGGTTTACCGGGCGCGGGACACGCGCCTCGAGCGCATGGTCGCGATCAAAGTGCTTCCCCGGGATTTCGCGCAGGACGCCGACCGGCGCGAGAGGTTCCGGCGCGAGGCGCTGGCCGCGTCGGCCCTGAACCATCCCAACATCTGCACCGTCCACGACCTGGTCGAGGCCGACGGCAAGTCGCTGATCGTGATGGAGCTCGTCGAGGGGCGAACGCTCCACGAGATCGTGTCGAAGGGGCCCCTGCCGCCGCGCGAGGCCGTGGGGGTCGCCAGGCAGATCGCCTCCGCGCTGGCCGAGGCGCACCGCGCCGGGATCCTCCACCGCGACATCAAGAGCGGCAACGTCGTCGTGACGTCCCGCGGCGACGTCAAGGTTCTCGACTTCGGCCTGGCCAAGCGGCTGGCGCCGGGAGCGGCCGGGACCGGCGCGGGCGGCGGCTACGAGCTGACGCGCGAGGGCATGGCGGTCGGGACGCTGACGCACATGCCTCCGGAGCAGCTCCTGGGCAAGACCCTCGACGCGAGAAGCGATCTCTTCTCGCTCGGCGTAGTGATGTACGAGATGACGACCGGGCGCCTCCCCTTCGGCGGCGCCACGGCGGCGGCGATTTCCGACTCCATCCTGCACGCTCCACCGCGCCCGTTCGACGCCGCCGGCGCGCCTGCGCGGTTGAAGGCGGCGATCCTGAAGCTGCTAGAGAAGGATCCGGGCAAGCGCTTCGCGAGCGCGGAGGAATTGCTGGCCGAGCTCGCCGCGATCGAGGCTTCGATGGCGCCTTCCCGGCCCGGTCGCCTTTCGATGACGGCAATCACGGTCCTCGGTGTTGCCGCGCTAGCCCTCGTCTCTCTCGGCGCGTGGTTGTGGCAGCGCTACTCGCGGGCGAAGTGGGCCCGGGAGGTCGCCGCGCCGGAGGTCGCGCGGCTGGTCGCCGCGGAGGATTTTACGAAAGCCGCCGCGCTCGCCCGGCAGGCGAGCGCCGTCCTTCCGCAGGACCCGGCTCTCGAGAAGCTCTGGACGCAAGCGACCATGGAGATGTCCGTCGAGAGCACTCCGCCCGACGCCCAGGTCTTCTATCGGCTCTATCGCGACAACAAGGGCGCGTGGGAACTGCTCGGGAAGACGCCCTTGAAGAAAGTCCGCATTCCCAGGGGCTTCTACTCCTGGCGGATCGAGAAACCGGGTTTCGAGACCGCTTACCAGATCGCCCCGACGTGGAACTACGGGCTCGACCGGGAGATCGCATGGCGGCTCGCGCCCGCGGGAAACGCTCCGCCGGGCACGGTCCTGGTCCCCGGGGGAAAGGTCGCGCTCGCGATCCCGGGCCTCGATCACCTTCCCGAGCTCCCGCTCGAGGATTTCTGGATCGACCAGCACGAAGTGACCAACGAGGAATACAAAAAGTTCGTGGACGCGGGAGGCTACGAGAAGCCCGACTTCTGGACGGAGCGGTTCCTCGACAAGGGCCGGACGCTGGCATGGACGGAAGCGATAGACCGGTTCCGCGACGCCACGGGGAGGCCCGGTCCGTCCGCGTGGGAGCTGGGAAGTTTCCCTAAGGGAATGGAGAAGCATCCCGTCGCCGGAGTGAGCTGGTACGAGGCGGCGGCGTACGCGAGGTTTGCCGGAAAGACGCTTCCGACCGTCTATCACTGGAACTGGGCCGCCCAGACGAGGGCCAGCGCTCTGATCGTTCCGGGGAGCAACTTCCAGGGCGCCGGGACGGTCGCCGTCGGGGGAGCAGGCGCCGCGAGCGGCTTCGGGACATCGGACATGGCCGGGAACGTCAAGGAGTGGTGCCGCAACCCGAGCGGGGCGGCGAAGCGGTTCATCCTGGGAGGCGGCTTCGGCGAGCCGACCTACATGTTCATCGACCAGGACGCGCAGTCGCCGTGGGATCGCCGGGCGAACTTCGGATTCCGGTGCGTCAAGCTTCCTTCTCCGCCCCCCGCGGAAGCCGAGGCTTCGATCGAGGTCCCGTTCCGCGACTACTCGAAGGAGAAGCCCGTCGGAGACGAGATCTTCGCGGCCTACAAGGGGCAGTACGCCTACGACAAGGGCGACCTCGCCGCGAAGGTGGAAGAGACCGAGACGACCGACGAGTGGAAGCGCGAGAGGGTCAGCTACAACGCCGCGTACGGCGGGGAGCGCGTCATCGCCTACCTCTACCTGCCGAAGAACGCCGCGCCGCCTTACCAGGCGATCGTCTATTTCCCGGGCTCGGGCGCGATCCACCAGGACAAGTTCACACTCTCGACCTACGCCGATTTCATCCCCAGGAGCGGACGGGCCCTGTTATGCCCGATCTACAAGAGCACGTACGAGCGGCGCGACGATCTGAAGTCCGATTATCCCGACATGACGGCTTTCTGGCGTGACCACGTCATTGACTGGGTCAAGGACGTCAGCCGCTCCATCGACTACCTCGAATCGCGCAAGGACATCGACGCCGGCCGTCTCGCCTATCTCGGCCTGAGCTGGGGCGGCTCGGTCGCCCCGAACGTCCTTGGCGTCGAGAAACGCTTCAAGACCGCCGTGCTCGAATCGGGCGGGCTCGAGTTCCAGCGCTCGCTTCCCGAAGCCGACCCTTTCAACTTCATCACACGGGTGACGCTCCCCCTGCTGATGCTGAACGGCCGCTACGACCACTTCTTCCCGGTCGAGTCGTCCCAGGATCCGTTCTACCGGCTCCTCGGCACGCCGGAGAACGACAAGCGCCACGTCATCTACGAGAGCGGCCACGCCGTCCCGCGCAAGGAGTTCCTCAAGGAGACCCTCGACTGGCTCGACAGGTATCTCGGCCCGGTGAAGAAGTAGCGCCGATCAGGGGAAGGCGCCGGCGTAACGCTTGAGGTGCGCCAGGGATTCGGCGACGACGCTCTCGACGAGATCGCCGCTCCTTTTGACCTTGCCGAGCAGCATGGCTCCCTGGATCATCGCGAGGCAGTAGTCGGCCAGCGCCTCTTCGTCGACGCGGGGCTCGAGCCGCCCGGCGGCCTTCTCCTGGACGAAGAACCGGGCGAGCTTCCCCCGGGCGACCTCGAAGATCAGGCTCAGGTCCTGCCGAACGAGCTCGTCGTTCTCGGTCACCTCGTTCCCGATCGTGCCGAAGGGACAGCCGCGCGTCATCCGGAAGCTCTTCTGCAGCGCGAGCTGGGCGAGGAACCACCGCTCCAGGTCGTCCCACGACCGGATGTCGTAGTCGAGCGCGCCGCCTCTGCGGCGAATCTCCTCGAGGTAACTCAGCAGGACCTCGTGGACGAGGCTCTCCTTGTTCTTGAAGTAATGATAGAACTGCCCCTTGCCGGTTCCCGACGCCTCGATGACCTGATCGGGGCTCGTCGCCACGACTCCCTGCTTGTGAAACAGGTCTCTGGCCGCCTCGAGGATTTGCCGGCGAGTCTCGTCGCCGCGCCGCGTCCGCGCCGTCATGGTCACCCCGGGATTGTACCGATCGGTCTGGCTCCTGGCGACTCCATCCGCCGCGTCTTCACGGTTCGCTTCGGGCCTTCCTGTACTTGCACCCTGTTTTCGCTTGCCATAACCTGCAAAGCGGGGGCGATTTCTCGTGAAGGATCTGGTTCGAAATCCCTGGGGCGTGATCGTGGACCACGGAGACATCCTCGAGCTCCGTTGGCTTGCCTCCACATCGGCGATGACCGACGGCGGATTCATGGCGACGCTCTGCCTCTTCGCGTCGGAGGCCGAGAAGCGCCGTCCGGCCGGTCTCTTCATCGACGCCGTCGAGTTCCGGCATGCGTTCGGACCGGGCGTGATGGAGTGGCGCGACGCGCACATCATCCCGCGGTACGGCGGGGCGGGTGTCCGCAAGTTCGCGTTCCTGATGCCCGCCGGCTTTCCGAAGGCCGGCGTCGAGGCGGTGGAGGGTCCGGCCGTGTTTCCGACGAAGTGGTTCCTGGATCGCCGCGAGGCGTTCGACTGGGTCCGGGCGTGATCGGCTCGATGACGCCGACGGCGCTGATGGGCGTCCAGATGACGCTGTCGATCGTGCTGTCCGCGCTCGTGGCGATCTGGTACGTCTCGCCGGCGTTGAACCGGCTGCCCGTTCATTCGGCGCTCGTGCCGTTGTTCCTGGTTCACGCGCTCCGGTACCTGCCGTCGAGCGCGTTCGCTCCGGGCCAGATCGGTCCGACGGTTCCGCGCGAGGCGATGGACGTGATCGCTTCGGGCGACCTCGCCTCCGCGATCCTGGCCCTGGCCGCCGCGGTGCTCCTCTACTACCGGGTGAGCGGCTCGATCGCCGCGGCGTGGGCCGTCAACATCGTCACGTCGCTCGACTGGCTGTACGCAGGAGCCGTCGCGGCGTCCAACCGGCTCGCGACCTATCCCATGGGCGGCAACTGGTACATCATGAACTACTACGCGCCGATGATCGGGGTCGTCCACGTGATGATCTTCGCCCGCCTGATCCGGGAGCGCCGGGCGCCCGCCGGAATGCCGATTTCCCGGACGAGCCCGTGACGATCTCCCACGTGCACTGCCAGGTCCGGGACCTGGCCGGCGCCGTGGCGTGGTTCCGGCAGATGTGCGCGGTCTCGCCGAGCTACAGCGACGCGCGGATGGCCGTTTTCTCCTTCGACGCGTTCACGCTGATCCTGGACGAGGCTCCGGGCGACAGCGTCGTGACGATCGGCTTCAACAGCGCCGACTGCGACGCCGATTTCGCCGCGATGGCGGCCCGGGGCGCGCACGTCCTCACTCCGCCGGAGGACCGTCCCTACGGCGCGCGCGTGGCCTACTTCCAGGGACCGGGCGCGATCAAGATCGAGATCGAGCAGATGCTGCCCTCCGGCCGATGAGGGGCGGGACGCTTCGAGGGCTTCTCGCCGGTGGCGACCGGCGGTCGATTGCCCGGTCCGGCCAGGCCCTGGATGCGGTCCGAGCGCAGCCGGAAAGAGTCCCCGAGCTCGTGGCGCTGACGCGCGACCCGGATTGGCTCGTCTCCCAGCGCGCCCTGGATCTACTCGAGAAGCTCGCTCGCGAGCGGCCGGATTGGATCGAGCCGCATCGGAGCGTCTTCCTGGGCCCGCTCGCCGACAGCGACAAGTGGGAAGTCCGGCTCCAGGTCGTTCGAGCCCTTCCGCTCTTTCGCTGGAAGGCCGCGTCGCGGCGGCGCGCCGTGGCGATCCTGCTGCGTGACGCCGAGCACCCTCAGAAGTTCGTCCGGGCCTGGGCCCTGGACGGTCTCGCTCAATTTGCCGGGAGCGATCCGAGCCTCCTCCCCGCCCTGCTGCGGCACCTGCGCCGCTTCGAGCGCTCGGGGAGCAAGGCCCTGATCGCGCGCAGCCGCCGCATCCGGGAGCGGCTCAGCGAAGCGCCCTACCGCCGGTCGTAGACGGCGGTGACGCTGACGGGCTCTCCGTTCTCGTTCGTGCCCTTCTGAACGACGGTCATGGTCCGGCCGTCCGCGGAGACGGTGACCCGGGAGATCATGGTGGCCTTGCCGGTCTGCTTCCAGATGTTGTCGTAGTTGTTGGCGTCGATCTTCAGCGGGGACGCGATGTCGGCATCCGGGTTTCCGTCCCAGGGAACGTCCTTGCCGTCGAACCGCGAGACGTAGCCGGTGTGCGTGGGCGTCCCGTCGGCGCCGACGCCATCGGACGTCAGCATGATCGAGTCCCCGGCAACGCTGAACCGGACCGTCTGGCTCCTCGGCGCGGGGCCGGGGCTGTACTTCGATTCTGCGGTGTTCAGCTCCCAGGTCCCGATCCACTTGCTCGAGGCGAGGGTCGAGCAGGCCGAAACCAGCAGGGCTGCGCCGGCGGCGAGGAGACCCAGGGCGAGGTCCCTGCGCATGAATACTCCTTCCGGAAACCCTCGTTCCCTGTTGACGCGAAGCTGGCGTGATTTTACGACGGGACCGGACTGAAGGGAGGCAGGCCGGCTCTGGACCGCGTGACGGAATGACGAAAACGCACCAGGGAGATTCGGGGTCTGCCGTGCTATAAACGCAACAAGCTACCGAAAACAATCATGCCGAAACGCCGCCCTCGCCGGCCGGGAGCCAGGCTGGCCTGCTCGTTCTTCGTCCTGCCCCTCGTCGCGGCGCTGGCGAGCGCGGAACCCTCGCGTTCTGAAGCGCTGCCGGGCGCCTGGAGGGCCCTGGGTCCCGATGGCGGCCCGGTCAATTCCATCGCGATCGACCCGGTCAATCCGCTCGTCGTATTTGCCGTCGCGGATGCGGGCCTCTTTCGATCCTCCGACGGCGGAGCGACGTGGAATCCGGCCGTTTCGCCGCCCGTCAAGGCATTCGTTTCGTCGTTCGCGATTCATCCCTCCTCCTCCACGATCCTCTACGCCGGCACAGCGGGAGGCGGAGCCTACAAGAGCACCGACGGCGGGACCTCCTGGCGACTGTCCGGGCTCTCCGGAAAGTCGGTGTCCTTCGTCGGCATCCCGCGGAACGCTCCGGCGTCGGTCTTCGCGGTGGAAGCCGCGAACCTGTGGAAGTCCACGGACGCGGGGCTCACGTGGGCCAGGCTTCGTTCCATCTCGGCGCCGCGGATCGCCTTCGATCCGTCGGGCAGGATCGTGATGGCGGGAGCCTACGACGGGACAGTGATTCGAAGCGCCGACGGGGGAGCGAGCTGGAGCGAATCGAAGATTCCCGGGTCGAACTCGATCGCCACGATGGCCATCTCGCCGGCCAACCCGGCGCTGGTTCTTGCGGGGATGTCCGGGTCCGGCGTCTACCGCAGCACGGACGGTGGAACGACGTGGTCCCTGGCGCGGACAGGCCTGCCTGACGGTTACGTCTGCATCGGGACCGTCGCCTTCGATCCGCTGGCCGCTTCGAGGGTCGTGATCACGCTGACCGGGCCCGAAGGAGCGGGCGTCGCCGTGAGCGACGACTCGGGCTCAACCTGGCGGCTCGTCTTTTCCGGAGTTCCGGCCCTCTGCGAGGACCCTTCGGCTCTGGCGATCGATCCGATCCAACCCTCCACCTGGTACACGTCGGCGGGAGGCCACGACCTCTCGAAGACATCCGATTCGGGGGTGACCTGGACCGCCGTCAACCGCGGCATTCACGCTCAGCGCGTCCTGTCGGTAGCCTTCGAGCCCGGCGGCTCGGCGGCAGTGTACGCGGGCACTGCGAACGGAGAGATTCACCAGTCGCTCGACGGCGGCCGGAACTGGAAGCGGATCGTCTCCAGGTCCGGACCGGTCACGGGAATCGCGGTGTCGCCGTTCGACCGCAGCCTGATCTTCGCAGTGAGGAACTACACCCTCTTCCGCTCGCGCGACCGCGGCGCGACATGGGAGCAGCCCCCGCCCGATCCCTTCGGACCTCCCTCGTTCGCGGTCAGCAACGTGGTCGTCGATCCCCAGAATGCGTCCGCGATTCTGGTGGCTTCCTATTACGGGTTGTACCGGAGCACGGACGCCGGCCAGAAATGGCGCCCGATGTTCGGCTACGGGCTCGTGTCCATGGCCTTCGATCCGGCCAAACCGCGGACCTACTACGCCCTGAAGGACTACATCTACAAGAGCGAGGATGCGGGCGAGACCTGGGAGATCCTCTTCGGCTACGCCGGGATGTCGGCGATCGCTCCGGCGAAGGAGCCCGCCATGCTCGTGGGGTATGGCGACGGCATCCTCGACCAGTGCGGCTACGACGGAAGCTACAACCACTGCTGGCAGGGTACGGATTACCGGCCGGGCATGGCGGTCAAGACCCTGTTGCAGGATCCGGTCACGCCCGGCGTCTTCTACGCCGGTTTCGGCGACGATACTTCGGGGCAGGGAATGCTCCTGCGAAGCACGGACGGGGGATTCCACTGGACAGACTTCGGCTCCTCGCCGGAGTCTCTCGTGAATCGCGAAATCTTCACGCTCGCAGCCAAGCCCGGAAAGATCTACGCCGGGGCGCTCGGCGGCCTGTTCGAAACCGACGCGCAGCGGTGCGATCGGTGCCCGGGAATCCTGCCCTTCCGCTGAGGCGCGCTCGGGCGCCGCGGATTCACTTCCGGGGGTGCGGGATAATCGCGGCGTGGGAGCGCCGGCCAGATCGCGAGGGCTCGAGGCCGGCCACGAGGCGCTGGCGCGGGGCGCCTGGGAGTTCGCCCGGAAGGCTTTCGAGCGCGCGCTGTCCCGCGAGGAGTCGCCCGAGGCGCTGGAGGGCCTGGCGCTCGCGTCGTGGTGGCTCGACCGGGGCGATATCGTCTTCGAGGCGCGCGAGCGCGCCTACGCCCTCTACCGCGAGCGCGGAGACGGCGTCTCCGCCGCCCGCGTCGCCACGTGGCTGGGCTGGGACTACGCCGCCTTCCGCGGCGAGTCCGCCGTCGCCAGCGGCTGGCTCGGCCGCGCGCGCCGCCTCCTCGAAGGTCAGCCCGACTCTCCCGAGCACGCGTGGCTCGCGGTGCGCGAAGGCGTCTTCGCGCTTCTGGAGGAGAGCGATCCGAAGCGGGCGCTCGAGTTCGCGAAGGAGGCGATCCGCGTCGGCGCCGCGACTTCTTCCGCGGACCACGAGATGGTGGGGCGCTCGCTGGCGGGTTTCGCGAAGGTCACGGCGGGGGACGTTTCCGAAGGCCTGCGGGATCTCGACGAGGTCAACGCCGCGATCGTCGCCGGCGAGCTCTCCGACTTCTCCCTGATCGGGCTCGCCTCCTGTTACCTGATCGCCGCCTGCGAGCGGATCCGCGACTATGACCGCGCGCTCCAGTGGTGCGCGAGGTTGAAGGAGCTCTGCCGGAAATGGGGGCTGCGCCCGCTCTTCGCCGTATGCCGGACGCAGTACGCCTCGATCTGCATGTGGAGAGGGACATGGGACGAGGCGGACCGGGAGCTGACGCTGGCGACCGAGGAGCTCGCGGCGTCGCGCCCGGCGATGACGGCGGACGGGCTTGTGCGCCTGGCGGAGTTGCGGCGGCGGCAGGGGAGACTCGAGGAAGCGAAGCAGATGTTCGGGCGCGCCGAGCCGCACCCGCAGGCGTCGCTCGGTCTGGCCGAGATGGCGCTTTCCCGCGGCGAGGCGCGGGCCGCCGCGGACCTGGCGGAGCGCTACCTTCGCCGGCTGCCGGCCCACAACCGCGTCGAGCGGGCGGAGGGCCTGGCGGTCGGCGTCCGGGCGTGGCTCGCATCCGGAAAACGCCGCGAGGCCCAGGCCGCCTTCGACGAGCTCTCCTCGATCGCCGCCGGGGTCGGAACCTCGCCGCTTCTCGCGTCGCAGCGCCTCGCCGCGGGCCTCCTCGCCTCCGCGGACGGAGACCTGGAATCCGCGCGGAGGCATTTCGAGGACTCGGTGGATCGTTTCCAGCAAAGCGGCGCGCCGTACGAGACCGCTCGCGCCCGTATCGAGCTCGCCCGCGCGCTGAAAGGCCTGGGGCGCATGGATGACGCGCGCCGCGAGACCGAAGCGGCGCTTCGTTCCCTGGAGGGAATGGGCGCCCGGGGCGAGATCGAGAGAGCGCGACTGGTGCTCGCCGCGGCCGGCTCAGCCGGCGATGCCTCCGTCCTGACCTCGCGGGAGCTCGAAGTCCTCGCGCTCGTCGCGCGGGGCCTCTCCAACGCGGACATCGGGAAGCGGCTGTTCGTCTCCGAGCACACCGTCCACCGGCACGTGGCCAACATCCTCGGCAAGCTCGAAGTCTCCTCGCGCGCCGCCGCGGTCGCCGAGGCGGGACGCCGGAGGCTCCTCTGACCGGCTCTGCGGCGCTCGCTAATCGGAGCTCTCGAGAGGCAGCATCACCTTCCCGGCGCGCCCGGTCCTCTCCCGATACGCGCCGATGACGCGGTGCGCGGCTTCGAGCGTTTCCCCGGCCTTCCCGATGAGCACGACGCACCCTCCGAAGCCTCCTCCCGTCAGGCGGGCGCCGAAGATGGCCTTCTCCGCGGCGGCGAGCTCGACGAGCATGTCGAGCTCCGGGATCGAGACCTCATAGTCGTCGCGGAGCGAGCGGTGCGACGCGGCGAGAAGGCCGCCGATCGCTCCGGTGTCCCGCGCTTCGAGCGCCCGGACGGTTTCTCGCACGCGCTCGTTCTCCGTGACGACGTGCCGCGCGCGGCGCTTGAGCGGCCCTTCGAGCTTCTCCCACGCGGAAGGCGGGGCGCCCTCGAGGTCCCGCAGCGACTCGACCCCGAGCCGCCGCGCCGCCTCTTCGCACTCGGCCCGGCGGACCCGGTACTCCCCGCCGGCATGGCTGTGCCGGACTCCCGAATCGAGGACGCCCAGCTCGACGGAGTCCGGCAGTGCGACCGCCCGCGTGTCGAGGGACCGTGTGTCGATCCAGAGCGCGCTCCCCGGCAAGGCGAGACTGCAGATCATCTGGTCCATGACGCCGGCGGGGACTCCGACGAACCCGGTCTCGGCGGCGTGGGTGATCCGGGCGATCTCCCGGTCGGAAAGAGCCAGGTCGAGCAGGCTCTTGAGCGCGCGCAGCAGCGCGACCTCGAGCGACGCGCTCGAGGCGAGCCCGCCGCCCGGCGGGACGCTCGAGACGATCCTCGCGTCGAAGGCGGGAACCGGTATGCCTTCCCGGCGGAGAGCCCACGGGATCCCCTGGACGTAGTCGAGCCAACCTCGCCCCGCCCTCTCCTCGCCGGCCGCGAACTCCGCCGGGCGATTTTCCGGGAAGCTAGCGCTCCAGGCGCGCGCGGTCTTGCCGCTCGCACGCGCGGCGACCTCGACGAGTGTCCTCCGGGGAATGGGAGCCGGGAGGACGTATCCTCCGTTGTAGTCGGTGTGCTCGCCGATCAGGTTGACGCGGCCCGGCGCCTCCCCTCGCGCCTGCGGCGGGCCGCCGAAGAGCTCCCGGAAGCCGCGCTCCATGCCGGCATTCATACCTCGGCGAGCGCCACCCTGCCCGGGTCTGGCCCGAACGGGCCATTTTTCGCGCCGCCCCGAAAATGGCCCGAAACGCCGCGGAAGCTCGGCGGATACTTTTCCCTGACGCGCGGCCGATCCCCGGCCCGCGCCGAAGAGGAGAAGAGGAGGGACACCATGAAGGTTCGAATGGGGCTTGCGGTCGTCATCGCCGCAGCGTTCGTGGGAGCCGCGGCCGCCCAGACGGCGAAGCACCCGCACGTGATGCAGTCCGTCGCCGAGGCGAAGTGGGGGCCGGCGCCGCCGTTTCTGCCGCCCGGAGCGGAGATCGCGATCCTGTCCGGAAACCCGATGACGTCGGATACCTACACGGTGCGGCTGAAGTTCCCGGCCAACTACAACATCCCGGCGCACTCGCACCCGACCGACGAGAACGTGGTCGTCGTCTCCGGCACGGTCTACATGGGCATGGGCGACAAGCTCGATCGGCAGGCGGGCAAGGCGGTCGCTCCGGGCGGCTACTTCATCGCGCCGACCGGCGTGAACCACTATGCCTACACGAAGGAACCGACGACGGTCGTCCTTTACGGCGTCGGCCCAGTCGAGTTCAACTACGTGAACCCCGCCGACGATCCCCGCAACGCCAAGAAGTGACAGCGGGAGCGAAGCCCCCGCTGTCATCCTGAGGAACGAAGCGAGGAAGGATCTACCTGAGGAGCGAAGCGACGAAGGATCTACTCGACTGAGCCGCGCGATTCCTTCTACGCGGCGACTGCGGCCTCGCTCGGAATGACAGGGAAACAAGATGGCCGCGAGCCGGACGGGAGTTCCGCCGGCTCGCGGCCTTGCTAGGCGAGGTTCATTCTCCTCATCAGCGCCTGGAACCGTGGGTGGGACCGGAGCGGCCTGAAGAGGAAGGAACCCTTCACCCCGTACATGGCGCCGGATCTCTCCTCGAACGCCTTCTCCAGGCAGTCGATCGCCTCCTCCTGCTGTCCTAGCCCCGTGTAGACGTAGGCGAGGTGGTAGGGCGAGACGTATCGCCGCGCGGCGAGATCCAGCAGCTCCCGCAGGATCGCGCGAGCCTCGTCCATCCGCCCCGCCATCGCGTACGCCTCGGCGAGCTGCGCCTGGAACATGCTTCCCGGCGAGAGGGCCGCCCCGCGCTCGAGGGCAGGGATTCCCTTCTCGTAATTGCCCATCAGCACGTTCGCCCAGCCCAGCAGTGTGTGCCCGCGGGCCCTGTCCGGATCCAGCGAGATGACTTCGGCCGCGATCTCGAGCGCCTCCGGGTAGCGGCCGGCGCGCAGGTACTCGGTGCCGAGATCGGACTGGTGAGGAAGGGGATCGAGCTCCCGGGCGCGCTTGATCAGCCGGATCGAGTCGTCGTAGCGCTCCAGCGCCGAGCAGAGCCAGCCGTAGCGGTCGTAGGTGTCGGCGGACCCGGGGCTCAACCGCAGGGCGAGCTCGAACTCCCTTTCCGCGCCGGCCCAGTCGTAGTCGCACAGGAACATCAGGCTTGCCCGGACGCCGTGCGCGTCCCCGAGATCGTTGTCGAGCTCCAGAGCCTTCGCGACGTACTCCTTCGCCTTCGCGAACGCGGCTGCCGGTTCCATCGCGCCGGCCCCCTGGCCGATCGCATATTCGGTGTGGACGTTGGCGAGGCCGATCCAGGCCAGCGCGAAGCCAGGATCCTTGGCGATCGCCTGCTCGAAGTACTCCCGCGCCAGCCGGTACCCTTCTTCCGTCGATTTGTAGAAGACGAATCGCCCCTGGAGGTAGAGCTGGTAGGCGTGGAGATCGTGCGTCGGCTTTTTCTGCAGCCGCGTCTTCTCGTCGGCGGACAGCTCCGCCTGGAGGGCGGCGACGATCTGGAGCGCCACGTCGGTCTGGATCGTGAAGATGTCGGTCAGCTCGCGGTCGTAGGTCTCGGCCCAGAGCTGCTCGTCCGTGCGGGCGTCCACGAGGTGCGCCACGATGCGAGCGCGGTTGCCGGCGCGGCGCACGCTCCCTTCGAGGATCGTCCGGGCGCCCAGCGTCTGTCCGATCTCCCGCAGGCTCCGCTCCGTGCGCTTGAACGCCATGACCGAGGTGCGCGAGATGACCTTCAGGGACCGGATCTTCGCCAGGTTGGCGATCACGTCGTCGGTGATCCCGTCGGCGAAGAACTCGTTTTCCGGGTCCGCGCTGACGTTGCGGAACGGGAGGATCGCGATGGAGAGGCCGGTCCGGGCGGAGAGATCCGAGTCCTCTCCCGCCGGCGCGCCGAGGATCTGCTGGAGGTTGAAGATCAGGTCGCGCGCCGACTGGAACCGCCGGCCGGCGTCCTTCTCGAGGCAGTGGCGGACCACCTCGGCGGCGGCGGAAGACTGGATGCCGGACCTCGACAGCTCCGGCGGGTCCTGCGTGAGGACCGCGGCCATCGTCTCGGCGGGGGAGTCGCGGCGGAAGGCCTTCCGATCCGCCAGCATCTCGTAGAGGACAGCGCCGAAGGAGAAGATGTCCGAGCGGTGATCCACCGGCTGTCCCCGCAATTGCTCGGGGGACATGTAACCGACCGTGCCGAGGATCGTGCCCGGCGTCGTGTGCTGTTCCTGCGTAAGGGCGCTCGTCAAGTCCTCGGCGCCGCCGGCGGGGCCGGTCCGGCGGGCGAGTCCGAAGTCGAGGATCTTGACCCCGTCGTCGCGGGTCAGGAAGACGTTCTCCGGCTTCAGGTCCCGGTGGACGATCCCCTTCTCGTGGGCCGCGCCGAGGCCGCGGGCGATCTGGAGCGCGATCTCGATCGCCCTCGTGCGCGGGAGCGGCCCCGCGTCGAGACGGTCGCGGAGCGTCTGGCCCTCGAGGAGCTCCGTGACGGTGTAGGAAGTCCCGCCGCTCTCGCCGAGGTCGAACACCGCGAGGATGTTCGGGTGGGAAAGCGCGGCGATCGCCCGCGCCTCACTCTGGAACCGGGCGAGGGCTCCGCGGTCGGACGCCAGCGACTCGGGCAGGACCTTGACGGCGACCTCGCGGTCGAGCCTCGAGTCCCTCGCGCGGTAGACCTCTCCCATGCCGCCCGCGCCGATCGGCGCGAGGATCTCGTAGTGACCCAGCCGTTTTCCCGTCGCAAGCATCAGGTCGACTTCAGAGATCCTTCGCACCTCACGGCGCTCAGAGCCTGCCCCGATCTCGGCCGAGGGGACGACAGCGCGCTGACGGCGCGCCGCGTCTGATCTTCCGGCCGGCGTCCCGCTCTTCGACTTTAGCGGTTCTCGGCGCCGATGGTGATCTTGAAGCCGTCCGGATCGGTGAGCGAGAAGTCGCGCGAGCCCCACGGCTGGTCGGCCGGCTCGGAGTCGAGCTTGCCGCCCTTGCTCTTGATCTTCCGCGCGAGCGCGTCCACGTTCTCCGTCGTCGTGCAGTAGAGCCGGAACCCTTCGCCCTTCTTGCGGTCGCGCCCCTTCTGCCAGTCGTCCTGTCCGATCATCCACGTCACCTTGCCGGCCTGGAGCGAGACTCCCATGAGCTTGCCGTCCCGCTCCCAGCGCTCGTCCACCTTGAACCCGAGCACGTCGCGGTAAAAGGACAGGCTCTTCTCCAGGTCGTTGACGGTGAAGCTCGGCGCGGCCTCTGTCAGGCTGGTGCCCTGCGGCGCCGCCGCCTTCTTCGCGGGCGCCCTGCTTGCGGTCGGCTTCCTCGCCGCCCGGTTCCTCGATTCGGTCTTCGATTTCCTGGTAGCTGCCATCGTTACCTCCGGCCCCGTATTCTATTGCTCGTCAGCCCACGGTGGTCCGGTTCCGGCCGGCCTGCTTGCTGCGGTACATCAGCTCGTCGGCGCGGTGGACGATGGATTCGGGAGTGTCGTCGGGATGGAGGAGGGTTCCTCCGACCGAGATCGTGACCGAGAGGCCGCGGCCCTCGAAGTCCAGGCGCGAAAGCTCGACCAGGGTCCGGAGCTTTTCGCAGGTCTTCCGGAGGTTTTCCTTCGACGACACGTCGTAGAGGACCGCAAGGAATTCCTCGCCGCCCCACCGTCCGATCGCGTCGGTCCCGCGCAGGCTGTTCTTCAACGTCGAAGCGACCATGCGCAACACCCGGTCTCCGGTGTCATGGCCATGGGCGTCGTTGAAATCCTTGAAGTGGTCAATGTCGAGGAAGACGACGCCGGCGTCCGTCTTGCCTTCGAACTCCGCGATGAGGGCGCGCAGCCGGCCCTCGAGATGCGCGCGGTTGGAGATCCCGGTCACCGAGTCGGTCCGCGTCTGGTGCCGCAGCTCCCGGAGCTGCTGCCGGACGGCCACGTCCCCGAGGTCGCTGCTGAAGGTCTCGACCGCCCCGATGATCTTCCCCTTCGCGTCGTGGAAGGGGGCTGCGCGGATCAGGACCGGCACGCGGTGCCCGTCCGCGTGGTGCAGGAAGACCTCGGCCTCCTGCGGCACCCCCTTCTCCATGCACGTTTCCACCGGGCAGCGGCTTCCGCAGAGCTGAACACCTTCCGCGGTGACGTGGCTCAACAGGTCGTCGCGGCAGGAGCGCCCGAGGACGTCGTCGCTCTTGTACCCGGTGATCCGCTCGGCGCCCTTGTTCCAGTACGTGATGACACGCGAGCGGTCGACGAAGTAAACCCCGTCGTAGAGGTTGTCGATGACCTCTTTGTAGAAGCCGCTGTCGTCCACCATCCGGCCCCCCCGGATCTGTCACGCCTTGCACGAAGGGTACCATCCGCCGCTTCGGAAGGAGCGGTGTCTTGGCATGCCCGAAAGGGCGATAGGGACGAGTTCCAATCCTGAAAACCAGATCGATGCCGAATTCGTAGCGACCGGGAGACATTGAGACTCCTCCGGTCGAAAACATCCCCGTCAAATCTCCGCTCGGCCGCGGGGAGTGAAGCTCCGAACGTCTCTCAGAAGCGGCCCAGGTGGCCGGAAGAGAGCGCGATCCAGAAATGGATCCCGTCGCTGCAGGCGCCGTACGGGATCTTGCCGACGCCCAGGTCGACGGGCCCGATCGCGGTCAGGTCCGCCGCCTTCCAGAGCGAGACATTGTGGGTCCCGTTGTTCGTGATGAGCACCCTCTGGCCGTCGAATGCCGCGACGATCGGCTGGTCGAGGCCGTTGCCCGTGAGCGTGGCCAGGACCGCCCCGGTGGAGGCGCGGACCACCGAAACGGACGTGCTGCCGGTGTTGGGGACCCAGATGTTGGAGCCGTCGAAGACCGGGTATTGCGGCGCGGAGCCGACGGTCACCGTCTGAAGAATGGCCCCCGTCGGGTTGAGCTTGCGAATCGCCTGGAAACTGTTGTCCGCCGCCCAGACGCTGGAGCCGTCGTAGAGCATGCCGATGACGGAGCCGAATCCGGTCGTCACCGTGGTGACCGTCCAGGGAATCGTCGCGCTGGGCGTCACGAGAGAAACGGAATTCGTGTTGCCCGTCCAGATCAAGGCGCCGTCGAAGGCGAGCCCGCGGGTGTTGCCTCCGACATCGGAGACGACGATGTCCACGGCTCCCGCCGGCGCGGTGGGGTCAATCCGGTAGAGCCGCCCCTGGGCCTGCGTGCCCGCGAAGAAGACCTTGCCCATGGCCACGAGCGCTCCCTCGGCGTTGGGCGCCCCGGTCCAGGTCTCGAGGAGCTTGCCGTCGCTCGCCCGGACACGCGAGATGACGCCGCCGCCGCCGACCCAGAGGTCCGCGCCGTCGGACCGGACGTGGTGGGGAACCGGGCCGACCGTCGTCAGTCCCAGGGCCGTCGCGTTCTGCGTGGCCCAGAACTGGTCCAGCGCCGCGCGGCGGCTTCCGCGCCGGAGAGCGCCGTCCACGGTGCGCGAGAGGAACGCGGCCATCTGGAGGCGCGAGACATTCGAGGCCGGATCGTAGGTCGTCGCCGTCGTGCCGGTCGTGATCCCGAGGTAGAAGATCTCCAGGACGAACGCGCAGAAGGCGTCATTGGCGACATCGGTGAAGGGACCGCAAAGACCCAGGAGTTGTCCGCCGGCCCCTCCAAGGATAGCCGCCGCGAAAACCAGGCAACCGGCGAGAAGTCTCCGGCCGCGCGACCGCAGAGTCATGACGCCTTCCCTCCGCGCTTCCGATCCCGGCTCCAAGCGTACCAAGACCGCGGGGGCCTCGTCACTCATGCTGGCTACGGCTGATACGGAAGACGTGGCCGTCCGGATGGCGGACGTGCATCTCCCGCACGCCCCATGGCTCGTCGGTCGGAGGCCTGGTCACCTCGAGGCCCTGCGCGAGGCACCGCTCGTGGACGGCGTCCACGTCGTCCACCCAGATCGACATCCAGACGCCCTTGTCCGCGGCATCGTCGCCGTCGGGTCCTCCCGTTTTCGAGAGCGAGCTCCTCCCCCGGCCTCCCTGCGCGTTCAAGCAGAGGAAGATCTCGAACCTTCCGGAGCAGACGCCGCCGAAAGTCGGCGGGTCGCCCCAGTCCCACCCCTTCTTCCAGCCGAGCTTCTCGAACCACACGAAGCTCTCCTCGATGTTGGAGACGTTCAGGATCGGAGTCAGGCCCTTTGCGAGCATTGCCGAATCCTATGACGCGGGGCGGGAATTCGCCCGGGCTCGGTCAACGCGTGGAACCGCCAGTCGACGACTTGCGTGGCGGTGGATTTCGCGCACGTCTACTGGAGCAACAGCGAGGTCAACGGTTCGATCGGCCGGGCGGACCTCAACGGGCAGAACGTGAACCAGGCGTTCCTCACCAGACTGTCGAACCCGCGCGGCCTGGCGGTCGATTCCGCGCATCTCTTCTGGGCCGTCGGCGATTTGACCGGCGCGATCGGCCGAGCCGGCATCGACGGCCAGAACGCAAACCCGGCGCCTTCATCACCGGCGCGGTCACGCCCCAGGGAGTCCCTCTCGACCCGAGCTGAGCCGGCGCCGGCATGGGGGCCGGAGCTTGCACACCGTCGGCTGGGCACGGGTTGACGGGTCGCCGAGGCCGGGACTATAAGTGGGCCGGCGCTCCAACAACGGCCCGTTCCCCACCTCTCACGGCGCCTGTTCAGAGGAGGAGCAAGTGACGACCGTAGATACCGGGCCTCTTTCTTCCAGTGCTGCAACTCCGGACAAACCGCGCGGGGCCTCGCGGACGCGGAGCGGGAGCGCGGGCTTCACGCTGATCGAGCTGCTCGTCGTGATCGCGATCATCGCGGTCCTGATCGGGCTTCTTCTCCCGGCGGTCCAGAAGGTCCGCGACTCCGCGACGAGGGCCAAGATGCAAGCCGAGCTTCAGCCCAACGGGAGCTTCTGCCAGGTCTTCGCCTCGTTCTTCAGCCAGTACGGGACCTATCCGTCCGACCTGGCCGACGCGCGCCTGCTCGCCTTCACGCCGGGCCACGAGACCTTCGATCAGCTCGCCGCGGACCTCGATTTCGATTGCTTCCTCTACCAGGTGACGGCGAGCGGAGAGACCGGAGTTCCCGCGGACTGGAACTTCCGCCTCTGCACGATCCGGGGCACTCAGGTCGAGTTCTGCATCGACAAGACGTGCGCGGTGACGACGATCACCGGCCCGGACATCAAGGACACGTGCCCGGCTCCGGCTTCCGCGCAGCAGGCCTTCAGCCACCTCTCGCTGGCGGCTCTCGCCATGGCCGCCGAGACCGTGACGCCGATCCTCCAGGATCACCCGGAGCTCATCCCGCAGGCTCGTCCGTTTCTCGCGCAGTCCGACATCGTGGACACGGTCTTCGCGAAGCTCGCCGGCGACATCGAGGGCGGCCAGTCCGTGACGCTCGCGGGCCTGCTCGAGAACCCCGTCGTCGCGCCGTTTGCGCCGCTTCTGAAGACTCCAGGGGTTTTCGGGCCGGAGATCGATTCGCAGATCGTCATCAACCGGAGCGACCTGTCGGGCGATCCGCTCTTTCTCTTCTCTTACAAGTCGCTGCGGATGCTGGCCGGTTACTACAGCGGCAGCCCGGGGGTCGGGGGTGCCCTCTCGGCGCACCTCGACGCCGCCGAGGCCGCGGAAAAACGTGGCGACGCCCCGGCGAAGGCGGGCGCGCTGGGGGCGTTCGAGAACGAGGTGAGAGCCCAGGCGGGCAAGGCGCTGACGCCGGATCAGTCGGAAGTCCTGCTCACGCTCGTTCGCACTCTGTAAAAGCCGGGCACGCCTGCGCCCGCGCCCGACGTTCTAGAATCGGCGCGCGTCCATGTCCGTTCACCGGGGCAGATCGATCGCCGCCGCCCTGGCGCTTGCGATCGCCGCCTGCGCGGCCGCCGGCGCGGCGCGGGCCGCCGAGCCGCGGCCGCGGGACGTCACGATCCTCTACACGACCGACTTCCACAGCGCGTTCGACCCGATTCCCGCCTACTGGCTGCCGGGGAGCCCGAAGCTCGGGGGCGCGGCGCAGCTCGCGACGATGGTCAACGACATCCGGAAGCGCGAGGAGACCGTCTTCCTCTTCGACGCCGGGGACATGTTCACGGGAATGCTGTCGAACCTGACGCGGGGCGAGGCGCTGATGGAGATGATGCTGACCATGGGCTACGACGCCATGGCGATCGGCAACCACGAGTTCGACTACGGCAGCGAGAACTTCACGCGGCAGATGAACCGCGTTCCCTTTCCCGTGCTCGCGGCCAACGTCTTTTACAAGGGGACGAACCGCTACTACGCGCGGCCCTACGCCTTCCTCGAGCGAAACGGCGTGCGCCTCCTCGTCATCGGCATCATCGGGCAGGACGCGAGAAGCGTCGCGCTGCCCTCCGGGATCACGGACCTGGACTTCACCGATCCGATCCCGGCGGTGCGCGCGATCGTGAAGGAGCTCCGGCCGAAGGTGGATCTCGTCGTCGTCGTGGCGCACCAGGGCAAGACGGGCCCCCAGCAGACCGACGCCGAGGCGCGCCCCGAAGTCCAGCGCGACTTCGAGGAGGACATCCGGCTCTGCGGCGAAGTCGAGGGGATCGACGTCTTCGTCGGCGGGCACGCCCACCGGGGGATCGAGACCCCCTACGTCCATCCGAAGACCGGCACGCTGATCGTGCAGACGTACGGCTACGGCACGCGGCTGGGTTACCTGAAGCTGCGGATGCAGGGAGGGAGGGTCGTCTCGCACCAGGGCGAGCTGCTCAAGGTCTGGAGCGACCGGGTCGCACCCGATCCGATCGTGGCGGCCAAGATCGAAGCCTACAAGCGGGAGACGGCGCCGGCGATCGGCCAGGTGGTCGGCCGGTCCACGGCGCGCCTCGTCCGGGACTACAACCGCGAGTCGCCGCTGGGTTCTTTCGTCGCGGACGTGATGCGCGAGACGGCGGGCGCCGAGGTCGCGTTCCATAACGCCGGCGGCCTGCGCGCCGATCTGCCCGAGGGAGCGGTGACCAACGGGAACGTGCTCGACGCGCTGCCGTTTCTCAACACCCTGGTCACCTGCGAGATGACCGGCGCGGAGATCCGCGAGGTGCTCGAGCAGGGACTCTCGCTCGAGCGCGGGCTCGTCCAGGTCTCCGGCCTTGCGGCTTCCTACGATTTGCGCAAGCCCGCGGGGCAGCGCCTGGTGTCCGTGACGGTCGGCGGCCGGAAGCTCGATCCGGCCCGTGTCTATCGGGCCGCGACCAACAGCTTCCTCGCGCAGGGAGGCGACCTGTATCAGACCTTTCTTCGAACGAAGCAGACCGACAGCGGCAGAGCGCTCTCGGACGTTCTCATCGACCACTTCCGCAAGCGCGGCGAGGTTTCGCCGCCGAAACTCGGCCGCCTGCTGCCCGTCTTCTGAAGGGAATGGAGCTGGCCGTGATTTAGACTTCGGCCCAATCCGCGACGAGGAGGCCACCCATGCCGCCCTTTCGACTCGATCCGTTCTCGGGACTCAATTTCCGGCTGGAGATCACCGGGCTGAAGGCCACGGCGTTCTCGGAGTGCTCCGGTCTCTCCTCCGAGGTCGAGGTCATCGAGTACCGCTCGGGAGGGGATGCCGGCTTGATCCGGAAGCTGCCGGGCCTGAGGAAGTACGCGAACATCGTCCTGAAGCGCGGAATCACGAAGGACCGCGAGCTTTGGGACTGGTACAAGACGGTCCTCGACGGAGCCGCGAAACGGCGGGACGGCGCGGTCGTGCTCCTCGATGAGGCCGGCAACGACGTGCTCCGCTGGAACTTCCGGCAGGGCTGGCCGAGGAAGTACGAGGGCCCGACGTTGAACGCTTCGACGAGCGAGGTCGCGATCGAGACGATCGAGATCGCGCACGAGGGACTCGAGCTCGCCTAGGTTCGCGGCCGGCCTGGGACGTAGGGGAGATCGCGGTAAACGCCCAGGTCGTGCCGGATTCTCGCCGAGCGGCTTTCTCCTTGCTCGATCCAGCGGATCGTCGCGGTGATCTCGGCCGGCTCGCCCCGCGCGAAGTAGGCCGCGCTCGAATCCACGAAGGCCGTGATCGTCCTGCCGGGCGCCAGGAACGCCAGCTTCCGGAAGAGAGCCATCTCCACGAGCGAGACGCCCTCCGCTCGCCGGACGGGCTTGTCGAACTCGACGACGACGTCGGTCGCCGGCTCGTCTCCGATGTTGGCGAGCGAAACGAAGAGGAGCCCGTCGTCGAAAACGAAATCGAGAATGACGTTCGAGCGATTCACCCGCTCGTCGAGCCTACCACCGCGCTCCCGATCGCGTCGGCGCGTTCAAATTGCTCCCGCCGACCTTCCGTAGTCGGCGCGCCGGGCCTCGGATAATCCCCGGATGGCCGGCGTTTCGCGTGCGTGGTTCGTGGAGCGCTACGGCGCGATCCGAAATGATGCAGGTGCATCAGCCTCTCTTCGCCGCCGGGGACCCAGACTGAATCCCACTCGACGGAGATCGGGAATGCCTACGAGCGAAAGCCAGACGAAGGGTTACATGTGCCGGATCCTGGAGTGCCCGGGCCGAAGGCCCGAGTGCTCTCACGAGGACGGCCGGTTTATCAGCCAGGAGAGCTTCGTGGGGCTGGCGCCGGGCTCCGAGGTTCCGATGGAGGGGACGGTCGTCTGCTGCTCGATCTGCGAACGCAGCGGCGTGGTCGAACGCGTCGAGGACCGCCTCGTCGTCGTGCACGTCCAGGACACCGAGGTCTTCGGCGACGGCTCCCGCGTGGACTTCCAGGACGCCCACCCCCTGCCCAAGCCATAACTCCCGGCCCGTCGAGGGTCAGGCGAGGCGAGACGAGACGTTCCTCGCCAGCTAGGGAGCGCGGGTCGCCTCGATCCGGATCGCGTCGGCGCGCCAGGTCTTTCCGCCGTCGGGGGAGGCGTCGGCCTTCCAGCGGAAGTGGTCCTTCGCGATGTCGTAGTAGGTGATCCTCAGCGCGCCCCGGTCGCCCTGCTGGTCCACGCGCAGCGTCGAGCCCTCGGGCCAGGCCGTGAAGGTGGCCCAGTTCGCGAGCTTGATGAGGTCGCCGTCGTCTCCCGGCAGGAGGAGCTGGACGTAGCGGCAGTCCCACTTCTTGCGGACGTTGTCGAAGACGCGGTAGCTCGCGCCGAGCGAGACGGTTTCTCCTTTCGCCCCGAGGATGCGGAACTCGTCGTAGAGGACCCGCCCATCCGCCTGCTTCGTCGCCGTCCAGGTTCCCTTCAGGTTCGGCGGGATTCCCGGCGCGGAGTTGTTGTAGACGATGTTCCACTTTCCTTCCAGGAAGTCGAAGTCGCCGGAGCCCGCCGCGCGGTTCGCGGGCGCCGGCGCCGCCTGACCCGCCGCCCACGCCGCCGCCAGGGCAACCAAAGCCGCCATGCCGATCGCGAGAGATCTCTTCATGGAACCCTCCTTCCTCGCGGTTCCCGAAGATAACTCTCGCGCGGGACCCGCCGGCGTCGGTTCACCGACGGATCCCGCGCGTTCGCCGAAGATCCGGGTGTCAGTCCGTCACCGGACGTTGACCGTGACCGGCGCCGAGGGGATCCCGTTGGTCGTCTCGACGAGGACGTTGCCGTTGGGAAGGAGCGCCGCGGGACCAAGCGGATAGCCGTCACCGTAGAATCGGCGGCGTGACTGGATCTCTCCGGAGCCACCTCGCCGAGAAGGGAGTCGGCGCTTCGGAGGGGTTCCGGTGGCGTGGAGGCAAGGAAGTCTCGCGGCTTGAGGGCCTCTCCGACGCGGTCTTCGCCTTCGCGATCACGCTCCTGGTCGTCTCGCTCGAGGTGCCGAAAAGCTTCGACGAGCTGATGGCGGCGATGCGCGGCTTCTTCGCCTTCGCGATCTGCTTCGCGCTGCTCTTCTCGATCTGGTACCAGCAGTACATCTTCTTCCGGCGGTACGGGATGGAGGACCTCTCCGTCGTCGTGCTCAACGCGGTGCTGATCTTCGTGGTCCTCTTCTACGTCTATCCGCTGAAGTTCCTTTTCACCGGGCTAGTGGACCGGGTGCTGAACCTCCCCGCCGGCCGCGGCGGCATTCAACCGCTGACCTCGTTCGAGCAGTTGAGGACCGTGATGCTCGTCTTCGGGGCGGGGTACGTCTCGGTGTTCGTCCTGTTCGCGCTCCTCTACGGGCACGCGTGGCGAAAGCGCGAGGAGCTGGAGTTAAACGAGATCGAGCGGCTGCACACGCGCGAGAGCATCTGGAACGCGCTCCTGCAGATCCTCGTAGGCGCCGTCTCCTTCGCGCTCGCCGGACTCGGCGGGCCCGCCGGCGCGTCGTGGGCCGGTTGGATCTACTTCGCCAACGGCCCGCTCCAGGCGGCGCGCGGAATGTACTGGGGCCGGCGGCGCCGCCTCGCCCTCGCCTCGAGCTGATTCAGACGCATCTTGCGAGGGGGCGCGCGCCCCCGGCAGTCTCCCGCCAGAGTTCCTTCGAAGGGGGCTGGATGCCGAGGCTGTTGATCATCCAGGCCACCGGTTACCGCTATCGCGGCGTCCGCGAGCCGTACAAGCTCCGCAAGCGAAAGCTGGTCGGCGCCGTCCTTCCTCACCTGGCGGCGCTCGCGCCGAGGGAGTGGGAGGTGACGCTCTTGGACGACGCGACCGAAGAAGTGGACTACGACGCCCCCGTGGACGCGGTCGCGATCACGATCCGGACGGTGACCTCGCTTCGCGGGTACGAGATCGCGGACCGGTTCCGGTACCGGGGAATCCCGGTGCTGATGGGCGGCCCGCACACCACCTTCCACTACGAAGAAGTCTCGAGGCACGCCGACGCGGTTTGCATCGGCGAGGCCGAGGACGTCTTCCCTCGGATGCTGGCGGACGCGGC
>DATFWF010000191.1:0-7635 GCA_035259605.1 Thermoanaerobaculia bacterium
GCCGCCGACCTTCACGACGACCTCGGGACGAGCCTCTACCGGATCTCGATCCTCAGCGAGCTCGCGGGCCGGCAGGTCGGCGAGCCGGCAAAGGACGTGCGGCCGCTGCTTTCCGACATCGGCCAGAACGCCCGTGACCTGATCGAGTCCGCCGGCGACATGGTCTGGTCGGTGGACCCCCGGCACGACAACCTCGGGAACCTGGCCGCGCGGATCCGGCGCTACGCCTCCGAGATGCTGGAGGCCCGCGGAGTCGCCGGGTCGCTCGAGAGCCCGGAAAGGCCCGAGGAGATCTCCATCGCCGGCGAGACGAGGCGCCAGTTGTACCTGATCTTCAAGGAGGCAATCCGCAACGCGCTTCGCCACGGCCTACCGAGTCATGTCGCGCTTGGGCTCGCCGTGCGGGACGGTTACATCGCGGCCGAGATCCGCGACGACGGGCTGGGGCTTCCGCAAAATGCCCCTCCCGAGAGTGCCAATGACCCGGCGGGCTACGGCCTGACCACGATGAAGCGGCGCGCGGAGAGTCTCGGGGGAAAGTTCCAGGTGACTTCCCGGCCCGGCGAGGGTACCCGGATCCTCATCGAAGTGCCGCTCAAGGGCGGCGCATGATCATGCGCTTCCCGGGAGGCTCGCCGGAGATGTAGGGTGTCGGGTCGAAGCGTGTCGCTCTTGAAACCCGAAGCCGGCTCACCGGGCGCGGGCGTCGGCCGCGCGCGGGTCCTCCTCGTGGAAGACGACCGCGTCGCGCGCGACGGGCTCCGCACCCTGATCGACGGGACGCCGGGATTCTCCTGCGTCGCCGCCTGCGCCTCCGTCGAGCAGGCTCTCCGGGCCGATCCGAGTGAGCCGCCCGAGGTCATCCTCCTCGACATCGGCCTTCCGGGAATGTCCGGCTCGGAGGGAGTCGCCCCGCTGCGGGCCCGCTACCCGGCGGCCGCGGTCGTCATGCTCACCGTCTACGAGGAAGAGGACCGCGTTTTCGAGTCGATCTGCAACGGCGCCTGCGGATACCTCCTGAAGAAGACTCCTCCGGCGAAGCTCCTCGAAGCGATCGCCGAAGTGCGAGCGGGAGGCGCTCCGATGTCGCCGCAGATCGCGCGCCAGGTCGTGCGCCTGTTCCAGAAGACTGGGCCTCCGCCGAAGATCGAGTACCACCTGACGGCGCAGGAGACGCGGATGCTCGCTCTCCTCGCCGAGGGCCACAGCTACCAGGCGGCGGCGGATCGGATCCACGTCAGCGTCAACACCATCCGCAACTACGTCCGTTCCGTGTACGAGAAGCTCCACGTCCACACCAAGTCCGAGGCCGTCAGCAAGGCGATCAAGGCTCGTCTGATCTGACGGCCGGCGCCGCCCCCGCCTCCCGAAAAAAAAGCATGACCGTGCTCTGGACGGTTTTCTGGCCGACGCTCGAACATGACGCGCACGGCGCGGCTCCGAGCCGGCCGGTTCGTACGAAGGGAGGTCCATATGCGGCGCGTGCTGTCGATCGCTCTCCTCGGGTTGGCTCTGTTTGTCGGGACGTTGATCATTCCGGGGGGGCGAGCCTCGGCCGAGAAATCCGCCCCGGTCGAGGTGACGAACGTTCCTCTCCCCGTGACGGTCGGGAACTTTCCGGCGATTCAGTCGGTCGCGGGAACGGTGGGCGCGACCCAGTCCGGAGTGTGGAACGTCAGACTGGACAATCCGACGCCTCTAGTCGGCACCGATTTTCTCGTCCTTTACCCGGACGTTCCCGGATTTTCATGCGCCGAAAGCAACATCATTGCGCGAGCGGGCGCGGTAATCGAAACAATCAGTGTCCGAATCGATGCGGGTTCGAGTCAGAAACCCGTTTTTGGAATGTGCGGGCCGAGCGACTCCGGAACCTACGGAACCATCTGGGTGCCTCTGCAGCTCCAAAGCAGCGCCACCCCTTTCGACCGATACGTTGGCACGGTGACGAATGTCCATGCGCCGATCGCAACCTCTACCGCGCACGCCGTTCCCTTTACCCTCCTCAGCCCACCCTCGGGGTATGCCGCTCAAGCCACAGTGACTGTCATAGGGACCACACCGTTCTCACAACGCTGACCCCTCCGAGCTGTCATGATCAGAATCAGCGTTGCGGCCTGGGCCCTCGTGGCCAGCATCGGCGTTCTCGCCGTGGTCGGGCGCGCGGGAGCGGCGACCCCGCCGGAGCGCGAGCCGTCCGCTCCTCGCAGGACCCCGGCAGCCCGCCGCGATCTGCCGCCCGCTGAGGCCTCCGCAGCCGTTCGTCTCGAACATCAGCGCCACGAGCGGCGGCTCGCCGGGAAACCCGCGCCGGGACTCCCGCGATTCGACCGGCTGGGCGAAGTCGCGGTGATCGAAGACGACGGCTCGATCGTGACGCCGTCCATCCCGAGAAACCTCGCCGACCTGGTGCCGCGGGCGGCGATCGAGTTCCGCCCGCTCGCCGGCGGCGGCTGGGACGTCCGGTTCGGGGAACCGGGGCCGGCGTTTCTCAACCCACCCCAGCTCTTCGACATCACGCGGCCGGATGACAGCGCGGAGATCGTGCTTCCCTTCGCGTTCCCGTACCGGGGCGCGACTTACGACCACATCTGGGTTCACGGCGCGGGCAATCTCACCCTCGGCGCGCCCGGGGACGATCCCTTCGATCCGACCGCCCTGCGCGACGCCGCCCGCTTCCTCGCCGGCCCTCCGCGCATCGGGCCGCTCTACTCGGATCTGTTTCCGACGCTGGTCCTCTACGAGCCGGGACCCGACGACGCGCTCGTCACGTGGGTCGTCACGTGGTTCGACCAGACTGTCTTCTCGCAGGTCCGCGCGCGCCTGGGCCGCGACGGCACGGTGCGCTTCGAGTATCCGGACGCCGCCCTCCCCGGAGCGGCCTCCGCCGCGATCGGCGACGCGGTCATCGGCCTCTCGCCGGGAGGAGACGGCGGGCCTCTCGCCGACACAAATTTCGTGGGCTCCCTTCCGGCGGTCTTTCCGCCCGGCGCCGTCTACGAGGAGTTCTCGGCGACCATTTCGCCTTTCGACCTGCCGGCCTCGACGCTCCATTTCCAGCCTACGGCCGGCGGCTTCGCCGTCTCCTCCGGCGCTCCCGCCTACGAGACCGACCTCGGCCCGACGCTTGCGCTCGGCAACGGCCAGGCCGTCGAGGTCGCGCTCCCTTTCGCCTTTCCATTCCTCGGCGGGGCGCAGGAAAGCGTCTTTGTCAGCGATGACGGCACGCTCGGCTTTGGCCGCCGCTGCTCGGCCAACAGCCAGTCGTTCCTCCTCACGGTACCCCCCTGCATCGCGGCCTTCGGCGCCAGCCTCCGACCGGATCTCGGCGGATCGGTACATGCCCGGGTGGAGGCCGATCGGGTCGTCGTCACATGGGCCGGGATCCCGGCGCCGGCTCTCTTCCCCAATCCGGGCCCGATCACCGCGCAGGCGGTGCTCCACGCCGACGGGCGCGTCGAGGTCACATACCCGGCGGCGATCCCGCCCACGGGCACGGTCGTCGTGGGCGTCACCTCGGGAGGCGCCGCCCGCCCGCAGCACCTCGTGGACTGGACGAGCGACCTGCCGCTATCGCTCGACGCGGGATCGATCGTCGAGGTCTTCGGGGTACGCCGTTTCGAGCATGTGGACCTGGCCGACCGCAATCTGACCTTCACTCCCGCTCCGGGTGGGTTCGCGGTCAGTCGCGGCGTCGGCGGATGGATCGATACGGACTTCCGCGACGGCCTGCTTCCGCTCGGCGTGTGCAGCCCGGACGGATGCCCCGAGACCTTCGAGGTTTCGCTCGGCTTCTCCTTCCCGTTCCTCGGCGGTTCGTACGACCGTGTCTTCGTCAACGACTCGGGAAACGTTACCTTCGGCGGCCCGGACGTCAACGACGTCACCGCCGCGAGCCTCGTGGCGGGTCCGCCGCGGATTGCCGTCTTCGGATTTCCGGCCGACGAGACCGATCAGTCCTTCGCGGTGCGTGCCGCGGTGACCCCGGACCGAGCGGTGATCACGTGGGATCCCGTGATCACCTCCGGCGGGTGGCTCTCGATGCAGCTGGTGCTGGAGAAGAACGGCACCCTGCGCCTGGTGCACGCCGCGACGCCGATCACGGGGCTCGTCGGCGTGGCCGCCGGAGGCGGCGCCGGACCCGTCCACGAGATCGACTTCTCCGCCGGCCTGCCCGCCACCGTCTCGGCTGGCGCGATCTTCGAAGAGTTCACATTCGGCCGTTTCGCCACGGTCGATTTCGTGGCGCTGGCCCGGGAGTTCTACCGGACCCGGCCCGACGACTACGACTTCCTGGTGGTGTTCACCGACTTCCCGGCCGCCATTGGGGCCGTCGCCTTCAACGTCGGCGTGAGCAACCGCACGCTGGGCCTGGGGGTTCCGGTCTACGACGACTCGTCGTTCTTCGGCAGCGCCGGCGAGCTCGAGTCGCTCCTGGCGATGAACAACATCGAGCTCTACTGGCCTGACGCGCAGCGCCTCGTCAACCCGCCGATCGTCGATTTTCAGGGAGTGCGGCTTCGCATCATGGGATTGTCCGACGGCGGTCCGCTGGGGACCGGCCCGGCCGGCCAGCAGTGGACGCTGGGGATCGAATCCCCGATGTCCGTGATGGCGGAAGAGGCGGGGCATCGCTGGCTGGCGTTCGCGCGCCTCGACCATCCGGTCACCGGGGTCGGCCCGGACAGCCTCGACCTTCTCGGGCGGAGCCTCGCCCACTGGAGCCACTACTTCCACACGGCCGTCCCGCCCGGACAGTTCTCCGGCGACCCGCGCTCCTCGGCCATGGAGGGCAACGTCGTCCGAGACCTGGGCCCGGGTCCGCTGGCGGACCCGCGGACAGGCGAGATCGCGTGCACCGATCCCGGCCAGCGTGGTTTTCTGACCGATCCGCTCGAGCTCGAGGACGGCTATAGCGCTCTCGACCAGTACTTCATGGGGCTGCGCAAGGCGTCGGAGGTCGGGCCCCTCTTCTACGTCGACCACGCCTTCTCGCCCGGTTTGCCCTTCGAGGACATCGACCGCTTCTCCGATGCCCGAGCCAACAACTTCTTCTGCGGGCAGCGCGTGGATTTCTCGATCGCGGACATCCAGGCGCATCCCAACATGGGACCGCGCCTGCCCGTGTTCTCCGACGAGAACGACGACGGCCTCGGCAACGACGTCAAGACGATGGCGTTCGTTCTCCTGACCACGCGCCACGGGTTGAGCGCCTGGCAGGACGATGCGCGCCGCGTCGACACTTTCCGCCGGACGTGGCAGAGCTATGCCAACGGCCCGGCCACGGGCGGCCGGGGCCGGTTCGACACCCGGCTCAACCCGCTGGTCCATTGAGGCATCGGTCCAGGAGGAAACCATGAAAAAACGGGGACGGATTCTCGGCGCGACGCTTGCGGCGGCGCTCTCGGCGCTGGCTTCGCGCGGGCACGCCTCGGGAGAGACCACGGAGGCGGCCGGCATCGATGGGACCATTCGCGTCTTCGGCTGCGCCGTCGAGCCCGGCGACCTCATGGTCCGCGCGCGGCCGATCCATGTCGCCGCCGCTCCCGGGACGGCGACGCTCGTCGTGAAGGCATTCTCCGCGGAAGCGCCGGACCTCTTCGCGTTTCGATTCGACGGGCTCGAGGCCGGGACTCCCTATCGAATCGGTGTGAGGTTTCTCGGGGCGACCGCCCGGCGCTGCCCACAGTTCGCGTGGAGCGTGGATCGCGAGCCGCTGGTCCTCCCCGGAGACCCGTCTCTTGCCTTCCGTGGCTTAGCGGTCCGCTCGAAGCTGGAGATGCTCGCGACGACGGAAGGCCGCGAAGACGTCTCCGGCGGGACGGACATCGGAGGCGGCGTGAAGATTCGGGTTCCGAAACCGCTCTTCGTGGGCGCGGACACGCTCAACTTCCGTGATCCGGCCATGGCGGTGCGGACGCTGCGCTGGCAGTCGGACCTGCCCGGTGTCACCGGAGGCCAGCTCCAGATCTCGCTCAAACCGTTTCCGAGGATCCAGAGCCAGCGCTACAACCCCTGCGGAACCGGCGCGGAAGCCGGCGTGATCCATCGCGTGAACTTCGACGCCGCTCCGGCCGGGGAATGGGCCTCGCTCACAGTCGATTTCAACGCGCTCCTGCTCGGCTCCGGGGACCCTTCCGAGGTCGGCGCCGGTGTCGATGCCGGGACGCTCGCCCAGCTCGACATGGGGATGCCGGTCTACCTGCGGGTAATCCCGAACCTCGCGGGCGCCCTCAACTGCGACCCGGGAACCTCCGGCACGCCGCCGGAAGTGATCGCCGCCCACGTCGTGCCGGTCGTGATTCCGCAGCCTCCTCCGCCGCCGGACCCGAGGCTGCGCCTCGGCACGGTCACCTACACCCAGCCGCTGATCGGCAAGCAGCCCTATCCCGGCGAGGTCTGTTACCGGGTCACCAAGCCGCACAAGCTGGGCGGAAACCCCCTGATCCCGTCCTGGGACACGACCGCGGCGTACTACGCGAACTCCGCGGACATCGTGGACGGGACGATCCGCGAAGGCGCGCCTTTCTGCGTCCCGCAGGGCTCGGACGACGACGGCGGCTGGTTCGACTCGGTCGTCGACACGTTCGGATCCGTGCTCTCGGCGGTCGTGGACGGCCTGGGCAAGCTCGTGAACTACATTTCGAACCTCTGGGAGGAGATCAAGGCGAAGGCGGTCGATTCCGTCGCCAACGTTCTCACGGATCTAAAAATCGCCAACTGCGGCGAGGGCAGCCTCTGCCGGCAGGCTCTGACGACGGGGCTCGAGATTGCGCTCGCGTCCATGGGCGTTCCACCGTCGCTCCCGAATTTCGACGAGCTCACGCAGATGGGCTTCGACTACATGGCCGAGCAGGCGGCGTCGGAAGTCGGGGCGCCGGACTTCATCGCGGATTACGCCTCGGAGCAGGCGCAGAACTTCGTCAAAAAGGTCGCCGCGGACCTGAAAGCGCACAACACCGTTCCGGGGCTTCCCGACTGGCTCGTGCCGGACCTGCACTTCAATCCCGCGTTCCTGACGATGGAGCTCTTCGGGATGGGCCTCGACCAGCCCTACCTGTCGCGGCCCGGGATCATCCGCGGGCACACCTCGATCTTCGCGGGCGCCTTCGTCCTCATCCCGCAGCGCCTCCCCAAGCCCGGCGAGAAGCCGATCGTCTTTCCCATGGTGCTGCCGCCGAACCTGGAGGACCTTCCGGATCCTCCGAGCAATTACGACGAGTACCAGAAGTCCCGGGTGGACAAGAACAACTGGGTCAAGCAGCGCTACACCAACGGCTGCTACAACCTAGTCCTGATCGGCCTGTCCGATCCGGGAGGGCTCACGCCCCTCTTCAACGTTTCGTTTTTCGCCGACACGGTCGTCTCGTGCACGCCGTGAATTCGAAAGGAGGGTTTATGTTCCACCCCAGGTCCCGCCGGATGACCTCGTGCCTTGCCGCCGCCGCGCTCTCGTTGCTGGCCCTGCCGGCGGAGCCGCTCCGGGCCGACGGAGTCCACGAAGGGAAGTGGAAGGTGACGACCGCGTCGCCCAACCAGCTTCTGTATGTCAACGCGACTAGCGTCAACCAGATCGTCTTCGTGACCGCCTGCTCCTTATCCGGAGGCGACGTCAATTTCCATTCGCCGACGTTCGGT
>DATFWF010000192.1:0-8043 GCA_035259605.1 Thermoanaerobaculia bacterium
CAGGTTCTCGGGTTTCAGATCCCGATGGACGATTCCCTTCTCGTGCGCCGCGGCGAGTCCGTGCGCCGTTTGGAGCGCGTACTCGAGCGCCTTGCGCTGCGGGATCGGGCCTTCGAGAAGGCGCTCGCGAAGCGTCTGCCCGACGAGAAGCTCCATCGCGGCGTAAGCGGTCGTCCCCTCCCGGCCCAGGTCGAAGATCCCGAGGACGTTGGGATGCGACAGGGCAGCGACCGCCTTGGCCTCCCTCTCGAAACGCGCGAGCGCCTCGGGATCGCCCGCAACTTTCTCCGGAAGCACCTTGATCGCAACGTCGCGGTTCAATCGCGTGTCGCGCGCCTTGTAAACCTCGCCCATGCCCCCTGCGCCGATTGGCGTGGAGACCTCGTAAGGACCGAGCCGTGTTCCCGCGGCGATCATCGGTCGCCGGCCATGGGGCTATTTAAGGCTCTCCTGGAGCCAGCGCAGCATGGCGGTGCGGTGCTCCTCGGTCGGCGCCGAATGGCCCCCCTCGGCCCAGAGGATCGTCTTGGGCTGCTTCGCGAGACGTTGGAGCGGCTCGACCGACGTCTCCTTGTTCATGTCCGTGTCGCGGGTCCCGTTGATCATGAAGAGGGGACGCGGACTGATCCGGCCGATGTAATTCGCCGGACAGGCCGCCGGCAGGTGCTCGCGCTCGAGCGCGTCAAAATGCCCGCCGTACAGGATGGCGACGGCGGCGATCCTGCGGTCCGCGGCGCCCGCGATCGACGCCGCCATCGCGCCGCGGCTGTTCCCGATGAGAGCGACCCGCCGGGCGTCGGCGCCCCGCTCCTCCACCAGCAGGTCGTAGGATCGGCTCACATCCTTGACCGTCTGCGTGATCCAGGCGAGGTAGACCGGCGGCTGGTTGTAGAGACGTTCGTGTTTCTCCTGCTCGGTGAACGTCTTCAACAGATCGGTGGACCTCTCGCCGAAGTACAGCATGTCGATCGCGAGCACCATGTACCCGGCGCGCGCGATCAGGTGAGCGAATAGTTGAACTCCGGGGTTTTCCTTCCCCGCCGGCCCGCCGCCGTGAAGCAGGATCACGGACGGCGATTTGCCGGACGCCGAGCCCGCGGCCCGATAGAGATTCGCGAAGACCCTAGCATCTCGCGTGCTCTGGAACGAGAGGTGCTCCCGCTTCACCCCGTCCTTCTCTTCGGCGCCAAGCACGCGCAGGTCGAAAGGCAGCTTCTTGTCGTAGGCGAAGAAGTCGAGGTACGTTTGGAACGTCGCGTCGTCCACCGGCCGCGCAAGCCAGGCGTCAGCGGCCGCCGGAGTTTCCGGGGCAGCCCGCAGGGCGGCCGTGGCTGCGAGAAGCAGGAGAAGAGCCGCGCCATGGCGTTTCACGAGGAGCATTCTCCTCGATTCAGCGGCCCGGGACGGGCCGCACGAGCCGGAAACCGATCGAGTTGTTCGCAAACGCCGGCTCGAACGTCTCCGTGTGAGAGGGTTCGAACATGTAAGCCGGATCCTCCCACGATCCTCCGACGACCGAGCGCAGCCCCTGGTCGGACGCGGGCTCGCGCAGCCACTCCCGAACGTTCCCCGCCATGTCGAAGCAGCCGAAAGGGCTCACGCCGAGAGGGTAGGACCCGACCGGGCGGGTCCCGACCAGCCCGAAGTTGGCGCGGCTCTCCGCGGTCTTGACGTCGTTGCCCCAGGGAAACGCCCAACCGGTCTCACCCACGGCGGCGCGCCACCATTGCTCCCGAGTCGGCAGGTCTTTTCCCAGCCAGCGGCCGTAGGCGTTGGCCTCGTACCACGACACTCCGACGACGGGATGATCTCCCTTTCCCTCGGGGAAGGTGCCGCCGGACCAGGACCGCGGGCCGGGAAGTCCGGTTCGGTCCACGAAGCTTTTCACCGCGGCGCTCCACGGCGCCGGCTTTCCGTTGACGATCAGGGTTTCCGGCCAGAAGGTCTGGTCCCGGTAACCGCCGGCGGCGATGAATTTCAGGAACTGCGCGTTGGAGACTTCGTTCCTGTCGATCAAGAATGCCGGAACGGCCGCCCCTTCGCGGGAGACCGCCGACTTTCCTTCCTCGACGAGCGTCACGCCCTCGGTGGCCGCGGTCGTCGCGATCAGCTTCCTCGAGATCCGGAGCTCCTTCCCCGCTTCGACCGGCTGGAGGAACGCGACGGGATTCATCCCATCCGCTTCCAGGCGGACGAGGTACTCCCCGGCAACCAGACGCGCGCTCGCCGGTGCACGGCCGAGTGCGATCGGACGGCGGGATTCGAACCCGGCGACCGGCTGCGCGCGGGTCACCCTGATCGCCGCTCCCGCGGGTTCGGTCGTCAACGACAGCGTCCCGCCGACTTTCCCGGCCAGGACCGCGAGCCGGGGATCTCCAAGGTCGAGCCCCTTCTCCTGCAGCTGCGCGAAGACCTCGTCGAACCGCCCGGCCGTGGCAGCGGACTCCATGGCGGCCGTCATTTCCCGAAAGCGCGAGGACTCCCTCGAGCGTCGCAAAAAAAGGCCCGCGGCTACGAGGATGACGAGAACCGCCAGGCCTCCGAGAAGAAGGGCGGGCCTTCCGCGCGTTGCGACGGTGCGCGCCTCCGGTCCGACGGCCGCGTCCTTTTCGGCAAGGCGAGGAGCCGGCTGCGAGAGAGCCGCGCCGACGCCGGAGGACGTCTTCTCGATCTCGGAATCGCTCAGGATCGAGCGCAGGTCGAAGGCGAGGTCGCGCGCGGCCTGCAGGCGCTCCTCGGGATTCTTTTCGAGGCAGCGCCGCAGCAGGCGACTCAATCCGGCAGGCACCTGCTTTCCGGACTCCGCAACGTCGGGCGGATCCTCGTTCAGGATCGCCGTCAGGGTTTCCGGCGCCGTCGGGCGTGAAAACGCCCGGCGTCCCGTCAGCATCTCGTAGAGCACGCAGCCGAGCGCAAAAATGTCGCTGCGGGTGTCGGCGGGAGAGCCTCGAGCCTGCTCCGGCGACATGTAGCCCACGGTGCCCATGAGGAGCCCGGGCTCGGTCTGAGGAGGCGTGGTCGGGGCTGAGGTCTGGTCCTGTTGAGTGATGACCGGCTGCAGCCGCGCGAGGCCGAAGTCCAGGATCTTCACGCGTCCGTCCCGCGTCAGGAAGATGTTGTCGGGCTTCAGGTCCCGGTGAACGATCCCCTTCAGGTGCGCGCCGGCCAGCCCGTCGGCGATTGCCGCCCCGATCTCGACGGACTTTCGCCAGGGAAGAGCCGAAGAAGCCAGCCGATTTCGAAGCGTCTCTCCTTCGAGCAGCTCCGTCACGACGAAGAAGACGCCGCCGTCGGTGCCGAGGTCGTGGATGGCCAGGATGTTGGGATGCGAAAGGGCGGCGATCGCCTGGGCCTCGCGCTCCATGCGCGCCAGGGCATCGGGATCCCGGGCGCGATTGGCCGGAAGGACCTTGACCGCGACCTCACGCGCCAGCCGCGTATCCCGCGCCCGGTAGACCTCGCCCATTCCGCCCGCGCCGAGGGGCGCGAGGATTTCATACGGACCCAGTCGCGTCCCCGCAGAAATCGTCATGGGATCCTGCGTTGATTCTATGTCCGGCATCCTCACGGACTAAGCTAGGAGGCAGTGGAGGGGAGCGCGGAGAGGACCGAACCGCCCGCCGGGGAGTTCACTCTCCGCGCTGTCGTCGCAGGCGTTGTCCTCGGGCTCGTGTTCGGCGCGGCCAATGCATATCTCGGCTTGCGCGTCGGGCTGACGGTCTCCGCCTCGATCCCGGCGGCGGTCATGGCGGTCGCGGTGTTTCGGGTGCTCGGGCGGCGCGGCACGATCCTCGAGGCGAACATCTCCCAGACGATCGGATCGGCCTCGACGTCGCTCGCGTCGGGGACGATCTTCACGATCCCGGCGCTCTTCCTCTGGGGGATGGCGCCGCCTTACTTGCAGGTAGTCGTTCTCTGCTTCCTGGGAGGCGTGCTGGGTCTCGCTGCGATGATTCCACTGCGTCGGATCCTCATCGTGGACGCGCGCGACGAGCTGCCTTATCCCGAGGGCACCGCCTGCGCCGAAGTGCTCAAGGCGACCGGGAGCTCGACGGGAGCGGGGACGTGGATCTTCCGCGGGATCCTGGTGGCGATCGCGGTCAAGCTCGCCTTCAGTCTCTTCTTTCTCTTTCCGAGCGAGCTCTCCGCGAAGCTTCCGGTTCTGCCCAACGCGGTCCTCGCTCTGGAAGTGGCGCCAGCGCTCGTCGCGGTCGGATACATCCTCGGCTACCGTCAGTCGGGCGTTCTCGTCGCCGGGTCGCTCGTCTCCTCGTTAGTGCTGATCCCGTTGATCTCCTGGGTCGGAGCGAGTCTCCCCGCTCCTCTCTTTCCGGAAACTGCGCGCGTCGTCTCGAAGATGGGCGCCTCCGACATCTGGTCGCGCTACGTCCGCTACATCGGGGCGGGGGCCGTCGCGGTGGCCGGGATCCTCACGGTGCTGAAGAACCTCCCGACGATGGCCGGAGCGTTCGCCGGCGTCATGCGCGGGCTGTCGAAGGAAAAGCGGACGCAAACCGCTTCGACGGCCTCGACGGACCGCGACCTGCCGGGCGCGTTCGTTCTCGGCGCGATCCTCTTCGTCATCGCGGTCGCGGCGTTCGTGCCGGGCGTCTTCGCCGGAGAAATGGGCCCGCTCCCGCGCGCCGTCTGCGCCGCGGGCGTGGCGCTCTTCGGGCTCCTCTTCGTGACGGTCGCCGCGAGGATCGTCGGGATCGTCGGAGTTTCCTCGCAGCCGACGTCGGGGATCACCCTCGTCACGCTTCTCGGCGTCGCGTCCATCTTCGCCGCCGCCGGGTGGACCGATCCCTTCGCGCGCGCCGCCGTCCTGACGGTCGGAACGATCGTCGCGATCGCCGCTTCGAAGGCCGGCGACATCTCGCAAGACTTGAAGACCGGCTACCTCGTCGGCGCGACTCCCGCGCGCCAGCAGCTCGGCCAGTTGATCGGCGCCGCGTTCGCGTGCTGGGTGGTCGCGGGAACGGTCCTGCTCCTGGGCGGCGCCTACCAGTTTGGGACCAAGGAGATCCCCGCGCCGCAGGCCGTCCTGATGAAGACGATCATCGAGGGAGTCCTCGCCGGCGCCCTGCCGTGGGGCCTCGTCCTGACCGGCGGCGGGCTCGCGATCGGCTCGATGCTCTGCGGCGTCTCGGGCCTCGCCTTCTCGATCGGCGTCTACCTCCCGCTCGCCTCGATGGCGCCGATCTACGTCGGAGGGTGCCTGCGCGCGTGGATCGAGAAGCGCCGCGCCGGCGCGCCCGCGGAAACCGATTCGGGCATCCTCGCGGCGTCAGGCCTCGTCGCCGGGGAAGGCCTGGCCGGAATCCTCGTCGCCGCGCTCGTCGCCTTCGGCGCCGCCCCGCGCTCGATGCCTCCTCGGGTTTCCGGCGCGGCGGGCGAGATGATCACGCTTCTCGTCCTCGCCTCCCTCGCGATCTTTCTCGTGCGCGCCGGCTCGAGCTCGCGCAGAGACTGAGCCCAGCGTCTCGCCTTCGACGGGGCGCTCTTCGGGATTCAGCGACCGGCAGCCGGTCTCCAGTTGAGCAGGACCGTGATCGGCTTCGAACCCGAATCGGTGCCCGAGCCGATGAGAAAGCGCTGCCCATCGGCGGTGACGTCATAGCCTTCGCCGGTCTCCGTCTCGATCGCAAAAAGCGCAACCGGATCGCCTGGATCGAGAACACCCGCCGTGCTGTTGATTGTGACGGACATCAGGCGGCGATCGCCCGCGACATAGAAAAGTTCCTTGCCGTCCCCTCTCCAGCGGGGACGCATCAGCGCTACGCCGCCGCCGGTAGAGACCTGCCATCTCCTCGCCGATCCGAACGAGGGCGCCACGTACACCTGCGGGGCGGCCGACTCGTCCGAGAGATACGCGACCCACCGCACGTCGGGCGAGAATGCCGGGAAACCTTCGCGGAACGGCGACTGGTGAAACGGGATCGGCTTGCGATCTCCCAAGAGAGGTAGAAGCCAGATCTGGTAGGCGGGCTTCCCGCCAATGCTGTGGAACGCGATGAACTTTCCGTCCCGGGACCAGTCGGTTGGCCAGGGGAGTCCCTCCTGGAACAGGACCTCCCCGCCGGAGGCGTCATCGACGCGCTTACGGCGAAGAGATGGATGTGCCACGGCGTGTGAGACAAAAACGATCTCGGATCCGTCGGGAGACCAGACGGGCGCCGCCCCGGATCCCGGGTCGGCCGTGAGGCGAGTCATCGCGCCGCGCGAAAGATCGGCGATCCAGATGTCCGTAATCCCGGTGGCGGGATCCTTCTTCTCCACGGCCGCCTTCCGCCCATCCGGCGAGAGGCTGACCGCGGGGTACAGGCCCGGCGGTCCCACCGTACCGACGGTTTGCCCCTTTCGGTCCAGCCATCGAAGGGGAGACTCGCTTTCGCCCGCGAAGTAGGCAATGACCCCGTTGGCGGAGACCGAAAACGGAGCACCGCCGGTCGGCGAGAAAAACGGGATTCTCTCTGCGACCGGAACAGCCTCGCCGGTGAAGCGGAGCGTCGAAGAGTCGAAGGCTCTCGCGACGAGCACGCCCTCGCGCACGTAGAAAAGGCTTCCCTCGCAGATTTCGGCTCGGGACCCAATGGAATCCACGCGGCGGATCCCGGGAGATCCGAGCTCGCCCGAGGCGAGGACGTTGGTCCCATCCTTCCGGTTTCGCGCCAGAAAAAGAAATCGCCGTCCGTCCGGGAGAAACAGCGGCCAGCGAGCCCGCGCGAAATCGAACTCGCTCGATTCGCCGGCGACCAGCCGCGGCTCGCCACCGGAAGCGGCGACAGCGTAGAGACCGTCTTTTTCGGTGAAGATCTGGGTAAAGAGGATCGTTCCCATCCGACCCCACGCGCCCGCGCCCCGGTTCGGGGCGGCGCACACGTTTTGAACGGGGCCTCCACTGGCGGCGATCGTCTTGAGCTTTCCTCCGGCGAAGAACCCGAGGGACGCTCCGTCGGGCGACCAGAAAGGAGAGCTTCCCCCTTCGGTCCCGGCGAGCGGCATGGCAATGAGGGCATCGAGAGGCCTGATCCAGACTCGGGCCTTTCCCTCGAGAGTTGCCGCGAACGCGATCCGGCTTCCGTCGGGAGAGAGGGCGAGATTGTGAGATTCAACCGTCTCCGTGAAGAATGCCGCCCGCTCCGGAGGAGCCACCAGGAAGCGAACCGGCTGCGGGCGCACAGGTCGTTCCCGAAAGTGGATCGCCGCGAGAACGGCCGTAGCGAGAGAGGCGAGCGCCGCCGCCATCCAGCCGAGGCGGCCGCCTCGGGAGAGTCGCCTGGAAAACGTTCCGGCTTCGAGTCCCGCGAGGCTCCCGCTCGCGGTCCGGTCTCGCAGGGTCGCGAGATCTCTCGCCAGGTCGCGCGTGGACTCGTAGCGGTCCGCGGGCTCCTTGGCGAGGCACCGTTCGATCAGCCAGAGCAAGGGAACGGGCGTCTCCGGTTGCAGGGCGACGACCGGCTCCGGCTCCTTCTGGATGATCGCGGCGAGCGACTCGGCCGTGGAGGCGCCCTGGAACGCCCGTCGGCCCGTCACCATTTCGTAAAGGATCGAGCCGAAAACGAATTGGTCCGATCGGTAGTCCACCGGGCGGCCGGCGGCCTGCTCGGGCGACATGTAACCGGCCGTGCCGAGAACGATGCCGGCATCGGTTCGAGGCGCCTCGTAGGCCTCCGTCGGGGCGGTCGTCAGCTCCCCGGCCTCGGGGCGGGTCAGCTTCGCGAGGCCGAAGTCGAGGATCTTGACGAGGCCGTCGGAATTCACGATGAGGTTTTCGGGCTTCAAGTCGCGATGGACGATTCCCGCGCCATGGGCTTTCGCGAGGCCGTCGGCGATCTGCGCCGCAAGAGGAAGAGCCCGCTTGAGCGGGAGCGCGCCGGCGGCGGTCAGCTCCCGGACCGTCCTGCCCTCGACGAGCTCCATCGCGAAGTAGGACGCCTCGCCTTCGCGGCCGACGTCGTAGACCGCGACGATGTTGGGATGGTTCAGCGAGGAGACCGCCCGCGCCTCCTGCTCGAAGCGGGAGAGCCGTTCGCGGTCGGC
>DATFWF010000193.1:0-10593 GCA_035259605.1 Thermoanaerobaculia bacterium
CGCGATCTGCCGGCCGTCGGAGAGCCCGAGATGGCGCCAGGTCTTCCCTCCGTCGGCGGACTTGTACATTCCGTCGCCCACGGAGAGGTCCGGGCGCTGGAGGCCCTCGCCGCTCCCGACGTAGACGACGCCGGGATCCGAAGGCGCGACCGCGAGGGCGCCGATCGAGCCGGTCGGCTGATCGTCGAAGATGGGGACCCAAACCCGGCCGGCATCCGTGGTCTTCCAGACTCCGCCGTTGTTGACGCCCATGTAGAAGACGTCGGGCTGCCCGGGCACGCCGCTGACGGCAACGGTCCGCCCGCCGCGAAAGGGGCCGATCATCCGCCAGCTCAGGTCTTTGTAACGCGCCGGATCGAACGGCTGGGCTCCGCCGAGGCGCGCCAGGCCGGCGAGCGCCAGGACGCAGGCCAACCACCGACAGCGGCAGTGAGTCTTCATCTTGATCGCAGCCTCCGAGAGGAGGAGCATATCCGTGCGGCCGGGATGGCCGGAGGATTGCACTCGGCCGAGTCGTCCCGGGTGGAGGGCGCCATGAAAACGCGGCTTCTCGCGGCGGCTTTCGCGGTTCTCGCGGTCTCTTTCGCCGGATGCGCTCACACGGGAGGCGGGGGAGGCGGCGGCGCGTACTTCGGCGATTGCGGTTTCTACGACGATTGCTACGGGGGTCCGCAGTACACCTGTGTTCTCTACGACGAGAGACCGGTCGCGGCTCCGGCGAGGATGGACATTGCCCTGGCGCAGCGGCATCACGGGCCTCGGACCGTCGGCCCGCGCGATTCCGGCCCCGGGACGTCCTCTTCCGGTTCCTCCGGCTCGTCCGTTCCCTCCAGCTCTCCAACGACCTCGTTCTCGACGGTTGACCGCGCGCCGGTCGTCGTCGCATCCCCCTCGGTGGATCGGGGAAGCCCACGGGTCCGCAACTGAACCCCGCGAGGATCCGGGCGGCCCGCGTCACGGCGGTTCTCGCCGACGTCACGCAGATCGTCCTGTTCCCGCTCTTCGCGGGAGGAGCCGCATCACCCTGGAACGACGGGCTCGACCTGGCGGTCGGCGCGGCGCTGACGGCGATGATCGGCTGGCACTGGGCGTTCCTTCCGTCCTTTTTCGTGGAACTCGTACCCGGGCTCGATCTCGTGCCGACCTGGACGGCCGCGGTTTTCTACGCGACGAGGCAGGGCGCGGCGGCGCCCCCGGTTGTGTCCTCACCGCGTACCGACGTGATCGACGCGGAGGTCGTCAACCGGAAGCCCTGAACCGCCGGGAGGCATCCGATAGTGTCCTGTTCCTGAGACGTTGCCTCCGGTGAAATCCCTGATGCAGAATTTGCGGTGCACGCGGTTGATCTTTCCGCCAACCAAAGGAAGGTGGACCATGACTCCGAGGAAATGGAATCTCTCTTGGATCGCGGTGAGCGTGTTCGCGGTCGCGCTTCTCGCGCTCGCGTCGCCGGCCGGCGCGGCGCCTCGCGGCGGAGGCCACGGCGGCGGTGGATGGCATGGTGGAGGTGGTCACGGTGGCGGGGCGTGGCACGGCGGACACGGCGGACACTTCCACGGCGGTCACGGCCACGCTTTCTTCGGCCATGGCCACCATCACGGCGGCCGCTTCTGGGCCGGCTTCCCTTGGTACGGGGCGTTCGGCTACCCGTATTACTACCCGTACAGCTACGCCTACTACGGGTACCCGTATCCGTACGCTTATCCGTATTACGCCGCGGCGCCGCGCGGGTGCAACTGCTACGTCGCTCCGTATTGAGCTGAGCGTCATCCGAGGTTGAGCTCGCCGCGCGATCCTCCGGCATCGGGGAGGGCCGGCGAGCTACCGCGGCAGTCTCATCTCGAGATCCTTCAGGCGCTTCTCGAGATCGTCCATCCGCTGCTGGAAGCGGTCGATGTTCTCGGGATCGCGGAAGACCCACGCGTGCCGGCCGAATTCCCGGCCGAAGTCGTGTCCGAAGTCGCGGCCGATCTCCCGGCCGAGATCTCCCAGGTCGATCTCCCGGCTCGCTCGCTCCTGGACGGTGACGGAGATTTCGCGGGTCGCCCGGTTTCGGGAGACCTCGACCTTCAGGGTCTCTCCCGACTTCATTCCCCGGGCCGAGCGCGCCAAGTCCCGCACGCTCTCGATGGGGTCTCCGCCCGCCTTCGTGATGATGTCGCCCACCTGGATGCCCGCCTTCTGCGCCGGGCTGTCCGCTTCGACGCTCGCGACGAGCACGCCCGCGCCGCGCGGCGCGCCGAAGTGCTCGCGCAGCTCCGGTGTCATCTCCAGGAGCCGGACGCCGAGATAACCGCGCCGTCCGTGGCCCGGCAGCCGTACGACCAGCGAATCGTCGCCGTCCGTCGAGAAAACCCCGTCCTCGGACACGATGACGCGGCTCTTGTGCTTGTGCTCGGAAGGCTCGTCCCCGCGCGCCGTCAGGGCGGTCGAGGCGAGGAGGATCGCCAGCGGCAGGCTTTTCAACGCGTTGCTGACCATTTTCCAGTCGGCTCCTTTCGCTGACGGAGACGGAGGGCGCCGCCAAAGGTTTCGCGCCACGGATCAGCAGGCTAGACTCACGCCCTTCCGTGACGGCGACATGGGATTGGGGCGTCCCGCTGGTCTACGCGGGGCTCGCGGCGGCGGCCGCCGGCCTCTTCTCGCTCGTATGGCCGCTCCGTTTCCTCTGGATCCGCCGCCGAAGCTCCGCGGCGGCTGTCGCGCTGGCCGGCCTCGCTTTGATCGCCGCCGGGGTCCTCTTTCCGGCCCCGGTCCGGTCCTCGACTCCGCGGACTTCCCGGCTGGATCACGTCCTTCCCGAGTTCCAGTTCCACGAGGTCCACGAGACCCGCATCCGAGCCACTCCGCGCGAGGTCTTCCGCGCGATCCGCCAGGTCACGGCGCCGGAGATCCGGTACTTCCGGCTGCTGACGTGGATCCGCTCGCCGCGGCTGGGAAGCGCCCGGCCGAGCATCCTCGCTCCGCCGCCGGACCGGCCGGTCCTCGACGTGGCGCTCGGCACCGGTTTTCTCCTTCTCGCGCAGGATCCGGAGCGCGAGATCGTCATCGGGACCCTGCTGTGCCGCCGGCTGCCCGCGGGTGCGGCGGGCTTGACGCCGGCCGCCTTCCAGGGCCTTTGGGATCCCGGCTTCTGCAAGGCCGCGATGAACTTCCGGATCCTTCCCGAGAGCGGCGGCGTGGTTCGCCTGACGACCGAGACGCGCATCCTGGCCCTCGGCCCGGCGGCCGAGCGCCGGTTCGCCGCCTACTGGCGGGTCGTCTATCCGGGCAGCGCGCTCATCCGCCGCTCCTGGCTCGAGGCGATCCGCCGCCGCTCCGAGACGCACCGGCCGCCGTGCCTGGACGGGATCGCCGCGTATCTGCGCCCGGTGGACGAGGCGCTCGCCGGTTTCGAAAAGGAAGAGGTCCTCGCCGACACGGTGATCGCCCAGTCGCTGCTCGTGCGCGGGAAGCTCGAGGCCGCCTCGATCGACCCGGAATGCGCCGACGCCAGACGCGAGTCGCTCGTCTACCTGAACCACTTGATCCCGGGCTTCCAGGCGTACCTGGGCCGCGGAGCGCGGGACAAGGCCGCCCGCGGCGAGCTCGACTCCATCGTGCGGCGCGCCAGGGTGCACGAGGCGCAGGCACTCGGGTCCGTCGATCGTCGATAGTCCGGAGTCGAGAGTTTTAAGGAGCCATGGCACTAAGTGGCAATGGCCCGGGTTCGCTTCGTTCAAGGTTTGTCATCGAGAGACACGAGACACTTTTGAATTCGTCGCCGGCTCAGGGAGTTACGGCCGATCTCCGGTGGCCCGCCAGTTGCTTTTGTATCGCGCGTGAGCGTCACGAGCATTACGGCGAGACTCCCGCGCGTCGAGGATCGTCTGCTCCTTCACCGGCAAATGATCGAGACGCTCCCTTCTCCGATCGTCGTCTGCGACGCCGGTGGAACAATCGTCTCGCACAACGCCGCGGCCTCGGAATTCTTCGGCGAGATCCTCCTGCCGCGCCGCGGCTCGCCGAGCCTGCTGGGATGCGAGGCGCGGGACTGCTTCACGGACTTCTCCACGACGCTCGAGCCGCTCTTCCTCCGCGCGATCGCCGAGCAGAAGACCTGCCAGCTCGACGAGGTCCGCCTCTTCGCCGCTCGCGGCGCGGACCGCTTCGTCTCGATGACCGTCCAGCCGATCGTCGTGGACGGCAGCGTCCTGTACCTCATGGTCTCGCTCCTCGAGGTGACGCAGCGCGTCCTCGCCCGCGATCACCAGGAGCATCTCCAGCGCATGGAGAGCGTCGGCGCCCTCGCCGGCGGACTCGCCCACGACGTCAACAACATCCTCTGCGCAATCAGCGGGCACGCCGGGCTCCTGCGCGGCCGTTCCGACACGACCGCGGACACGATCGAGGAGCTCGACCGGATCGACGCGGCGATCGAGCGCGCCCGCGCCCTGACCGGCAAGCTCCTGACCTTCGCCCGCGGCGGCTCCGTCGAGCCGGTGCCGGTCTCGGTCAACGAGGTCGTGCTCGACACCGTGAAGATGATCTCCGCGTCGCTCGGCCGCGGCATCGAGGTGGAGCTGTTGCTCGATGCCCATCAGCCGCTCGTCCTCGCCGACCCGGGCGGCCTCCAGCAGATCGTCATGAACTTCTGCGTCAACGCGCGCGACGCGATGGACGGCAACGGCCGCCTGCGAATCCGCACCGCCCGGCGCGAGTCGGCGGTGGTCCTCGAGGTGGACGACACGGGACCGGGGATCGCCGAGGACATCCGCCCGCGCATCTTCGAGCCCTTCTTCACGACCAAGCGGGGCCACGGCACCGGCCTGGGGCTCTCGGTCGTCTATGGCCTCGTGAAGAACTTCGGAGGCACGGTCAGCGCCGGCGCCGCCGCCCTGGGCGGCGCTCGATTCACGGTTCGGCTGCCGGCGCTCGCGCAGGCCTGAGACTCCGGTTCCCTCACTTCGCGAGGAACACCGTCACCGTGTGCTCCTCGGCGCTCGCCGTGGCCGCGTCCGCGCGGCCGTTTCCGTCGAAGTCGGCGACCAGGACGCGCCACGAGCGGCCGGCGCCGGGAACGGTCACGGTTCGGGCCTGCGACAGCCCGCCCGGGCCGCCGAAGGAGACGGTCAGGTCCCGGCTTGCCGCGTTGACCATCACCGCGTCGGCGATTCCGTCGCCGTCGACGTCGCCCGCCTCGACGTTTCCGGGAGCGCGGCCCGCGGCGATTCTCGGCCCGAGGCGGAAGCCTCCGCGGCCGTCTCCCAGGAGGAACGTCAGCGCGTCGCCGCTCGAGTCCGTGATCTGCCCGGAGTAGTTCTCGACGAGGATGTCCGGCTTTCCGTCTCCGTCGACGTCGGCGACCGCGACGGAGAACGGGGCCGGACCCGCGGGGATCGGCGGCCGCTCGGCTCCCCGGAAACCTCCGCGGCCGTCGCCGGACAGGATCGTGACGCCGCGCTCGGCGAGGTTGGGTACGACGATGTCCTTGCGCCCGTCGCCGTCGAGGTCGGCCACGCGGAGATTGCGGTAGGACTTGCGTCCCGCCTCGATGGGCACGCCCGGCGCGGCGAATCCTCCCTTGCCGTCGCCGGCCAGCCACGTCAGGCGGTTTTCTCCCCAGCTGTCGATGACCAGGTCGAGCAGGCCGTCGCCGTTGACGTCGCTCGCGGCGATCGTGTGCGGATGCGGCTTGCTCCTCACGGTGAGCGGAGATCCCGGCGCCGGGCGGAATCCACCCTTCCCGTCGCCCAGGAGAACCGTGACGAGAGGGACGGAGTGGTTGGCGATGGCCAGGTCGATCTTCCCGTCGCGATCGAAATCCGCCGCCGCGATCTCCGCCGGCGAGGGGCCGGAGGGCAACGCGGCTCCGATTCGGAAGGAGCCCCGCCCGTCCCCGAGCAGGATCACGATGTCGTCGGAGCCGTCGCTCCCGACGGCGAGATCGAGTTTCCCGTCGCCGTTGAAGTCGGCGGCGGCCAGCGCCCCGGGCCGACGGTTGGCGCCTATCTCGATCGCTTGAGGCGTCCGGAACGGGCTTGAGCGGTCCGGGGCTGGCGCCGGGGCCGCCGCGGCCGCCGCGATCCCGGCGAGAAGAAATGCGATTCGTTTCATGTTGAGGAGGACGGTCGGGCAGTCTGGAGTGTTAGCGTTTAGGATGAATCCATGAAGAAGACCCTGATGGCGTTCGCGGCCGGGATCGCGATCGCCGCCTGCGCCGCCGGCGCCTCGACCCCGGGCACGCGTCCCCATCCGGTCGTCCCGTTCATCGAGGACGACTATCCGGGCGCCCTGGCGCAGGCGCGCGCGAAAAAGCTTCCGATCTTCGTCGAGGCCTGGGCGCCCTGGTGACACACGTGCCGCTCGATGAGGGCCTACGTCTTCACGGACAAGTCCCTCGCGCGGCACGCCGGACAGTTCGTCTGGCTCTCCATTGACACCGAGAAGGCGGGCAACGCCGCCTTCCTGACGAAGTACCCGGTCCAGGCGTGGCCCTCGTTCTTCGTGCTCGATTCCGCGAAGGAAAAAGTCGCCGTCCGCTGGGTCGGCGGCGCCACCGTCGCGCAGGTCTCCAAGATCCTGGAGGACGGGAAGGCCGCCGTCCGCGGCAGGGAGAAGGGCGTGGACCAGGCGCTCGCCCGCGCCGACGCTCTCTACGGCGAGGGGAAGAACGCCGAGGCGATCCGCGAGTACCGCGACGCGCTCTCCCGCGCCCCGGCCGTTTGGCCGCAGTACGGGCGCGCCGTCGAGTCCCTGCTCTTCGCTCTTCAGAACGTGCGCGACCGAAAAGGGTGCGCCGAGACCGCGCGCGACGCCTTTCCGCGCCTTGCCCGCACCTGCTCGGCCGCCAACGTCGCCGCCACCGGCCTCGACAACGCGCTGGAAATCCCGAAGGACGATCCGGCCCGGCCAGCCCTCGTCGCGGCGCTGGCGGAAGACGCGCGGCAGGTGCTCGCGTCGCCGCGGCCCGACATCGCCGCCGACGACATCTCCTCTCTCTACGACGCGCTGGCCTCGGAGCGGGAAGAGGCGAAGGACAAGGCGGGAAGAAAGAACGTCCTCTCCGAGCGTGCGGCGTTCCTCGAGAAGGCGGCCGCCGACGCGAAGAACCCCGAAGCGCGGGCGGTCTTCGACTCGCACCGGGTCAGCACCTACATCGATCTCGGCGTTCCCGAACGGGCGATCCCGATGCTCGAGGCGTCCGAGCGCGACCTCCCCGGCGATTACAACCCTCCGGCCCGCCTGGCCCTGGCCTACAAGGCGATGAAGCGCTACGACGACGCCCTCGCCGCCTCGGACCGGGCCCTGGCCAAAGCGTACGGCCCGAGAAAGATCGGGATCCTCCAGACCCGCGCCGATATCCAGGCAGCCAAAGGAGATACGGCCGCGGCGAGGAACACGATCGAGGAGACTCTTCGCTACGCCGAAGAGCTTCCCGCCGGGCAGCGCTCGGAGAAAACCATCGCTTCCCTCAGGAAAAAACTGGAGGGAATGCCGTAAAATCGGGGTCCCCGTTTTTTTCCCTCAAGGTGAAGGCGAAGGAGGCCCTGTGGCGGCGTCGTTTGACTCCTGGAGTCTGTCGGAAGAACAACTTCTCCGGCTGGGGCGGGACGCCCTGTGGCTCGAGCGCTACCGCGACGCCTGCGAAGCCCTCTCGGAATACTGCGAGCGGTTGAGGCGCTACGAACGGCCGATATCGCCCGCGATCCTCGCGTATTACGGGCTTGCCCTGGGCCACTCCCAGAACGTCCGGGAGGGACTGCGGATCTGCCTGGAGGCGCTCTCGCAGGACCGGCGCAATCCGAACATCTATCTTTGCGTCGGCCGCCTGTACATTCTGGCGAAGGACCGGAAGGCGGCCCTCGAGGTCATCGGCCAGGGCCTCCGGATCTCCAAGGGCCATCGCGGGTTGACCGCTCTGCGCCAGATCCTCGGCGTCCGCCAGGCACCGCCCATCCCCTTCCTTCCGCGCCGCAACGCCGTCAACGTCAAGCTGGGAAAAGCCATCAGCAAGATGAAGGGCAAGGGGAAGACCAGGACCGCTTGAGAAGTCGACAGTCCACAGTCGACAGTCAACAGTTCCGGAAGCGAATGCCCTTACTGTCGACTGTTGACTGTTGACTGTTGACTCAACGAGGCGACCCAGCGCTGGAACGCTTCCTTGTCCTCTCCCTTGAGCCGCCGCAGCACCCCCTCCGAATGCGACGAAAGCACCTTCGGGTCGTCGAAAGGCAGCCGCGCGTACATCTTCCCGCCCGGCTCGTGGCACGGCGCGCAGTGCGCCTGGACGACGGGGCGGACCGTCGTGGCGAAGAGATCCGCGACCTGCGTCGGTGGAGGTGTCGCCGCCGGCGGAGCCGGAGTCGCCGCGGCGGTCGGGATGGAAGGAGGGGCCGGCGGCGCGCTCTTCTTGTCCGGGCAACCGGTCGCCTGGGCCTGGGCAAGCACCGTGACCATCGCGAGCGCCGCCGCCGACGCTTTGATCATCTGAGCCAGTTTACGGGCGGCGGGCCGCGGAGTTTCGTCTCCGGGCCCGCCTCCGTGTCGTTATTTGACCCCGAGGAGCTCCACTTCGAAGAGCAGGGTCGCGTTGGGCGGAATCACGCCGCCCGCGCCGCGCGCGCCGTATCCGAGCTGCGGCGGGATGAGCAGGTTGCGCTTGCCGCCGACCTTCATGGTCGCGACCCCTTCGTCCCAACCCTTGATGACGCGGCCCTGGCCGAGCGGGAACTCGAAGGGCTGTCCGCGGTCCACCGAGCTGTCGAACTTCTTCCCCTTCGCGCCGTCTTCCCACAGCCACCCGGTGTAGTGCATCACGCAGGTCTGACCCGGCTTGGGCGTGGCGCCCGTGCCGGCCTTGACGTCTTCCCACTGGAGACCCGTGGGGGACTTCTGCATCTTCGACTCTCCTCCCTTTTTCTCGTCGGCCGCCGCGGGCATCGTCGAGAGGGCGATCGCCGCAACCGCCGCGAGCAGCCAGGCTGTCTTCTTCATCGAATCCATCCTTTCGTGCGTGTTTCGGGCCTTCCCCTGGGGGCGCCCGTTGCCGCATTATGTTCTTTTTCGCGGGCGAGCCGTAAGCCATGAACGAGATCGATTACCGCGACGAAGCGGCGAGGCAATTCCGGGGGTTGAAGAAAGCCGCGGACCGGGCGCTCGCGCAGGTCTCCGACGCCGACTTCTTCGCGGCGATCGATCCCGAGTCCAACAGCATTGCCCTGATCGTCAAGCACCTGGCGGGCAACATGCGCTCGCGCTTCACGGACTTCCTGACGAGCGACGGCGAGAAGGCGGACCGGCATCGCGATTCGGAGTTCGAGGTCGAGCCGGGCGACACGCGCGAGAGCCTGCTCGCGAGGTGGGAGGAGGGGTGGAAGATCACCGCGGCCGCGATCGAGCCGCTGACCCCGGAGGACTTCGACCGGACGGTCCCGATCCGGGGAGAGCCTCACACGCTGCTCCGCGCCATCAACCGCCAGCTCGTGCATTACGCCTACCACGTCGGGCAGATCGTCCTCCTCGCGAAGCATTTCGCGGGACCGAAGTGGCAGACGCTTTCGATTCCCAGGGGGAAGTCCGAGGAAGTCAACAAGGGTGGTAGGTGATAGGTGGTAGGTGATAGGGACGAGGCTTCGTGCCTTCCCTACCACCTACGACCTTCCACCTAACACCTACATGGGCAAAACCACCTGGCCCGTAGGGATCCACTCGTCTTTTTCCACGCGCCAGAGGTTGCCCTGCTTGCGCATCTGGATCTCGCACTTCGCCGGCGCGCCCTGCGCCTTGCCCGTGGCGGAGAGGACCGCCTTCGAGCCTTCGACGTGGAGCTTGACGAAGCGGATGTCGGAGGCGAGGCCCTCGCGGAACATCGCGAGGTGCTGCTCGGAGCCCCCGAGCATCTGGAGCCTGTCGGAGACATCCGAGGTGACGCTCCTCATCATGTCGAGCCAGTTTCCGTCCTGGATGGCCTTCACATAGGCGCGGTACGCCTGGGCCTGAGGACTTTTTTCGACCTCTTTGGGGTCGGTCAAGGTTTTGGAGCACCCGGCGGCAAGAGACACCGCCAGAAGCATCGCGAAAACGACCTGCCGGGAAAAATGTCGCGCTTCCATGGCTCCTTTCCGAAAACGGCGCGGCAGAATACAACACGCGGCGCCCGCGTGGGCTGGGGCCGCCGGCGAAGGAAGAGACACCGGCCCGCGGACATAGACGAAAGTCCAGCAGACGACCCCCGCGCGATGCGTTAAGGTAGTCTGAAGAGCAACTCGAAATCTTCTGATTCTCGGTCTCTTCGTTGGGAGGGACTATGGTGGGAAACAAGCCGGAACACCAACCGGAGCCCTGGTCTCAGGACGGGCGCTACATCCTCGACGCGAGCGGCTGGACTCTCGCCAGCACCAGGTTTCCGGCGGACGCGCGCCGCATCGTCGCGGCGATCAACGCGGTGCAGGGGATCCCGACCGACGCCCTCGAATCCTGGGTCGTCAACGTGGTGGGAGAGATCGGAGGGTCCCAGCCGGTGTCCGTCGAGAACGATCGCCGTGTCGCGGAACGCCGCCGGGGCGACCGCCGGGCCTCCCGCCCCGAAATCCAGATCTTCGGCGCCGACGC
>DATFWF010000194.1:0-15442 GCA_035259605.1 Thermoanaerobaculia bacterium
GCGGCGGCCGCCGCGCAGCACGCCGCCGAGGACCACGACCAGCGCGAGCGCGCAGAGCAGGCCCAGGGAGTTCGGGTCGATCGCGCCTCCCGAGATCCTCTTCGTCAATTTCCAGAAAGGCCGGGTCTCCGCCGGAAGCAATCCGGCCCGCTGGAAGACGGCGGCGCCGGCGGAAACCGCGACTCCGGCGAGCGCCGAGCGGAGGGCCCGCTCGCGAACGGCCGCGCCCGCGCGGCGCAGGATGCGGAAGAAGGCGGCGCCCGAGGCGAGGGAAGAGAGAGCGAACAGGCTCTCCCGGATCGCGGCCGAGTCGGGCAGCCCCTCGCCGTTGACCGCCCTGCCGGCCAGCCCGTGAAAGACGGCCCAGAGAGACGACGCCCGGGCCGCGGCGAGCCCCGTGGCGAGGGCCCAGACAAGAAGGAGCGCGGACAGCGGCGAATCGAGCGTCGAGGGATCCGGCGAGCTCTCGAAGTCGTAGATGAAGCGGAAAGACCACCCCGCCGCGAGCCCGCCGAAGAGGAGGGCCGGCCACGCGATCGGGTCCGTCCCGCCCGTGAGCCGGGCGAGCAATCCGGCGCAGGGAAAGAGGAACGCGAAGATCGTGATGGCCCGCGTCGGGCTCACCGAGGCGATGACGGCGAGCGCGACCGCGAGGATCAGGACCGGCAGCCGGTCGGGCGCGGCGGCCGGAAACCCGACGGCGAAGAGCAACCCGGAAGCCGCGACCGACAACAGGAACAGGACGACTCGCGTTCCGGTTCCCGGCGACCTCGTCACCCCCGGTGGTACTCCTGGAGGGCCGCGATCCCCGCCCGCCCTTCCTGCAGCGCGCGGATCCCTTCGACCGCGGCGGCCGAAGCGGAGAGGGTCGTCAGGCAGGGGATCCCCAGGCGCAGCGCCGTCGAGCGGATCGAGGCCTCGTCGTAGTGCGACTGGCCTCCGAGCGGCGTATTGATGACGAGCTGGATCTTCCCCTCTTCCATCCACTCGACCGCGTTGGGATGTCCCTCGTTGACCTTCAGCACGAGCTCCGACGGCAGCCCCGCTTCCGCGAGGGCCTCCTGGGTCCCCGCCGTCGCGCAGAGAGCGAACCGCATGTCCGCGAGCTCGCGCGCGATCGGGATCAGGTTCTTCTTGTCATACGGATTGACCGTCAAAAACGCCCGTCCCTCGACGGGCAGCCGCACTCCGACCGCGTCGCACGCCTTGGCGAAGGCGTCCCCGAATCGCGGCGAGATGGCCATGACCTCGCCGGTGGACTTCATCTCCGGCCCGAGGAGGCTGTCCTCGCCCGGGAACTTCTTGAACGGAAAGACCGGCGCCTTGATGAAGAAGTCCGCGGGATCGCGCTCGGGCGGAAGGCCCAGGGAGGCCAGCGGCTGGCCGACCGCGAGAAGCGCCCCGGCCCGAGCCATCGCGACGCCGATCGCCTTGGAGACGAACGGGACCGTCCGCGAGGCCCTCGGGTTGACCTCCAGGACGTAGAGGAGCCCCTTCTGCGTCGCGAACTGGATGTTGACGAGGCCCTTGACGGAGAGAGCTTCCGCCAGGCGTCGCGTCGCGTCGCGGATCTCGGCGAGCTGCTCCGGCGTGACCTTCCAGGCCGGGAGGACCGAGAAGGAATCGCCGGAGTGGATGCCGGCCTCCTCGATGTGCTGCTGGATACCGCCGATCCAGGTCTCCTTCCCGTCGGACAGGGCGTCCACGTCGTACTCGAAGGCGTCGTCGAGGAACCGGTCGATCAGGACCGGATGCTCGGGCGAGCTTTCGAGAGCGCGCGACATGTAGTCGGAGAGGTGCCTGTCGTCGAAAACGACCGCCATCGCGCGGCCGCCCAGCACGTACGAAGGCCGCACCATCAGGGGATAGCCGATCCGCCCGGCCGCCTGGAGCGCCTCCTTCTCCGTCCTCGCCTCGGCGTGCTCGGGAGCGCGCAGGCCGAGCTCGCCGAGCAGCTTCCCGAAGCGGCCGCGGTCCTCGGCGAGGTCGATGGACTCCGGCGACGTGCCCGCGATCGGGTAGCCCGCCGCCTCGAGCGGCCGCGCGAGCTTCAGCGGGGTCTGGCCGCCGAACTGGACGAGGACCCCTTCCGGCTTCTCGTTGTCGAGGACGGCCGACACGTCCTCGAAGGTCAGCGGCTCGAAGTAGAGGCGGTCGGAGGTGTCGTAGTCGGTCGAGACCGTCTCGGGGTTGCAGTTGATCATGACGGTCTCGTAGCCGGCCTCGGAAAGCGCGTAACAGGCGTGGACGCAGCAGTAGTCGAACTCGATCCCCTGCCCGATCCGGTTGGGCCCGCCGCCGAGGATGACGATCTTCTTCTGCGCCGTGCGGACCGACTCGTTCTCGTCCTCGTAAGTCGAGTAGAAGTACGGCGTCTCCGCCTCGAACTCCGCGGCGCAGGTGTCGATCGTCTTGAAGACCGGCGCCACGCCGAGCGCCTGGCGGCGCTGCCGCACCGCGTTCTCGGTCTCGGAAATCGCCCGGGCGAGCGACCGGTCCGAGAGCCCGAGGCGCTTGGCGTCCCGCCAGTCGGCGCGCGCGATCTCCTGCAGCCGCCGTCCCGCAAACGAGCTTTCCGTCTCGACCATCTGCCGCATCGCGTCGAGGAACCACGGGTCGATCCGGGTCTTCGCCGCGATCCCCTCGACGGTCATCCCCGCCGCGAACGCCCGCCGGATGTGGAAGATCCGCTCCCACGTCGGCACCGAGAGCTTCTCGTCGAGCTCCTCGGGCGACAGCGGCCCGCGCCCGTCGTCCAGGCCGTCGCGCCCGATCTCCAGCGACCGCACCGCCTTGCCCAGCGCCTCGGCGAAGGTCCTCCCGACCGCCATCGCCTCACCCACCGACTTCATCTGGATGGTCAGGCGCGGATCGGCGCGCGGGAACTTCTCGAAGGTCCAGCGCGGGATCTTGACGACGACGTAGTCGAGCGACGGCTCGAAGCAGGCCGGGGTCTTCTTCGTGATGTCGTTGGGGATCTCGTCGAGCCGGTAGCCGACGGCGAGAAGAGCGGCGATCTTGGCGATCGGGAACCCGGTCGCCTTGGACGCCAGCGCCGAGGAGCGGGAGACGCGCGGGTTCATCTCGATGACGACCCGCCGGCCGGTCTGCGGATCGACGGCGAACTGGATGTTGGAGCCCCCCGTGTCCACGCCGACTTTCCGGATGACGGCCTTCGCCTCGTCGCGCATCAACTGGTACTGGCGGTCCGACAGGGTCATCTGCGGCGCGACGGTGATCGAGTCGCCCGTATGGACCCCCATCGCGTCGAAGTTCTCGATCGAGCAGATGATGATGACGTTGTCGGCGAGGTCGCGCATGACCTCGAGCTCGAACTCCTTCCACCCCTCGACGGACTCCTCGATCAGGACCTCGTGGGCCGGCGATTCGCGCAGCCCGTGCTCGACGACTCCGCGGAACTCCGACTCGGTGCGCGCGGCTCCCCCGCCCGATCCTCCCAGCGTGAAGGAGGGCCGCACGACCACGGGAAGGCCGATCTCCCGGACGATCGCCTCGGCCTCGGTAAAGCTTCGGGCGCGGCCGGACCTGGGCACCTCCGCGCCGATCTCGATCATGGCTTCCTTGAAGAGCTCCCGGTCCTCGGCCAGGCGCATGGCGCGCTCGTTGGCGCCGATCAGCTTCACGCTCCACTTGTCCAGGATCCCGCGGTCGGCCAGCGACAGCGCGAGGTTCAAGCCCGTCTGGCCGCCGACGGTCGGGAGGACCGCGTCCGGCCTCTCCTTCTCGACGATCCGCTCGAGGAACTCCGGCGTCAGCGGCTCGACGTACGTGGCGTCGGCGAGGACCGGGTCCGTCATGATCGTGGCGGGATTGGAGTTGACCAGGAGGACGCGGTATCCCTCGCGTTTCAAGGCGCGCACCGCCTGCGTCCCCGAGTAGTCGAACTCGCAGGCCTGCCCGATCACGATCGGGCCGGACCCGATCACGAGGATCGACTCGATGTCCGTTCTCTTCGGCACGGTCGGCGCATTCTATTGCCGACCGGCCGAAACCCGGCCTCGCCGCGCGGAGGACCCGATCTAGCGGCCTACGATTCGAGGCGAGCGGCGGCCGGGCTCTGTCGCGGGTGAGGCGACCGAAGTCCGCTGGGCTCCGCAGGAGTCGGCGAGGATGGTCCCGTAGCGGCCGAGCGCGATCAGGCGGCCGCCGGTCCATTTCACGTTGTAAAGATCGTTGGAAGTCGCCGAATCCACGAGCGACCAGGCGAGGCCGTCCTCGCTTTCCGCGCGCAGGCCGTGGGTTCCCACCGCGACGAAGCTCGACCCGTTCCACGTCACGCCGTAGAACATCTCCGGCGTCGCGACACCCGACTTCTGCCAGGCCACGCCGTCGGCGCTCGAGTAGGCCACGCCCCCGTCACCGACGGCGACGAACTGCGTCCCGTTCCAGATGACGTCGTTCAAGGCTTCGCCCCCGGCCGAGAGCCGCAGCGTCCAGGAGGAGAGGTCCGTGCTCGTGTAGATGACCCGCGAAGCGTCGCCGCCCGCCGCGACGTACTGCGTCCCGTTCCAGGCCAGCGACTTCAGGACGTTGCCCGACCGGGCCGCCTCGGTCCAGGCGATCCCGTCGGAGCTCGTCCGGACCGCGCCGTCGCTTCCGACGACGACGAAACGCGATCCGTCCCAGATCACGTCGTGGAGGACCACCGACTCGACCGCCGTGCGCCGCGTCCAGGCCGCTCCGTCCGGGCTCGTGAAGATCGCGTTCTGGTCTCCGACCGCGACGAAGAGCGACCCGTTGGTCGCGACGCCAAGCAGCCACCGGTCGAAGAACGGGTTGACCGTCGTCCAGTTGACGGCGTCGGGACTGGTCATGACCGAAGCAAAGCCGACCGCGACGTACCGGGTCCCGTCCGAAACGACGTCGCCGAAAGAGGTCCGATTGCCGGCGGTCCGGTGCGTCCAGGCGGAACCGTCCGAGGACGTCAGGATGGCGCCCTTGCTGCCGACGGTCACGATCGTCGTCCCGTCGGTGGCGATACCGAGGAGGTTCGACCCCGTCGGAGCGTACGCGTGGCTCCAGGTCTGCCCGTCGGCGCTGGAGAAGACGTTGCCGGCGTCGCCGACGCCCAGAAGCCCCGCGGAGGTCTTCGCGAGCCGGAGCATCGGGACGTAGAGGCCCAGGCTGTCTCCCGTCCACGCCAGCCCGTCGGCGCTGTGCATGACGAAGGAGGTCAGGAACGCCGAGCCGCTGAGGATGAACTCCTTCCCGTTCCAGGTCACGGAGAGAAGCTGGTCCAGCGACTCCAGCGGGACCTTCGACCACGAGGCCCCATCGGCGCTGGTCACGATCGTGCCGGACTCGCCGACCGCGACGAAGCGGGATCCGTTCCACGCGATGTCGTGCAGGTCCTGCGCGGTTCCAGAGGAGCGGGCCGCCCACGCCGCGCCGTCGGCGCTCGTCAGGATCGCGCCGTTCTCCCCGACCGCCGCGAAGAGGCTTCCGTTCCACGCCAGGCGCGAGAGCGTCGAAGGAGATCCCATCGCGTTCTTCGCCCAGAAAACGCCGTCCGGGCTCGTCAAGGCGAACCCTCCGGCGCCGACCGCCGTGAAGACCCGCCCGTTCCACGCCACGTCGAACAGCTCCGACCGGGTGTCGGGGTAGCGCTGCGCCCAGGAGAAGCCGTCCTTGCTGGTCAGGACCGTGCCCAAGCTGCCCACGGTGACAAACCCGGACGCGCCGTGCGCGACGCCGTGGAGGTGGTTGCCCTGAGGGAGCGGGTTCGACCAGATCCACTCCGAGCAGACCTGCGCCGACGCGAAGCTCGAAGCGAGGCAGAGCGCGGCCACCGACAGAATCGCTTTTGTGGAAAGCCTGAGCATCGGATACCCCCTTGAACGAAATCGCGAACCGGAGACGCGATTATAGACTTCCTCAGCAGAAGCGAGGGAGAGGTTTCCGCCGGGAGGTCAAAGGAGGGAGTCTGTGTCGTCGCGCGCGCGAAGCCTTCTTGCCGTTTTCATCATCGCCGGCGCGCTGCTCGGCGGATTCACACAGGGCGTCCTGGGGACGTGCGGTCCCTTCACCGACGTCGCGGCCGACGTGTTCTGTCCGTTCGTGCTCGAGATTTTCTACCTTGGGATTACGACCGGGACGACGGCGACGACGTACAACCCGACCGGCAACGTCACCCGCCTCCAGATGGCGGCGTTCCTCTCGCGCTCGGTGGACGCCGCCCTGAGGCGCGGCAGCCGGCGCGCGGCGCTCGACCGTTTCTGGACCCCGAAGAACGAGAAGACCCTCGGCATCACGACGCTCGGTCCCGAGGGAATCTTCGGCAGTCTCCCGGCCTCCGACGGCGCGGACGTGTGGGTGCCCGCTTTCGGCTCGAACACGGTCTCCCGGGTGCGAGGGAGCGACGGGAAGCTGCTCGAGACCTGGACCGGCGCGACCTCGGCTCAAGCCGCCCTCTGCGCTGGCGGAAAGGTCTTCGCGACCGGAGGCACGATGCCTGGAGCGCTCTACCGCATCGACCCCGCACAGCCGGCCGGCGCGGTGACGACCGTGGCGAGCAACCTCGGAAACTTTTGCGCCGGGCTGACCTTCGACGGGGCGCGGATCTGGACGGCCAACGTGGGGTCCGTGTCGATCGTGACGCCCGGCGCCTCGATCCCGTGGACGGTCACGACGGTTTCGGGCTTCGCCAGTCTGCTGGGGGCACTCTTCGACGGCTCGAACGTCTGGGTCATCGACGGCGACAACAATACGCTTCGCAAGCTCGACGCGGCCGGAGGAGTGCTCCAGACGATCACCCTGGGCGCACATCCGCAGTTTCCGGTCTTCGACGGGGCGAACATCTGGGTTCCCAACTACACCTCGAGCACCGTCTCGGTCGTCCGGGCGTCGACCGGCGCCATCCTCGCGACCCTGACCGCCGACGGAATGTATCTCCCCTATGCCGCCGCCTTCGACGGAGAGCGCGTGCTCGTGACCAATTATGGCGAGGGCTCGCTCTCCCTCTGGAAGGCCGCGGACCTCACGCCGATCGGCTTTACGTCCATCGGCGCCTTCAGCTCCCCGATCGGCGCCTGCAGCGACGGCATCCAGTTCTGGTTCACCCTGCAAACCAACCAGCTCGCCCGCTTCTGACCCGCGCCGGGACGGCGCAAGGCCCTACGCGGGCGGGCGCAAGGCCCGCCCCTACTACTCGTAGCGGAGGGCTTCGGCGATGTTGATCCGGGTGGCGCGGCGGGCGGGGACCCACGAGGCGAGGAGAATCGCCACGGCGGCGAAGGCGACGATCGCGGCCACATCCTGGAGGCGGACAAGGAAGGGGATGAAGGAGACGAAGTAGATCTCCGCGACGCCCGGCGGGAAGGAAAGCAGCCGAAAAGCCGTCGCGGCGACGCAGATCAGCCACCCCAGGAGCAGGCCCGCGGCAACTCCGGCTCCGCCCAGAAGCGAGCCCAGCGTGAGGAAGACGCGGGAGAAGAAACGGGGCTCGGCGCCCAGGGCCGAGAGGACGCCGATGTCGCGCTTCTTCTCCTGCACCGTCATCACGAGCGTGGCAACGACGTTGAACGTCGAGACCGCGACGATCAGGCCGATGACGAGGAAGAGCGTCGTCTGCTGGATCGCGAGGGCGGAGAAGAGGTTCCCGTTCATCCGGCGCCAGTCCGTGACCGAGAAGCCGGGGCCGGCGGCCTTCTCGATCTCCCGCGCCGCGCTCTCGGTGTCTCGGATCGTGTCGAGCTTGACCTCGAGGATCTCGGCGTCCGCGGAGATCCGGCCAAGCCTTCGCAGCGCTTCGCGGTCCAGGAAGACCCACTCGGAGTCGTACTCGGCGAAGTTCGTTCGGAAGATCTTCGCCACCCGGAACCGGCCCGTCCGCGGCGCCAGCCGCGCGGCGCCCGCGGACCGGTCGGGAGCGGAGAGGGCGATGGCGTCCCCTTCGCGGACATCGAGGCGGCGCGCGAGCTCCACGCCGATCGCGACTCCGGGCGGCTCGGTCTCGGTCCCGCGCGTCAGGGTCTTCTCGGCGCCGGGCAGGTACTCCCCCATCTGGGAGACGGACTTCTCGGCCGCCGGGTCCACGCCCTTCAGGATCGCGTCCACGCCGTCCGGCGTCTGCGGCGAGGAGGCGACCGCGGTCTGGTAGAGGACCGGCGCGACCGCGCGGACTCGCGGCAGCTTCGAGAGCCGGGAAGCCGCGGCCGCCGCGTCCGGATAGGCGCCGGAGGGAAGCACCAGCGGAAAGACGACGACTTCCGCGTTGGCTCCGATCAGCTTCTCCTGGATCTCCCGCCGGTACCCCGACAGAAGACCCATCGCGACGACGAGAGCCGCGACGCCGAGGGCGATTCCTCCGACCGACAGCAGCGAGACCGAGGAGACGAGCCTCGAAGGACGCGACCGAAGGTACCCGACGGCCACCTCGAGGGACAGGGGCATTCAGCGCGAACCGGAGTCGAAAAACGGAAAACGGAAAACGGAAAACGAGAGGAAACGCACTCTACTTGGCGCTCGTCGTTTCCCGTTCCCCGTTTACCGTCTCCCGGCTCGGATCCGCCTCCATTGCCTCGATGAAGCTGTCGAAGAGAACGTTGGCGTCATGCGGGCCGGGCGAGGCCTCGGGATGGAACTGGGCGGCGAGGATGGGAAGGACGCGGTGCCGGAACCCTTCGAGCGTCCCGTCGTTCAAGTTCCGGTGCGTCGGCTCGACCTCCGCGGCGAGCGTGTCTCCGTCCACAGCGAAGCCGTGGTTCTGCGACGTGATCGCCACCGCACCGGTCCGAAGGTCCGCGACCGGGTGGTTCGCGCCCCGGTGCCCGAACTTCAGCTTGAACGTCTTTCCCCCGAGAGCCAGGCCGAGAAGCTGGTGGCCGAGGCAGATGCCGAAGATCGGTTTTCTTCCGAGGAGCGATTCGATCGTGCGGATCTGCGCCGGCAGCGCCGCGGGATCGCCGGGCCCGTTGGAGAGGAAGATCCCGTCCGGGTCCGAGGCGAGGATCGCCTGCGCGGACGCGGTCGCCGGAAAGACCGTGACCCGGCAGCCGGCCTTGTTCAGGAGGCGAACGATGTTGCGCTTCATCCCGTAGTCGATCGCCGCGACGTCGAAACGGCCGGTCGCGGCGGGGAAGACCTCCGAGTGGTCCGGCGAGACGGCGAGCGCCAGGTCCGACCCGATCATCGGCGGCGAGTCGAGGACGAGGCGCAGGAGCTCCGACGGCTCCGTGATCTCCGTCGAGATCCCCGCCCGCATGGCCCCCTGGGTGCGGATGTGCCGGACGAGGGCCCGCGTGTCGATGCCGTGCAGGCCGATGATCCCGGACGCCTCGAGGTAGTTCGCCAGGCTCGTCTCCCCTCCCGTCCCGCTCCAGCGATCCGGAAAGTCCCGGGCGACGAACCCGGCCACGTGGATCCGCCCCGACTCCGCCTCGTCGCGCCGCACACCGTAGTTGCCGATGTGGGCGGCCGTCATGACCACGATCTGGCCGGTGTAGGAGGGGTCGGTCAAGACCTCCTGGTAGCCGCTCATCGCCGTGTTGAAGACGATCTCGCCGAAAGAGGTCCCCCTCGCGCCGATCGCCTCCCCGCGGCAGCTCGTGCCGTCCTCGAGGACGAGAAGTCCCGCGGTCATCAGAAAGACTCTAACAAACCGCGGCACTCGACGTTTGGACATAGGCTAAACAAGGAGGGAGGAACTCCATGCGGCGTTTTCTGACGATTCGCTCTTGCGCCGGCGCAGCGTGCCTGATCGCAGCCCTGCTCGCGGGCTCCGCCGGGGCACTCATCGGAGCCTGTGGGCCCTTCACCGACGTCGCGGCCGACGTCTTCTGCCCCTTCGTCCTCGAGATCTTCTACCTCGGCATTACCACCGGAACGACCGCCACGACGTACGATCCGACGAGCCCGGTCAGCCGACTGCAGATGGCGGCCTTTCTCTCGCGGACCGTGGATCGGACGCTGCAGAGAGCCGGGCGCCGCGCGGCTCTCGGCCAGTTCTGGACGCCGCAGAACGCCTCGGTCCTTCCGACGACGACGCTGCCCTCCCAGCCGCGGCTCCTGAGGTCGGACGGAACGGACGTCTGGGTCGCCAACGGCGACAACGTCTCGCGCGTACGGGGGAGCGACGGGAGGCTCCTCCAGACCTGGACCGGCGCCTCCGGGGCGCAGGGCGTGCTGATCGCGATGAATCACGTCTTCGCGACCGGCGGCGTAGCTCCGGGAAATCTCTACGAGATCGATCCAACTCTCGCCCCCGGTGCGGCGTCCACCGTGGCGAGCAACCTGCCGAACCTTCCTTTCCAGATCACCTTCGATGGGGCGCGGATCTGGACCGCCAATGACGCCACGATCTCGATCGTGACCCCCGGCGCGACGATCCCCTGGACGGTGACGACGGTCACGGTCGGGATCCTGGCGCCCAACGGGATCCTTTTCGACGGAACGAGCATCTGGGAAACCGAGGCCAACGGGCAGAGCCTCCAGAAGCTCGACGCCAACGGTGCCGTCCTTGTGACCGTCACTCTCGGGGGAACGCCGCAGAATCCGGTCTTCGACGGCGCCAACATCTGGACTCCGGTCTCGAACAGCGTGGCCGTGGTCCGCGCCACCACGTCCGCGCTCCTGACGACCCTGACCGGGAACGGCCTGAACCTCCCGTTCGCCGCCGCGTTCGACGGAAGCCGCATCCTGGTCACCAACCTGGGGGACTCCAGCGTGTCGCTCTTCAAGGCGGCCGACCTGACGCCTCTCGGCAACTTCCCGACCGGGGACTCGCCGCTGGCCGCCTGCAGCGACGGGGCGGCCTTCTGGATCAGCTTCGCGATCTCCAGCAGAATCGCCCGGTTTTAAGGGCGCGCGAGGCGTTCAGGCGGTCCGGCCAACCACGGGGGCGAGGCGGCGGACCTGGTTCATGAGGTCCGCGAACATCTCGGGCGGGAGGGCCTGGGGGCCGTCGGAGAGCGCGAGCTCGGGGTGCGGGTGGACCTCGACGATCAGGCCGTCCGCGCCGACGGCGACCGCGGCCCGCGAGAGCGGGATGACCTTCTGGCGCTTGCCGGTCCCGTGCGACGGGTCCACGAGGATCGGAAGGTGGGAGATGCGCTGGACGTAGGGCACCACGGAGAGATCGAGCGTGTTGCGGGTGTGGTCGGCGAAGGTCCGGACGCCCCGCTCGCACAGGATGACCTGGTAATTCCCCTCCGAGAGGAGGTACTCGGCCGAGAGGAGGAACTCCTCGATCGTCGCCGACATGCCGCGCTTCAACAACACCGGCTTGCGCGTCCTACCGAGCCTCTTCAAGAGCGAGAAGTTCTGCATGTTGCGCGCGCCGACCTGGAGGCAGTCCGCGTACTCGGCGACCAGCTCGACGGTCTCGGTGTCGAGGACCTCGGTCACGATCGGAAGCCCGGTCTCTTCCCGGACCTTCTTCAGGATCTTCAACCCCTCCTCGCCCAACCCCTGGAAGGAGTAGGGGGAGGTCCTCGGCTTGAAGGCGCCGCCCCGGTAGAGCGTCGCTCCCGCCTGCCGGACCGCGCGGCCGACCTCGAGCGCCTGCTCCTCGGACTCGACCGCGCACGGTCCGCCGATGACCACGACCCGCTCGCCGCCCACGAGAACGCCGCCGACTTCGACGACCGTGTTCTCGCGCTTGGCCTCCCGGGAGACGAGCTTGTACGGGGCCGACACCGGGATGACCTCGGCGACCCCCGGCAGGTTCTCGAAGGAGCCGGGCTGGATGGCGCCGCGGTTGCCCGTGATGCCGATGGCCGTGCGCTGCGCCCCGGGGATCGCATGCGCCTGGAGGCCGAGGCTTTGGACCGTCTCGACGACCCGCCGGACGTCCTCCGGAGAGGCCGCCGAGTCCATGACGATGAGCATCGCGTGGTATCATGTGTGGCCCGTCCAGGCCTGTCAACGAGGAGCTTCCGTGAAATCTCGAATCGCCAGCATCGCCCTTGCCGCTCTCGCTTTCGGCTCCGCCGTCGCCTTGGCGTACAACGTCAAGCTCAAGGACGGCTCGATCATCTTCGCCCGCTCCAAGTACGAGGTGAAGGGGAACAAGGCGATCATCACGCTCCAGAACGGAACCGTGACGCAGATCGACCTGTCCACGATCGACATCCCGGGGACCGAGCAATACAACAAGGACAACCCCGGAAACGTCATCGCGCTCATGCAGGGGGAGGACCACGAGGTCAAGCTCCCCACGATCAAGCCGCCGCCGACGATCAGCCTCCAGGAGGTCATCCGGCAGCGCAAGACCAAGATCGGCGAGCTCTTCAACAAGCCCGCCGAGGCGGAATCCGCTTCCGCCGGCGCGGCCAGCTCCTTTCAGCCGGTCGAGTCCGGCGTCGAGTCGGTCTTCCGCCGGGTGCTCGACGGGGCGGCCATGACGCAGTACCGCCTGACGAGCTTCCGGGGCAAACTGCGCCTCCTCGCCACGGTCAATTCCGAGGAGGCCGTCTTCAACATGCTTTCCGCGTCGGCCCGCGCCCTCGGGGATCTTCTCGAGAGGGGAAAGCCCACGGCCGTCGAGATCGTCCTGACGACGGGCAGCGGCGACTCCGCCGGGACCTTCGAGATGTCGTCGGACCAGGCCCGCGCGCTCGTCAACGGCAACCTGAGCGTCGCGGACTACTTCGTCAAGAACGTCGTGTTGTAAGAGTCACCAGTCCACAGTCGAGTTGTCGACTGTCGACTGTCGACCGTCGACTCTCTTTCAACAGCGCAAGTTGTCAGCCTGCCAGTCCTTGACGCGGCGCTTGATCTCGTCGCGGTTGTGCAGGTTGTTGGTCAGGACCTCGCGTATTAGGTCGGCCATCTCCGCATCGCTGGCGAAGCGCAGCCCGATGAGCTGGTTGGGAGTCAGCTCCTCGATTCGCCCCTTCAGGTCCGCGGGCAGGATTTCGCGCAGGCGCAGGCGCATCTCCAGCCGGATCACGCGATCCTGGACCGTCAGCGCGAAGATCCGGGTGTAGAAGAAGATTCCAAGGAGGGCCAGCGCCACGAGGGTGTCGAGGAGCGCCGTCCAGGAAAAGGCCCGGATGACGGCGATCGTCCTCCAGATGAAATTGATCGCCAGAATCCCGAAGACCCCGCCGTGGTAGAGAGGGACGATCCTCCGGTGGTTCCTGAAGTTCTGGGGCTTCTCCGGGCGCGGCGCCATCTCTCCCCCTAATCCTCGGGCATCTCCGGAGCCAGGTAGGCCCTCGGGTCTTCACCGACGGTGCGGCGGAACCGGTCCGCGAGCGAAACGGCTTCGCCGATGGTCTCGTCGAGCGAGATCCGCTCGATGCGCTGGATCGGGAAGAACACGGTCGAGGGGAAGAACGAGGGCGTGTCCTCGCGCGTGATCTCCCGGACCCAGTCCTCGAAGCCCTCGACGGCGAGTCCCCGCACGACCACACCGCTCGCGTCGCGCTGCTCGAGCAGCCCCCAGAATTTCTCGCGGGGCGCGCAGAGGTGAACGAGAACGAAGCTGCCCGTCATGGCGCGGCGGCCCCGGCTGCCTGCGAGAGCTCGATCAGGACGCCGTTGCCGGAATCCGGGTGCAGGAAAACGATCTTCTTGCCGTCGGCGCCCGGCGCGGGACGGGAGTTGATCAGCCGGAATCCCTGCCGCTGGAGCTCCGCGATCGAGGCCTCGATGTCGCGCACGCCGAAGCAGATGTGGTGGATCCCCTGGCCGCGCCTGGCCAGGAACTTCGCGACCGGCGAGTCCTCGGCGGTCGGCTGCAGCAGCTCGATCGAGCTCTCCCCCGCCGGAAGAAACGCCGTCAGGACCTTCTGCGAGGCGACTTCCTCGCGGTGCTTTTCTTGCAGCCCCAGCGCCCGGTAGATCGCCAGCGCGTCGTCGATCGACGCCACGGCGATCCCGATGTGATCGATCTTGTAGGCGTTCATCGCGTCCACTCTAACTCCCCGAGCCCGCCCGGATCACGTCGCCGAAGAGGCGCTGCGACGCGGAGTACGGGTCTTCGCGCCGCTCGCCGACGATCCGGACGGCCTCCTCGAGGCCGCCGGCCTCCCGTTCGCGGGACTGCACCGTCGCCCGGAAGCGCTCGTCCAGCAGCGCCCGCAGGCGCGAACGGACCCTGCGCCGGCTCCTTTCCACGCCCTCGCCGGTCGCCGCCAGGTGCTCGCCGTGCGCCGCCAGGGCGCTGACCGCCTCGGCGATCCCCTCTCCCCGAGGCGCCACCGTCCGGACGATCGGCGGCCGCCAGCCCTCGAGCGGCGAGAGGTCCAGCATCATCGCCAGCTCCGCCGCGGTCCGGTCGGCCCCCTCGCGGTCGGCCTTGTTGACGATGAAGACGTCCCCGATCTCCAGGATCCCCGCCTTGATCGCCTGGATGTCGTCGCCCAGCCCCGGAACGAGCACCACGGCGACGGTCTCCGCGGCCTGGACGATGTCCACCTCGTCCTGGCCGACGCCGACCGTCTCGATCAAGACGACATCGAAGCCCGACGCGTCCAGGACGTCCACGGCGTCGGAGGTCGCGCGAGCCAGGCCGCCGAGCGCGCCGCGCGTCGCCATCGAACGGATGAAGACGCCCGGGTCGGTGTAGATCTCCGCCATCCGGATCCGGTCGCCGAGGATCGCGCCGCCGGTATAGGGGGAAGACGGGTCCACCGCGACGATCCCGACGGTTTTCCCCTCGCGCCTCCAGGCCTGGGCGAGCCTCTGCGCGAGCGTGGACTTGCCGGCGCCGGGCGGCCCGGTGATGCCGACGACCCGGGCGCGTCCGGTTGTCGGGAAGAGCGCCTTCGACAGGCCGGCGGCCCCGCCTTCGGTCTCGACCGCGGTGATCGCCCGCCCGATGGCCCGGGGGCTGCGCGCGCGAACACCCTCGACGAGCTGTTCCAGGTTCCAGGTTCCAGGTTTCAGGTGGACGCTGCGATCCGTCACTGCCCGGCTTTCCGACTAGCCCCCTGGAACTTGGAACCTGGAACCTGGAACCCTCGGATCACGAGAGGAGGCTTCGCGCGATGACCAGCTTCTGGATTTCGGTGGTTCCTTCTCCGATCGTGCAGAGCTTGACGTCCCGGTAGAACTTCTCGACGGGGAAGTCCTTGATGAAGCCGTAGCCGCCGTGGATCTGGACGGCCCGCTCGGTGACGCGGACCGCCGCCTCCGACGCGAAGTACTTGGCCTGGGCGGAGAAGAGGCGATTCTCGTGGCCGTGGTCCTTGGCCTGCGCGGCGCGCTCGGTCAAGAGGCGCGAAGCGTCGATCGCCGTGGCCATCTCGGCGAGGTAGAAGCGGATCGCCTGGAAGTCGGCGATCGGCTTTCCGAACTGCCGGCGCTCCTTCGAATACTTGAGGGCCGCCTCGTAGGCGCCGCGCGCGATGCCGACCGAGAGCGCGGCGATCGAGATCCGGCCGCCGTCGAGGATCTTCATGGAGTTGGTGAAGCCCTCCCCCTCCGCGCCCAGCAGCGCGTCGGATGAGATTCGGCAGTCCTCCATGACGAGCGT
>DATFWF010000195.1:0-5795 GCA_035259605.1 Thermoanaerobaculia bacterium
AAGCCCCGCCCCTACGGCACGAAGGGCGCGGGTTTCTACGCCGCGCGCTCTCTCTCCAGCTCCTCGAGCCAGGAGAGGAGGTCGTTCAAGACGGCGTCCCCCGGGGGAGACGGCAAGGAAAGGACGCGGCCCGGCGAGAGCTTCGCGCCGCGCGTCCGCGAGATGAAATCGAGGAGCCTCTGCGGGTCCACCGGCGCGTCCTCGGCAAATCGCAGGTGGACGAGCCCCGCCTGCCGCGTGATGGACGTGACCCGGAGCCGTTCCGCGCGCGCGCGCAGCCGCGAGTACGCGACCAGGCGCTTGACCGGCGGGGGCGGCTCTCCGAACCGGTCCGCGATCTCCCGCGCGGTCTCCTCCAGAGCCGCGTCGTCTCCGGCGCGCGCGATCTTCTTGTAGATCATCATCCGCCAGTTCTCGTCGGCGACGTAGGCCGGCGGGATCGTCAGGTCGAGGCCGAGCGACAGCGTGACCGCGCGCTCCGGGCGAGCCTGCTCGCCGCGCATCTCGCGGACGGCCTCTTCCAGCAGCGTGAGGTACGTCTCGAAGCCGACCGAGGCGATGTGCCCGGACTGCTCGCCGCCCAGGATGTTGCCGGAGCCGCGGATCTCCAGGTCCTTGGCGGCGATTCGGAAGCCCGCGCCGAGGTCGCAGAACTCCTGGATGGACGCGAGGCGGCGCCGGGCCACGTCCGAGAGCGCCGCGGTCTCGTGGACCAGCAGGTACGCCTGCGCCGGCTTGTCGCTGCGGCCGACGCGTCCGCGGAGCTGGTAGAGCTGAGCGAGGCCGTAATTCTCCGCCCGGTCGATCAGGATCGTGTTGGCCGAGGGGATGTCCAGCCCGTTCTCGATGATCGTCGTCGCGAGCAGGACGTCGGCCTCCCTCGACAGGAACCGCATCATCGCCTTCTCCAGCTCCCCTTCCCGCATCGCTCCGTGCGCGACGACGATGCGCAGTCCCGGGATCAGCTCCTCGAGGTCCTGCCGGACGCCGACGATCGATTCGACGCGGTTATGGACGAAGAAGACCTGTCCTCCGCGGGCCAGCTCCGCCTCGATGGACTCGCGCATGACCTCCGGCTTGCGCGGCACGACCTGGGTCTCGATCGCGAGGCGGTCGCGCGGCGGCGTCTCGATGATCGAGAGGTCGCGAAGCCCCGAGAGGGAGAGGTGGAGCGAGCGCGGAATCGGCGTCGCCGACATCGCGAGGACGTCGATGGACGCTTTCCAGTCCTTCAGCTTCTCCTTCTGCGCGACGCCGAAGCGCTGCTCCTCGTCCACGATCAAGAGGCCCAGGTCGCGGAACGCGAGGTCCTTCCCGAGGAGCCGGTGAGTGGCGATCAGGATGTCGACCGATCCCTCCGCGACCTTCCGGACGACCTCCTTCTGCTCGGGCCTCGGCCGGAGCCGCGAGAGCAGCTCGATCGTCACCGGGAACGCGGCGAATCGGCGCGTGAAGGTGCGGAAGTGCTGGTCGGCGAGGATCGTCGTCGGCGCCAGGACCGCGACCTGCTTGCCGTCGAGGACCGCCTTGAACGCGGCGCGCATCGCGACCTCGGTCTTGCCGTACCCGACGTCGCCGCAGAGCAGCCGGTCCATCGGCTTTTCCGACTGCATGTCCCGCTTGACGTCGGCGATCGCCTGGACCTGGTCGGGCGTTTCGTCGTATTCGAACGCGTCCTCGAACTCCTTCTGCCAGGGCGAGTCCTTCGAGAAGGCGAACCCGTGCGCGAGGCTGCGGCGGGCGTAGAGCTTGAGCAGTTCGTCGGTCATGTCCCGCATCGCCTTCTTGACCGACGCCTTGCGGCGCGCCCATCCGGCGCTGCCGAGCCTGTCGAGGACCGGCGCGACCCCTTCGACGCCCGAGTACTTCTGCACCAGGTCGAACCGCTCGACCGGCAGGAGCAGGGTCTTCTCGTCCGCGTACCCGATCTCCATGAACTCGTGGTCCTCGCCTTCGACCGGCACGCGCTTCAATCCCTTGAAGAGGCCGATGCCGTAGTCGCTGTGGACGACCCCGTCGCCGAGCTTCAAGTCGCGCAGGTCCGAGAGGAAGGCCTCCGTCGGGCGACGCCGCGAGACCGAGGCGGGCTTCTCCTCGCCGAAGATCTCGCCCTCGGAGTAGAGAGAGATCCGCGGCTCCCGCAGGCGGAATCCCGCCGAGATGTCCGCCGGCACGGCGACGAGCGCGTCGGGCCGCCTCTCGGAGGAGACGTGAAGCGAATACTCCAGGGCGAAGCGCTTCAGCTTCTCCGCACCGCCCGTGGGACGGACCGCGACGAAGACCTCCTCGCCCTGCGAGAGAGCGCGCGAGAGATCCGCGGCCGCCTCCGCGGTCCTGCCGCCGTGGCCCGCGATGGCCTCGGCCGGGAGCCGGACCGCTTCGCCGCCGCCGGCCGAGAGCCCCAGCCGGTCGAGAGTGAGTGCCGCCCCCGAAACCGCTTCCAGGATCCGGTCCGGCGAGTGTGTCAGCTCCTCCGGGAGGAAGATGTCCCGGTCAGGATCCCGGTCGGATTCCAGGCGCTCGGCGAACTCCTCGACTTTTTCGCGGACCGCCGCGGGCTCCACCGCCGCGAGGAGCATCCCGCCGGCGTAGTCCAGCCAGCCCGCCGGCATCGGCGTGACCGCCGGCGCGAAGACGAGGCGCTCGACCTCGGAGGGCGGCCGGCCGATCCGCTCGGAGAGCCGGTCCCTTGCTTCCTCGGATTCCTCGGCGGTGGCGAAGGGAGGGACGAGGACCTTTCCCAGCCTTTCCTTCGATCGCTGCGTGTCCGGATCGAAGACCCGGATCGACGCGACGCGGTCTCCGTCGAGCTCGACACGGATCGGCAGCTCCCGGTCCGGCGGGAAGACGTCGAAGAGTCCGCCCCGCACCGCGAGGTCTCCCGTCTCGACGACGAGGTCCGCGCGCCGGTAGCCCACGCGCGTCAGCCTCGCAACCAGTCCCGGCAGCGAGATCTCGTCGCCCTCGGCGAGGAGCGCCGAAATCTTCGCGAACTCCTCGCGCGCGGGGAGGCGGGCGAAGAGGGCCCGTGCGGGGATGACGACCGCCTCGATCCCGCCGCCCTCCGAGAGCGCGGAGAGGAGCGCGAACTCGTCGCGCCGCGCCTTGAGAGACGCGGGGATTCGCTGGTACGGAGTCAGCGTGGGCGCCGGAGCGTGGAAGATCCGCTGGAGCCCCGCCGCCTCGAGATCGCCGCGGAGCAGCTCCGATTCCTTCTCGTCGGAGACGACGGCCGCCAGGGGCCTTCCCAGGTCCGCGGCCAGCGCTGCGAGAAGGAGGCCAGGCATCGCGCCGGCGGCCCCCGACACGACCGGGCGGTCTCCTCCCTCCCGCACCCGCCGGAGCAGGTCCGCGTAACCGGGAATCTCCCGAGCCAGATCCTTGAGCAGACCCATGAGACAGACCCGTTTCTAGGAGGTGCGAAAACCTTGCCGCGGCTTCATCGAGACATCTTAAGAGGGGCCATGGCGCGCAGGCGCTTGACGGTCTTTTCCACGGCTTCGATCGTGAAGTCGATCTCTTCCTGCGTGTTGCCGCGGCCCAGGCCGAAACGGATCGAGGCGTGGGCCAGGTCGTCGGGGACTCCGAGGGCCTTCAACACATGCGAGGGACGCAGGGATGCGGACGTGCAGGCGGACCCCGATGAGACCGCGACGTCGCGGATTCCCAGTAGCAGCGCCTCCCCCTCGACTCCCGCGAAGGAGAGGTTGAGATTCCCCGGCAGGCGCTCTTCGACGGCGCCGCCGCGAAGGCTCCCGTCCTCCTCGATCTCCGGCAGCGGCGCGCCGTTCAACGTCACGTCCTCGACGCGGCTCGTGATGCCGCTAAAAAGCCGCTTCCTCAGGAGGCGCAGCCGCCGCGCTTCCGTCTCCATCGAAGCGACGGCGATCTCCGACGCCCTTCCGAACCCCACGATCCCCGGCACGTTCAACGTCCCCGATCGCAGGCCGCGCTCGTGGCCGCCGCCGAGTATGATCGGCGAGAGGCGCACACGCGGATTCTTCGAGCGAACGTAGAGCGCGCCGACTCCCTTGGGCCCGTAGATCTTGTGCGCGGTGACCGAGGCCATGTCCACGTTCATCACCTCGACGTCGAAGGGGATCTTCCCGAAGCCCTGAACGGCGTCGGTGTGAAAGAGCACCCCCCGCTCCCGGCAGGCGGCGCCGATCGCCGCGATCGGGTGGATCGTTCCGACTTCGTTGTTGGCGAGCATCAGCGTCGCGAGGATCGTCCGGCCCGTCATCGCCTCGCGGACCTGGTCTGCCGAGACCCGTCCGAACCGGTCCACCGGAAGAAATGTCACGTCGAAGCCGTCCTTCGCAAGAGCCTCGCAGGTATCGAGGACCGCGCGGTGCTCCGTCTGCCCGGTGATGACGTGATTTCCTTTCTGCCGGTACATGCGCGCGGCGCCGAGGATCGCGAGGTCGTCGGATTCCGTCGCGCCGCTGGTGAAGACGATTTCCTTGTCGCCGGCGCCCATCGCGGCGGCGACCTGGTGCCGCGCCTCGTCCACGGCGGCCTCCGCCTCCCAGCCGAAGACGTGGTTGCGCGAAGCCGCGTTGCCGAAGGTCTCCGTGAAGTAGGGAAGCATCGCTTCGAGCACGCGGGGATCCACCGGGGTGGTCGCGTGGTGATCCATGTAGATGGGAAGTTTCATCGTGGCCCGAGCGGGCACTATAGAAGGACCGCCTTACATATAGAAGAGCCCGGGTGTCGTAGGCAAAGGACAACTTATTTTTTATCAATAGTTTGACACATTAATCATGACAAATCATGACAAGTGAGTATTTCGATGGACAGACACGCATTTGGGTGTAGTATTGCGTTATGAGCAGACAGAAGAAGGTCAATGACGCTGACCGCCAACCCATGATGACGGTCGCCGAGCTCTCCGATTACCTCTCTTTGTCGGCGAGAAGCGTTTATCGCCTCGTCGGCGACCTGCCGGCGATCCGCGTGGGCGGACGCTGGCGCTTCCGGGTCAGCGACGTCGAGAAATGGCTGCTCAAGCAGCGGCACGCCAGCGAGCCCCAGATCGAGCCGGTCGAGGAGCTCGGCGCCAGGCTGCGCCTCTACACGCACATCAAGACGGTCAACATCTTCCTCGACGTCCCGGAGACCGAGGTCTCGAAGCTCGTCAGGACCGCGATCGAGCGCGCCGCCCTCACGCTGACGGAGAGCCCCGAGGCGGCCGCGAAGGAACGCCTCGCCGAGTCCATCATGGAGAGAGAGGCCCTCTGCTCGACCGCCCTCCATCCCGACGTCGCGTTTCCGCACCCCCGCGATCCCGAGAAGTCTCCCATCGCCGAGGACCAGATCCTCGTCGTGAGGGCCGCCCGGCCCCTCGAGTTCCACGAGATCCACGGATACAAGCCGCGGATCGTCTTCATCCTGCTCGCCCGGACCGCCTCGCTGCAGCTGCTCTGGGAGGCGCGCCTTTCCCACCTGCTGCACCGGGAAGGATTCGTCGAGAAGCTCCTGTCGGCGGGGACGCCGGAAGAGATGTACGCGGTCTTCACGTCCTCGAGCCAGGAGCCGGATTCCGTCCTGAAAACGGCCTGAGGGCGAAACGACCCGGCTTCGGATTCCGTTGAACAGGATCAAGGCGGGCGTCTTGAGAGCATTTCGGCGAATCCTCCTCGCGACCAACCTGACCTCGGCGAGCGCCGCCGTGTTCGCCAGGGCGGTCCTCCTCGCCCGGAAGTTCGGCGCCGAGCTCCTGATCGCGCACGTCTACCGCCCTCCGAACATCTCCCTGGCCGAGGCGGTGGCTCCCGGCGTCTACGACGAGTGGG
>DATFWF010000196.1:0-38382 GCA_035259605.1 Thermoanaerobaculia bacterium
CCTTCGGCTACGGCGACCAGCGCTCCCGCTACGACGAGAAGAAGCGGCAGTACGCGGGCTTCGACCGGACGCTCATCGGCCCGCACGTCATCGCCGACATGACACGGTGCATCCAGTGCACGCGCTGCATCCGGTTCTGCCAGGAGATCGCGGGGACGGGCGAGCTGACCTTCCTCGACCGCGGCGGCCGGACACTCGTGTGGACCCACGACGGGAAGCCGCTCGCCAACGACTGGTCCGCGTGCGCCGCGGATGTGTGCCCGGTCGGAGCGCTGACGACGCGCGACTTCCGCTTCCGCAAGCGCGTCTGGTACCTCCAGAAGGCGCCGTCGGTCTGCCCCGGGTGCAACATCGGGTGCAACATCTCGATCGAGAACGGCGACAACGTCGTCTACCGGTTCCTGCCGCGGTTGAACCCGGCCGTCAACGACTACTGGCTCTGCGATTACGGGCGCTTCCTCTCCGAGTCGCTGAACCTCCGGGAGATCGAGAAGGCGACCTCGCGCGAGGGAGATTCGGTCTCCGATGTCCACGTTCCCGCCGCGATCGCGAAGATCGCCGCGGCGGTCCGCGAGGCCTCGCCTTCGGAAGTCTTCTTCCTCGGGTCCGCCCACCTCTCCAACGAGGAGAACTTCCTCCTGCGGAAGATCGCCGATCACGTCGGCAGCCCGAACCGGGACGCCGTCGTGGACAAGTCGCGCGTTCGGAAGATGAAGTCGAAGGCCGGCTGGATCGAGGGCGACCACTCCGGCGCGAACCTCGCCGGGGCGAAGGACATGGGGATGTCTCCCGGCGCCGGCGGCTACGGCCTGGAGGAAGTCCTTTCCGGCAAGGCTTCTCCGAAGGTCGTCGTCGCCGCCGACGGCGCGTTCGGGGAGGCCGCCGACGATCCGCGGAAGGTCGCCGCTCTGCGCCGCGCGAAGTTCCTCGCGGTCGCCGCGCGGACCGCCAACGCCCTGACCCGCGCCGCGGACGTCCTGCTGCCCGCGTGCTCTCTGGCGGAAAAGGAAGGCACGTTCACCAACGTCCAGGGCCGCGTCCAGAAGTTCCAGCGCGCGTTCCTGCCGAAACCTCCCGCGCGGGCGCACTGGGAGCTTCTTCTGCTCCTGGCTGTCGCGCTGGGATGGGGCGACCGCAACTGGACCCCGCTCGACCTGCGCCGGCAGATCCAGGGGGAGGTTTCGGGCTACGGCGACGTGACCGAGGAAGAGCTCGCCGGCGGCATCCTGATGAAGAAGGGGACGTTCGTCTCCGTCGGAGCCATCTGACGTGAGCCTCGCCGACTGGCTCATCCTGGTCCTGAAGGTCGGCATCCCCGTGGCCGCCCTGCTGTCGGCGGCCGGCCTTCTCTCCTGGGTCGAGCGCCGCGGCGCCGGGCTCATCCAGGACCGGCCCGGTCCCAACCGCGTCGGGCCCGCGGGGCTCCTGCAGCCCCTCGCCGACGCGGTGAAGTTCTTCTTCAAGGAAGACATCGTCCCGTCCCACGCCGACCGCTTCCTTTACATCCTGGCGCCGGCGATCGCGCTCTTCTCGGCGCTGACGACCTTCGCCGTCATTCCCTACGGGGCGAGCCTTCCCGTTGCGGGGCGGGACGAGACGATCATCGGCGCGAACGTCTCGATCGGCCTCCTCTACATCTTCGCCCTGACGTCGCTCTCGGTGTACGGGATCGTGCTCGCGGGCTGGTCGTCGAACAACAAGTTCTCCCTGATGGGAGGGCTGCGCTCGAGCGCGCAGATCATCTCCTACGAGCTCGCGATGACGACCGCCGCGGCCGGCGTGATCCTGGCGGCGGGATCGTTCCGGCTGACCGACATCGTCGCGCTGCAGTCGGGGACGTGGCTGGGCTTCATCCCGAGGTGGAACCTCCTCCCGCAGCTCGCGGGGTTCCTGGTGTTCTTCATCTCGACCTTCGCGGAGACCAACCGGGTCCCCTTCGACCTGCCCGAGGCGGAAGCGGAGCTCGTCGCCGGGTACCACACGGAGTACTCCTCCTCGATGAAGTTCGCGATGTTCTTCATGGCGGAGTACGTCAACATGACCGTCGCGTCGGCTCTGACCGTGACGCTTTACCTCGGCGGCTGGACGCTGCCCGGGTTCCACCCGCAGGGAGTCGTGGGCGGGATCCTGTCGATCGTGATCTTCGCCGCCAAGACCTCGTTCATCCTGTGGGTCTTCGTCTGGGTGCGCTGGACGCTTCCGAGGTTCCGGTACGACCAGCTGATGCGGATCGGGTGGAAGGTGCTCCTGCCGCTCGCGCTGGCGAACCTGCTCTGGGTCGCGGGCCTGGTGACGTTGAAATGGATCTAGCGGGAGCCGGAAACCGGGCAACGTGTCGCAGGGGAGGGGCTTGTTTTCGCCCCGGCCCTCTCCCGGGGGGAGAGGGGGAAGACTCGCCGTGACGCTGTCCAGGCTCGTCTTCGACGCGGCGGCGGCGTTCACCGTTTTCTTCGCGACGGTGATGGTGGTTCACCGGCACCCGGTCAAGAGCGTGCTTGCGCTGGTCGTGTCGTTCTTCGGGCTGGCCGTGTGCTACGTCCTGCTCTTCGCGCCGTTCATCGCGGCGATCCAGGTCATCGTCTACGCCGGGGCGATCCTCGTCCTGTTTCTCTTCGTCCTGATGCTCCTGAACATCCCGGAAGAGGCCCGCGAGCGCGACCCGCGGCCGGTCCAGCGGTTCCTGAGCGGTGCGGCGATCCTCGTCTTCGCGGCGGCGCTGCTCGGCCTGCTGAGGGCCCACGGTGCGCCGCAGGCCCCCGCATCCGGTCCTCCCTCGCCGGACATCGCGCCCCTGGCGCGGAGCCTCTTCTCGAGCGGACTCCTCCCCTTCGAGGCTCTCTCCGTCCTGCTCCTCGCCGCCCTCGTCGGCGCCTACGTGCTCGCCCAGCGGGAGGGCGCCAGGTGATCGGCGGAATCCCGCTGACCGACGTCCTGCTCGCCTCCGGCGCGCTCTTCCTCATCGGGCTTGCCGGGGCGCTCCTTCGCCGCAGCGCGATCTCGATCTTCCTCTCGATCGAGGTGATGATGAACGCCGCCAACCTCGCCCTGATCGGCTACGGGGCCGCGCTCGGCACGCGCGAGGGGCAGATCCTCGTCTTCTTCATCATCGCCATCGCCGCGGCCGAGGCGTCCGTCGGCCTCGCCATCTTCGTCGCGCTCTTCCGCCACAAGGAAACGATCGACGTCAACAAGATCAACCTGCTGAAGTGGTGAGATGAGCAGTCCTCTGTCGCTCTGGCTGATCCCGGCCCTGCCTCTGCTGGGGTTCCTCGCCTGCCTGCTGCTCGGAAAGAAGCTCGGCAAGTCCTTCGTCTCGATCGCCGGGGCGGGATCCGTGGGGCTCGCGACGATCGTCGCCTATTCGCGGCTGATCCCGTTCTTCTCGGGAGGCCACGCGCCCGTCGTCGAGCGGCTCGGCCCCTGGATCACGGCGGGAAACTTCGCCGCCGACTTCGCGCTGCGCCTCGATTCGCTGTCGGCCGTCATGACCTCGTTCGTGACGTTCGTCGGCTTCCTGATCCACGTCTACTCGATCGGCTACATGCGCCACGACGAGACCGAGGCGGGATACGCGCGCTACTTCTCGTACCTGAACCTCTTCATGTTCTCGATGCTGATCCTCGTCCTCGGGAACAACTTCCTGCTGATGTTCGTCGGCTGGGAGGGCGTCGGCCTCTGCTCGTACCTGTTGATCGGCTACTACTACGAGCGGGAGTACGCCGCGAGCGCCGGCAAGAAGGCGTTCGTCGTCAACCGGATCGGCGACTTCGGCTTCCTGCTCGGGATGTTCGGCCTCTTCACGCTCTTCGGATCGCTCGACTTCGACAGGGTCTTCCCGGCCGCGGCGGCCGACCCGGGCCGGTACGCGCCGGCTCTGACGGTCGTCTGCATCTGCCTCTTCGTGGGCGCGGTGGGCAAGTCCGCGCAGGTGCCGCTCTACGTCTGGCTCCCCGACGCGATGGCCGGCCCGACACCCGTCTCCGCGCTGATCCACGCCGCGACGATGGTCACGGCGGGCGTGTACATGGTCACGCGCTGCAACGTCCTCTTCCGCCTGGCGCCCGAGGCGATGGCGGCCGTCGCGGTCGTCGGCGGCGTCACCGCGATCTTCGCCGCGATCATCGCGGTGGCCCAGAACGACATCAAGAAGGTCCTGGCGTACTCGACGGTCTCGCAGCTGGGCTACATGTTCCTCGCCTGCGGCGTCGGCGCCTACGCCGCCGGCATGTTCCACGTCTTCACGCACGCCTTCTTCAAGGCCTGCCTGTTCCTGGGCTCCGGCGCGGTCATCCACGCAATGGGCGGCGAGCAGGACATGCGCCGGATGGGCGGCCTGCGCCCGAAGCTCCCGATCACCTACTGGACGTTCCTGATCGCGACGCTCGCCCTGGCCGGCGTGCCGCCGCTGGCCGGTTTCTTCTCCAAGGACGCGATCCTCGCCAGCGTCTTCGAGGACGGGCGGTACATCCTCTTCGGGATCGGCCTCCTGACCGCCGGGCTGACCGCCTTCTACATGATGCGGCTCGTCTCGCTGACCTTCGGGGGCGACTTCCGCGGCACGCACGAGCAGGAGCACCACGTCCACGAGGCGCCGCCGACGATGACGATGCCGCTCGTCATCCTGGCCGCGCTCTCGATCGTCGCCGGCTTCCTCGGCCTCCCGAAGGTCCTCGCCGAGAACGGCAACCGGTTCGCCGCGGTTCTCGAGCCCATCCTTCCGAAGCTCCCGGCGGCGGAATCCGCGGCCCACGAGCTGTCGCACTCGACCGAGTGGGCGCTCATCGGCGCCTCGGTCGTGGTCGCGCTCGCCGGCCTCCTGATCGGCTGGACCTGGTACGCGAAGGGAAAGGGAGCGGTGCCGGACCGGATCGCCGCCGCCTGGCCGGGCCTCTACGCGCTCGTGGCCGACAAGTTCCGGGTGGACGAGCTCTACGACTTCCTGATCGTCCGTCCGTTCCAGTGGCTCGCCCGGATGCTCTGGAAGGTCGTGGACGTCCTGATCATCGACGGGGTGCTCAACGCCGCGGCCTTCTTCGTCGAGCTGGCGGGCGACCTCCTTCGTTTCCTCCAGACCGGGAATGTCCGCAACTACGCCCTCTCGCTCTTCCTGGGCCTCGTCGGCCTGGTCGTTCTCGTGATCGGGTTCGCCTGGTGATGTGGTGATGCGGTGATGGACGCGCTCCAGGGCCACCTCCTGACCGCCGTGATCTTCCTCCCGGCGGCGGGCGCCGTGCTGCTCCTGCTCTTCCCGGAGTCCGCGTCGAAGGCGGCGAAGTGGTTCGCCTTCGGCGTCTCGGTCCTGAACTTCGCCGTCTCGATTCCCCTCTGGACGCGGTTCGACATCTCGACGTCCGGGTTCCAGTTCGTCGAGAAGGCGGACTGGGTCCCCTCGATCGGGGTCTCCTACGCGCTCGGAATCGACGGGATCTCGCTCGTCCTGATCCTGCTGACGACGCTGCTGACGCCGGTGTCCCTCCTCTTCTCGGTCTCGCACGTCGAGAAGAGCGCCCGCGCCTTCTCGATCTCGTTCCTGCTGCTCGAGACCGGGATGATCGGGTCGCTGGCGGCGCTCGACCTCGCCCTCTTCTACGTCTTCTGGGAAGTGATGCTCGTCCCGATGTACTTCATCATCGGCATCTGGGGCGGAGCGCGGCGGATCTACGCCGCGATGAAGTTCTTCCTCTTCACGATGGCGGGGAGCCTCCTGATGTTCCTCGCGATCCTCTACCTCGCGGTCAACCACCACTCGGCGACCGGAAACTGGTCGTTCCTCCTCGCCGACCTGACGAGGCTCGACCTCGCGCCCTCGACCCAGTCCTTCCTCTTCTTCGCCTTCGCGCTGGCCTTCGCGATCAAGGTCCCGGTCTTCCCGCTCCACACGTGGCTGCCCGACGCCCACACCGAGGCCCCGACCGCCGGCTCGATCATCCTCGCCGGCGTGCTCCTGAAGCTCGGCGTGTACGGCTACCTGCGCTTCGCGCTTCCCCTCTTTCCCGAGGCGGCGATGCGCTACGCGCCGTGGCTGGGAGTGCTGGGCGTCATCGGCGTGATCTACGGCGCGATGGTCGCCTACGCGCAGAAGGACATGAAGCGGCTGGTCGCGTACTCCTCGGTGTCGCACCTGGGGCTCGTCGTCGTCGGCGTCGGCGCGTTCACCGCGACGGCGCTCTCGGGCGCGGTCCTCCAGATGGTCAACCACGGGCTCTCGACCGGCGCCCTCTTCCTCTTGGTCGGCGTGCTCTACGAGCGCCGCCACACCCGGGAGATCTCGGCCTACGGCGGGATCGCGGGGGTCGTGCCCGTGACGACGGCGCTCTTCCTCGTCGCGACGCTCTCCTCGATCGGGCTTCCCGGCTTGAACGGCTTCGTCGGCGAGTTCCTCGTCCTCGTCGGGACCTGGTCCTCGGCCCACCGCTGGTGGGCGGTGGCCGCGGCGACCGGCGTGATCCTCTCGGCGGTGTACATGCTCTCGCTCGTCCAGCGCGTCTTCTGGAACCCGCTCGTCCACGATGAGAACCGCTCGCTTCCGGAGATCCGGAAAACCGAGTTCGTCGCGGCGGCGGTCCTCGTCGTGCTCATGGTCTGGATCGGAGTCCGCCCCAACGACGTCCTCTCCCGCCTCGCCCCGTCCATAGACGCGGTGCAGAAGACCGTCCTGCAGAAGCAGGCGATGGCGGCGAAATGAACTTCGTGCAGTTCGGCGGCAACGAGCTCGCCGCGATCGCGCCGGAGATCGTCCTGGCGGCGATGGGAGCGGTCGTCGTCCTGCTCGACGCGTTCGTCCCCTCCTCGCGCCGGTGGTTCGCCACGCTGTCGCTCGCCGGGATCGCCGGCTCGCTCTACTTCCTCCTCGCGGCGCCCACCGGGACCTCCTTCGGAGGGCACTACGACACGTCCTCGCTGACGGTCGCCGTCGGCCTCTTCCTCGGGGCGACCGCCGCGATCGCCGTCCTCGTCGCCAAGCCGTACCTCGCGCGCACCGGCGAAGAGAAAGGCGAGTTCTACGCGCTGCTGCTGTGGGGGCACATGGGCGTCCTCCTCATGGCGCGCGGGCTCGACCTGCTGACCGTCTTCATCGGCCTGGAGACGCTTTCGCTCTCCTTCTACGTCCTCGCCTCGTTCTTCCGCCGCATCGAGGCGTCGTCGGAGGCGGGGCTGAAGTACTTCCTGACCGGCGCCTTCGGCTCGGCCTTCACGCTGTACGGCATCGCGCTGCTCTTCGGCAAGTCGGGGAGCGTCCTGATCTCCTCGCTCACGAGCCCGGGCCTGGCGGGCGATCCTCTGGTGACGCTGGCGCTGCTGCTGCTGCTCGTCGGCTTCGGCTTCAAGATGTCGCTCGCCCCGTTCCACGCCTGGGCGCCCGACGTGTACCAGGGGATGCCGACGCCGGCCGTCGCGTACCTCTCGGTCGCCCCCAAGGGCGCCAGCCTCCTCGTCCTCTACCGCGTCCTCTCCGCGGTCTTCCAGGAAGGGCTGCCCGACCGCTTCCGCGCCGGCGTCGCCGCGCTGGCGATCCTCTCGATGACCCTGGGCAACGTCGTGGCGCTCGCGCAGCGGGACGTCAAGCGGCTGCTGGCCTACTCCGGGATCGCCCACATGGGGTACGTGACGATCGCGCTGGCGGTCTTCGGGTCCGACTCGCTCGCCGCCGTCATCGTCTATTTCTTCGCGTACCTCGTCTCCAACGCCGGAGCGTTCGCCGCCGTCGCGGCGCTCTACCGCGACGAGTCGAAGCCCCACCCGATCGGGCTGCTGGCCGGAGAAGGGCGCCGCTCTCCCTTCCGCGCCGGGATCCTGGCGCTCTGCTTCTTCTCGCTGGCCGGGATTCCCGCGACCGCGGGCTTCATCGGAAAGTTCTTCGTCTTCAAGGCGGCCATCGAGCGCGGCCTCTTCGCGCTGGCGGTCATCGGCGTGCTCAACAGCCTCGTGTCGATCGGCTACTACCTGAAGGTCGTTTACGTGATGTACATGCGCGACGCCGTCGAGCCGGAGGGGCCGCCGCCGCTCGCGATCGCCGACCGGCTCGCCCTCTCGCTCTGCGCCGCCGGAATCCTCGTCCTGGGCATCTTCCCGTCGGCCCTCTGGACCCTCGCCCTGAACGCCGCCCGGTCGCTCCCCTTCTCTTCCCCCTGAGTTAGGGCAGAATCTCCCCCGATCACTAAAACAAGGAAAGGTCTCCACATGAAAAAGGCCTGTCTCGCGACCGCCTCGCTTTTCCTTTCCGCCGTCACCGCTCTCGCGGCGGTGGATGCGTCGCTGCCGGCTCGCGACCCCGCGCAGAAGGTGGACGAGGAGTACACGAAGAAGATCCGGGAGTACACGACCGAGACGTTCTTTCTCTCGCCGCTGGTGGAGTACCTGCCGGCTTCCGAGAAGGTCCCCACGCCCAAGAGCGTGCTCGGAGACGTCGCGGGGGCACCGGGCAAGCTCCCCTACTCGGCCGAGGTCTACCGCTACATGCGGATGCTCGAAGCCGCGTCGCCGCGCGTGAAGGTCCGCTCGATCGGGACGACCGAGGAGGGCCGCGAGATGATCGTCGTGGCCGTCGCCTCCGAAGAGCTCCTCGCGAGGATGGAGGAGAACCGGCAGCGCCTGGCGAAGCTCGCCGATCCCCGCGCGATCCGCATGGACGACGCCGAGGCCGAAAGGCTCGTCGCGCAGTCCGTCCCGATCTACTACATCACCGGCACGATCCATTCGCCGGAGACCGGCGCGCCGACGGCCCTGATGGAGCTCGCCTACCGCCTGGCGGTGGACGAGAGCCCGTACGTGAAGTTCATCCGCGACAACGTCATCACGCTGATCACCCCGGTCGTCGAGGCCGACGGCCGCGACAAGCAGGTGGACATCTACAACTGGCACCTGGCGCACCCGAAGGAGCACTGGCCGCCGCTCGTCTACTGGGGCAAGTACGTCGCCCACGACAACAACCGCGACGCGATGGGTCTGTCGCTGAAGCTCACCCGAAACGTGCTGAAGGCCTTCCTCGAGGAGAAGGCGACGCTGATCCACGACCTGCACGAGTCCGTCCCGTTCCTCTACGACAACACCGTCGGCGACGGCCCCTACAACGCGTGGCTCGACCCGATCCTGACCAACGAGTGGCAGATGCTCGGCTGGCAGAACGTCCACGAGATGACGCGGTTCGGGATGCCGGGGGTCTTCACCCACGGGACCTTCGACACGTGGAGCCCCGCGTACCTGATGTTCGTCGGCGCGACGCACAACGGGATCTCGCGCCTCTACGAGACGTTCGGCAACGCGGGCGCGGACACCCTCGAGCGGACCCTCCGGCCGGAGGAGTACGCGAGGACCTGGTACCGCCAGAACCCGCCGCTTCCGAAGGTGAAGTGGTCGCAGCGCGACAACAACAACTACGAGCAGACGGGGCTCCTGACCTCGCTCCATTACTTCGGGGAGAACGGAAAGCAGTTCCTGCGCAACTTCTACGTGAAGAGCAAGCGCTCGATCGAGAAGCCGAAGGCGGAAGGCCCGGCGGCCTACGTCTTCACCGCCGCGGACCCGAGGCCGGGCGCGCAGGCGGAGCTGTTGCGGCTCCTCCAGGCCCAGGGCTGCGAGATCTCCCGCGCGACCGCCGCCTTCACGGCGACGGAAGTGCGCAAGAAGAAGCCGAAGAAGAAGGAAGAGGAGCCGGCCGAGCCGGCGGACACGGCGAGCGCGGCCGCGGCGAAGACGACGAAGAAGGACGCTCCTCCCGAGACCGGCAAGGAGCCGCCGCCGGGGCCGATCACGCGCTCCTTCCCGGCGGGAAGCTACGTCCTCCGGATGGACCAGCCCTACAGCCGGATTGCGGACATGATGCTCGACTACCAGTACTGGAGCCCGGAGGATCCCCAGAAGCGCCCCTATGACGACACCGGCTGGACCTTCGGCGAGGCCTTCGGCGTGAAGGTCGCCCGGGTGCTCGACCCGAAGGTCCTCGAGGTGCCGATGACCCGCGTCGAGGGAGAAGTCCGGGCGCCGGGCGAGCTGCGCGGCTCCGGGCCGGTCATCGCGATCGCCCATACCGCCGAGGCTTCGCTCGCGACGCTTCGCTACCGGTTCCGCGACGCGTCCTTCGAGGTCGCCGAGGACTCGTTCCAGGCGGGCGGCGAGAAGTTCGCGCGCGGGACGTTCCTCGTCCGTGGAATCGACGCGGGCCCGCTCCGGGCCGCCGCGTCGGAGCTCGGGCTCAAGGCCGTCGCGCTGGCGGCGGCGCCCGACGTCGCCCGCCACGCGCTGCGCGCGCCGAGGATCGCGCTCGTCCACACGTGGCTCACGACGCAGGACGAAGGCTGGTGGCGGCTCGCGCTGGACGAAGCGAAGATTCCCTACGACTACATCAACACCCAGACGATCGCCGCGGCCTCGGATCTGAGCTCGAAGTACGACGTCATCCTCTTCCCGCCGGTCGGGCGCGGCGCGCAGGCCATCGTCACCGGGACCCCGATGTGGGGCAACCCGCTCCCGTGGAAAACGACGGCGCTGACTCCCAACATCGGCAAGGAAGACTCGACCGACGACATCCGGCCGGGCCTCGGCTTCGCCGGCCTCCAGAAGCTTCGTGATTTCGCGGCGCGCGGAGGCCTCGTCGTGGGCGTGATGGACACGGCGGAGCTCGCGGTCAACTTCGGCCTCGCCGGCGGCGTCTCCACCACCCGGCCCGAGAAGCTCAAGGTGACGGGCTCCATCCTGCGGTCGAAGATCGTGGACAAGACGAGCCCCATCCTCTACGGCTATTCCGAGGGGCCCGCCATCTACTCCTTCGACGGGCCGATCTTCAACGTCAGCAACCTCGCGAGCACCCCCCGACGGCGCCGCGCCCCCGACGAGAAGGAGCGCCCGACCGGCCGCGGCACCTCGGAGGACCCCGACCGCCCCACGGGACGAGCCTTCGTCGAGCCTCCGGACGAGCCCGAGGCCGAGGCCTGGGAAGCTCTCCCCTTAACCGACGAGCAGCGCCGCAACAACCCCAACGTGATCCCTCCGGCCCTGCGCCCCCGCGTCGTCCTCCGTTACGGCGACAGCAAGGACCTCTTGGTCTCCGGCTTGATCGAGGGCGGCCGCGAGATCGCCCAGCACGCCGCGGTCATCGACGTGCCGGTGGAGAAGGGCCACATCGTCCTCTTCTCCAACAACCCGATCTGGCGAGGCGAAACGAAAGGCAGCTACTTCCTCGTCTACAACGCCATCCTGAACTTCGACTCCCTGAACGCGGGAAGAAGACTCCCGGACAACTAGGGCACGACCGGCGGGAGGGGCAAGCCTCTCCCCGACAACAACGAGCCCTCAGGCGGAGGGTCGACGATCTCAGCGCGCAGCCGGAGCGGCGGTCACGACGTAGTCGGAGAACTCGCTGACGCTGTCGGTCTTCGACCAGAGGCCGACCTTGCCGGAGATGGGGGCGGGGAGGTCGTACTCGAGGAGGACCTCGCCGTCGAGGGACGCGGTGACGCGGGGGCCCTTCGTCACGATCCTCATCGAGTGCCAGGTCTTCATCGGGATTGCGACGTCGTGGACGCCCTTCTTGACGAAGCTGCGCTTGCCGGACTCGAACTTCCAGAGGACGAGGTTGTCCTCCTTGTCGTTGAATCGGACCGTCCAGTAGTCGCCGTTGGGCTTCAGGTTGAAGAGGATGCCGGCGCACTGATCCAGCAGTCCCTCCAGCAGCCGGAAGCGCATCGAGATCTCGCCGTCCTGGAAGTCTCCGATCCCCGTCGCGACGGCGTACGGGAAGTACGCGAACGCTTTCACGTTGTCGATGAACTCCTCGTGCCGCGACCCGTAGATCGTTCGCGCGTTCTCGGCGAGGCCGCCGGCTGGCTGGCCTTTCCTCCACTGGCGGCCGTCCACCAGGACGACCTTCTTGCCCTCTTCTTCCACGATCAGCCAGTTGCCCACGACCGGCAGGAAGGCCTTCGGCTCGGCGCCGGCTTTCTCTTTCGAGAGGTCCACCCGGACCGGCGCCGCCGCGGCGAGCCAGAGGGCGGGCAGGAGCGCCAGGGCCGCCGACGTCACGAGGCCTGATTTCCGGATTCGTCCCATCGTTTCCTCCAGCGTCCGCGGATCCACAGGAATGCCAGTGCAGCGGCGGCCGGCCACGCGGCGTAGAAGATCCACAGCGCGCCTTCGAATCCCGCGCGAAGAGGATACCCGGGATACGCCGGATCGCCCCCGGCGGCCGGGGGAGGGACGTTGGCGAGCCGGTAGATCTCTTCGAGGACGACCGCCTCGATCGTGGAGCGCACCATCGCTCGGCGGCCGCCGACCTGGTACCAGACCTCACCGTATCCGCCGCTTTCGAACAGACCCGAGCGAGACCGCGCCGCGCGGCGGACGGTCAGGTCGGCCAGGACGCGCCGGAGCTTGCCGAGGACGCCCCGCTCCAGGTCGAAGAGGCGCGGATCCTCGGGAGCCAGGTTGACCGTGACGGTGACCGGCTCGGTGATCCGAGAGAGCGCGGCTTCGTCCGCCCGGGAAAAGGAATTTCGCCGGTCTTCCGAAAAATCCCAGCCCGGCTTGAGCCTCGAGGCGCCCGCGATCGCGACCGCGGTGGCCGCGACGACGGCGGCCCCCCGGACCGCCCGCCGCGCGACCGGGACCCACGAGGCGAGCCAGACCGCCGCGAACGCGATCGCGCCGGCGGACGCCGCGAGAAACGCGAAGGCCACCGAAAGGCGCAGCTCTCCGTGCTCGAAGACGCGCAGGCCGGCCGTCGGCGTCAATCCCGCGATCCGCTCGAGCCATCCCCCCCGGCCCGCAGCGAGGAAATCCAGGGCCCACGTTCCGAGCGTGAACGAGAGGGTGACGATCGCCGCGCTCGCCGCGCCGTCGCAGACTGCCGCCGCCGCGAGCGCCACGCCGGTCGCGAGAAGGAACCGCAGGAGATGGCCAAGCAGCAGGTTCGCCAGCTCCGGAAGTTGGAGGTGGCCCCCCGCTCCCGCCCAGAGGAGCAGGGCGAGCAGCCCCGCCGCCCAGGCGATCAGGGAGAAGGCCGCGAGCGCGAGCAGCTTGACCGCCAGCCGCAGCGGGATCGAGGCGGGCGACTGCAGAAGGAGCTTGCCGGCGCCGTTTCGCTTCTCTTCGGAGATGAGCCGGATCGCGACGAAGGGATAGAGAAGCGTCACCGCGAGGTCGTACGCGCCGAAGGTCGGGACGAGCATCCCGTCGAGCGGCGACAGCCCTTGCGCGAGCGCGGCGGGACCTCCCCCGCGGCCGCTCGCCTCGGCGTAGAGCGACGCCGCGTGGAGAAACGCCTGCCCCACGAGCGGACCGACCGCCAGCAGGTACAGCCAGAAAGCGCGGGAGGCGAGCAGCTCTCCCCCCTCCATGGCGAAGAGCGCCGCGAGCGGCTTACGTGAGCGCGAGGAACACCTCCTCGAGGCCGCCGGCCTCCAGCCCCGCCCGGTTGCGCAGCTCCGAAAGCGTTCCCTCTCCCGCGACCCGCCCGGCGGACAGCAGCACGAGGCGGTCGCAGACTCGCGCGGCGTCGGTCAGCTGGTGAATCGAAAGGAAGAGGGTCCGGCCTTGCGCCGCGGCGCGGCGCAGCACGCCCTCGACCTCGCGAGCCTGACGCAGGTCCAGGCCGTCGAAGGGCTCGTCGAAGAGGAGGATCTCCCTCGGCACGGAGAGGCCGAGCGCGAGGAGCACCCGCCGCCGCTCGCCTTTCGAGAGCTCCCCGACGTTCTCCGACAGGAATCGGGAGAGCCCGAGCGTTCCGGCCAGGGCGGAGAGCCGCGACGGATCGGCGCCGAAAAGCCGCGAGAAGAACGAGAGCACGCGGCCGACCGGCTGGCCGGCCCAGGGAGTGATCTGGTCGGGCAGGTAGAAGAGCGTCTCCTTCCGGTGCCCCGCGGCAAGCGGCCGGCCTTGCCACAGAACCTCGCCGGCGTCCGCGGGCAACTCCCCCGCCAGGCACTCGAAGAGGGTCGTCTTTCCGGCTCCGTTGGGCCCGATCAGGCCGAGCACCTCGCCGCGCCGGATCCCGAACGAAACCCCGCCGAGGGCGGTGACAGCGCCGAACCGCTTCGTGACCCCACGGACATCGACGAGTTCGGTCGATTCCCGAATTGATTCAGGAGAAATGGCGCTATTTCCTAATTAAGATTGCCCTAACAGGAGATGCGTCTAATTCTCTAAAGCGAATCGGCAACGCTACCAGTTGGTACATCCCGGGCATCACTGCGGAGAGATCCAGGTTCTCGAGGAGCGCTACGCCCCGGGAGAGGAGAGTCCGGTGAACGGGCAGGTCGGCCGCATCCCCGGGGTCCACGGACATGGCGTCCGTTCCCACGAGGATGCACCCCTTCTCGGCGATGCGCAGCGCGGCGAGCGGGGAGAGGAAAACCCTGCCGCCGGTCTTGAAGAGGACTCTCGGCGCGGCGAAGGTCCCCCTGGGAAGCGCTTCGGGGCTGATCTCTCCCCGCCCGGGCAGGTCCACCACGCAGGCCTCGCCGAGGAAGGGCTTCAGATCCACTCGCCCGATGGATTCGCCGCCGGCGACGACATGCGAAGGGGCGTCCACATGGGTTCCGACGTGGGCGCTCATCGTGAAGCAGGTGGACTCGAAGAGAGAGCCTTCCACCAGGCGCGCCGTCGGCCGCCACCGGAAGCGGACGTCTCCCGGCCACACCTCGGTCCTCTCGTCGATCGTCCGGGAGATGTCCAGGATCGCCGGCGCCTTCGAGGCGGAGCGCTCTACCGCATCCGGCGGACGGTCTTCTTCTCGGCGTACCTCTCGGCGATGTGCGGGTCGTACGCGCGGTGGCGCGGGTTTGGCGGGGCCTCCCGGTACTCGGCGTCGCATCGGTAGCAGATCGTAACCGGACGGACGCGCGCCGCGACGATCCAATCGACGACAACCGTGGCGAGCAGGACCGGCGTGAACCAGATCCAGCCGAACCTCCATCCGACGAAGAGGGCGGCGGCGAGCGAGATCGCCATGAAGAGGCAGCCGAGCCGCTGGTCGAAATCCCTCTGGAGGAAGAACGCCCTCCCCCCGCAGAACAGGCAGCGCTCGATCCCCGACCCGGTGACGAAGGACTCCCATCGAACCGCCGCCTCCCGCCCGCATTTCTCGCAGGAGAATCTCTCCCGGGCGGCTGGTGTCGTCGGGGAGGGGCCTTCGAAGTTCCGAGCCGTGACGCACTGCGGGCAGTAATACCGAACGCGCATCGTGAATCTCGAGCGATGCCTACGCCGGGAACCCGGTCGCGACGGTCAGGTAGGAGGACAGCAGCTCCCCGATCAGAACGAACACCAGCGCGACGTACAGGAGCCCTGTCGCCGCCTGGTTGGAGCGCATGTCGGCGGTCTTCCAGATGAAATAGGACAGCGCGAGGGGCCCCACGATCCCCCACAGCACCCGGAAGAGAAAGAAGAGCGCGTCCTTTTCCAGCGAGAGGAGCGACGACAGACCGTCGCGGCTCGCCCCGGCGACGACCGCCGACGCGAGCAGGACCGCCCGCGCTCCGGCGAGGACGGCGAAAAGCATCGCCCCGCGAGCCAGGAGCCGGAACGGCAGGGAGCGGGACACCAGGTACCAGTGCCCGAGGTTCATCGTCAGCAGGACGGCTCCGAAGAAGAGCCCGCCGAGGACCGCGCCCAGGACCGTCCAGGCGTCTCCGCCGGGCCGGGGGGCCGTCATCGCGACGCGGACCAGGCAGGCGAGGGCCGCGGCGTCGGCCGCCGCGAGAACGGGAACCGCCGCCCGTGCGCGCCCGGCCTGCGCCAGCACGGTATAGAGCGCGAGCAGGACCGCGGCCGCGGCCGCCAGGGCCGCTGGAAGGCCTTGCGGACGGGTCAGCGCCGAGAGCCCCACGAAGAGAAACGCGAGAGCTCCGTGCAGGGAAAAGAAGCCCGGACCGAGAGTCCTCGTCGGAAAGAAGAGAAGCAGCAGGGCCGTCCCCGCCCCCGCTTCCAGCAGGAAGAGCCCCATTCCTCCGAGAGCCATCGGCCTGATGTTAGCCGAGGCGGGAGGCACCCGCCGGCTCCCGGGGCAGGTCGCAGCTTCTCCGAATCTCCTCCCCGATGCGGTCGACGTGCTCGGTCAACCCGTGATCGCCCTCCGGGATCTCGACGAACCGGGAGCGCGGATCGAGCCGGCCCGACTCCCGCCAGCGCTCCCACGCGCCGCGCACCAGCTCGAACGGAACGCTCTCGTCCTTCCGACCCATGACGATGGTGACGGGGACCGCCGGCGGGTCGCGGTCCGCTTCCATGCGCGACATTTCCTCGAAGAAGCGGCGGTGGATCGGCACCTCCTTCTCCTCGCCGTGGTGAAAGAACGGAAGGAACTCGTCCCCGGGAAGGTCCTTCAACCACCGGCCGCCGAATCCGAGCGCGGGGGCGATCAAAACGAGCGGCGCGACCGGCACCGCGCGCGTCGCCTCGAGGGCCACCAGGGCGCCGAGCGAGCTTCCGGCGACCGCCGCCGGCATCCTCTTCTTCAACTCCCAGAGGGCGATCTTCGCCATCGCCCGGAAGTCCAGGCGCTCGAAGGAGGGAATGTTCAAGTCCGGCGCGACGACTCTCAGGCCCTGTGGCGCGAGCATCTCCGTCAGGGCCGTGACCTTCCGGCCGCGCGGGGACGATGCAAAGCCATGCAGGTACAGGACGTTTCTCAGCTCGCCGCTCCGGACGAAGTCTAACGGCCCGGCGGGGGCGCCCCCAGACTTTTGTCCAATGGACGACGATTTCGGCGGGAACCAGAATCGGCGGCGCGAGGCGGCGCTCCCGAATGAGCACTCCGGAAACAGCATCGGTCCTGCAAGAGCCCCAGCGCTCGGGGGCCGGCGAGCGCCCCAAAGCTCACCCCTCTTCCGCGGTGCTCATCGCCAGCCCCGGCGCCGGCCTGCGCACGCGGATCCGGGAGTCGCTCGAGGGGGTCTGCGCGACCCATGAAGTCGCCCAGTGGGAGACGCTGGACCGGACCATTTCGAGCGTCCTGCCCTCGGTCGTCCTCTTCGACATGGACCTGTTGATCGCCAGCGGGATCACCGACCTTTCCATCATCCGCCGCATCAGCCGCAAGACCCGGATCATCGTGATGTCGGACACCCCGAGCGACGAGGAAGGCCTGGCCGGGCTGCGGTCCGGAGCGCGGGGCTACTGCGCCCGGGGGCTCGAGCCCTCCCTGCTGCGCAAGGCGGTCGAGAAGGTCCGCGAAGGGGAGATCTGGGCGGAGCGCCGCCTGATTCCCCTCTTAGTCGAGCGCTTCGCGCGCGAGCCCCAGGATCAGCCCGAGCGGCGGAGCCACTCCGACAGCCGGCTCGACCTCCTGACCCCGCGGGAGAGGGAGATCGCCCGGATGGTCGGATCCGGGGCGACGAACCGGGACATCGCGGAGGGGCTCCGAGTCGGAGAAGGCACGGTCAAGGCCCATCTGACGGCGATCTTCCGGAAGCTCGGGTTCACCGACCGGCTCCAGCTGGGCCTCTATCTGGCGGCCCCCCAGAGGACCAGGGGACGGTCTTGACCCGACCCTCCGATGAGGGATGTCTCAATTGCACCGGCCGAGGCAGAAAAACGTAGAAAACCGTTGGAAGTTGCACTGGCACTTCGCCTCCCCGGGTATATGTTTTTTTCGGATTCCCGCCTTTGTTTTGCTTCGTTTCGGCGTGGCTCGGTGTGAAGGGCCGAGGTTGATTCACGGAGGATGTCTCGCGTGAGAAGCTCGAAGGCGAACTGGAAAACCGGTTTGGCGCTTCTCATCGCAGGGGGAATGGTTTCCCTGCTCTCGGGGGCGACGGTATCCCTCCCCAAAGTCCTCTTGCGAACCTTCGAGGCCGTCGTCGTGACGGCCGACGCGGCCGGCCAGGCCGCCAAGAGCGCCGCCAAGGCCCAGCCTCAGAAGGCTGGCGGCGTCGTGAGCGTCAAGAAGAAGACGGCCGACCTGACGATCAACACGTCGCGAACCTTCGCGAGCCTCGACGGTTCCGCCGACGATGACGACGGCATCGTCAACGGGATCTTCACCAAGAACGGCAACCTCACGATCGCGGCCGGCGGCGCGATCACCTGCAACGACCCGGCGGCTCCGACGACCGCGAGCGCGTGCCCGATCACCCTCGTCGTCAGCGGCAACATGGAGATCCAGGCCGGTGGCAAGATCGACGCGAACAACAACATCGACGGCGGCACCGGCGGCGAGATCAAGATCACCGTCGGCGGCGACTTCACCACGCGCGGGCCCGCCGGAGGCAACTCCGGGGCCCTCATCACGAGCCAGCACCTCGGGACCGGCACCGACGACGGCGGCAAGGTCACGATCGTCGTCGGCGGCGTGACGCTGAACACCTCGGTGGACCCGGCCATCGGCGTGTGCAATACCCCGACGGGCGACGTGCTCATCGAGTCCGGCGCCCTCATCACGACCGACAGCAACACGCACCGCGCGGGCGACATCGGGATCTACGCGGGCCACAACATCACCATCAACGGGACCGTCCGGGCCGAGGGAACGGGAGGCACCGGCCACGGCGGAGCGATCACGATCGACGCGTGCTGCTTCGTGCTGGTGGGCGACAGCGGCCTGGTCCGCAGCGCGGGCCGGGATCCGGGTCCCGACCGCGTCCACGTCGAGGGCTGCACGGTGACGATCCTGGGCGTGGTCGAATCGACCGGACCGGCTCATCAGGGTCCGGCCGCCAACTGCACGCCACCCATCCGGCCGGGCAAGCCTGCGAATTCGTCGGCCTGCGTCGAGATCTGGGCGGGAACGAACCTGACGATCGATTCCACCAGCCCCCACAACGGCCAGGTCAACGCCGACGTCGGACAATCGGGCGGGACGGGTGGCCGCGGCTGGGTGGACGTCCTCGCCAACGGCTCGATCATCATCAACGGGAACACGACGACGCCGTACACGAACCCGGGCGACAACAGCCTGGTCACGCCGCCCTGGTCCATCCACGCCAACATGGTGCTCCAGAACGGCGGCGGCGGACTCATCAACGTGCAGTCCCGGGCGAGCGACGTCTCGGCCACGGGCCGCGCCATCCAGGCCAACGCCTCGACCGGGAGCAACGGAGGCAAGGGCGGAAGCGCCACCGTCGAGGCGAGCGGCAACGTGTCGCTCGACGGCGCCTCGATCCAGACGATGGGCGACAACTCCGGCGGCGGCTCCCAGGCCGGCGGGTCGATCGCGGTCCGCTCGTTCAACGGCACCGTCACCGGCGCGGCTCCGGGAGAGTTGAACGCGGATGGCGGCGCCGGCGGAGGCGTCGTCGGGACCGTCACGATCACCGGCTGCGGAACGCCCGCGCCCGGAGACGGAGTCGCTTACACGGGGGCGGTGACGCCGGCGGTTCCGAACCCGGTCCAGCCCGACCAGTGCGGAGGCGCGCCGACCCTGCCTTCCCCGGCCATCACGCAGATGCCCTCGGCGGAGTGCTCCTCCTTCTGCTCGCCGCTCATTACTCCGACGCCAACGCCGACCGACACGCCCACGAACACTCCAACCAACACGCCCTCGAACACCCCGTCGAACACGCCGACGCCCACCAACACCCCGACGAATACTCCAACGAACACCCCGACGAATACTCCGACCAACACGCCCACGAATACCCCGACGGGCACGTCGACGCCGACCAACACACCGACGAACACGCCCACGAACACTCCGACCAACACGCCGACGAATACGCCCACGAACACTCCGACCACGACGACGAACACGCCCACGAACACCCCCACGAATACGCCGACGAATACCCCGACCAACACGCCGACGCCGACGTTCACGACGTCCCCGACGGCGGGGATCATCACGCCCTCCAACCCGGTGCCGACGCTCTCGGAGACGGGGATGCTGGTCCTGGGCCTGTTGCTCGCGGGTCTCGGTTACCTGCTGCTCAAGCGGAGCTCGACGGGATCCTGATCACTGTTCCAACCGAGTGTCTCACTCGAAGGGCCGGCGAACCGCCGGCCCCTTTCTTTTTCGATCGCGAAACGGGTATAGAATCGCGGCAGGAAACCTTTCCGGCGAGTTCAATTGACGTTTCGTGATCTCCGCTCCGGCGAGGAACGGGGTCGCGCGTGGAGGAAGCATGCGACAGTCAAAGACAGCATGGACGATCGGTCTCGTGTTTCTCGCAGCGGCCGGCGGGGTTTCTTTCCTGCTCGGCTCGCCGCTCTCGGTTCCGAAGGCGATCTGGAAGACGCTGTCGGCCGCGGCGCCGACGGAGTCCGCCGCCGCGGCGGAAACCGGCTCGACGTCGGCTCCGCGCGCGAAGAAGGTCAGGGCCGCGGCGATTCAGAAGACGCTCGCCGACGTGACGATCAACTCCGCGATCACGTTCGCGACGGCGGATGCTTCCGACGGCACCGTCGACGGCGTCTTCAACGTGTCGGGCAACCTCACGATCACGGGCACCGGCGCCATCACCTGCAATGACCCGCCGTCCCCTGCGGCGACGGGCGCGTGCCCGATGGTCATTCACGTGACCGGCAACATGGAGATCCAGAACGGCGGCGCCCTGCTCGCGGACAACAACGTCGGCGCCGGCACCGGCGGAGCGATCACCATCACGGTGGACGGGAGCCTGACGCTGCGCGGCAACGGCTCGAGCGGGGCGAACATCTCCGCTTCCAACAACGGCAGCGGGGACGCCGGCAGCGTCACGATCACCGTCGGCGCTTTCACGGTCCCGCCCACGGGCGATTTCACGATGGAGCCGGGCAGCTCGATCAAGGTCAACAGCGGGGCTTCCGCGGGCGCCATCGTGATCAACGTGGCCCACATCGCCGACGTGGACGGCCTGGTCGAGTCGCGCAGCTCGCTGACCGGCGTCGGCGCCAGCCAGCCTCCGGGCGGCGGACCGATCACGATCAACGCGGGCTGCTCACTGCTCGTCAGCGACGCGGGCGTCGTCAGCAGCGCGGGACTCGATCCGGGCGCCGACCTCGTTCACCTCCAGTCCTGCAACGTCACGATCGACGGCCTCGTCCAGTCCACGGGCCCGGGTCACACCACCCCCAACAACCCTCCGAACCACTGCGACAACAACGGCGGAGCCGGCGGCGGCCTGCGTCCCGACAAGCCGGCCAACTCGACGGCGTGCGTCGAGATCTGGGCGGGAGACAGCCTGCTCATCGACGCGACGTCCAATCACTCCGGCCAGGTCAACGCCGACATCGGCCAGTCCGGCGGCTCGACCGGCCACGCGTGGATCGACATCTTCGGCCGCGGCTCGGTGAGCATCCTCGGGGCATCGGCCGGGACTTTCGCCGTCCACTCCAACAAGAGCCTCGGCAACGGCTCCGCGGGCACGATCCAGGTCGCTTCGCTCGCCGGCCCGGTCACAACGACCGGCAGGGCGATCCAGGCCAACGACACCGCGGGCGGCGGCGCGGGAGGCGACGTTTCGCTCCAGGCCGGCGGATCGGGAAGCCCGGCGGGCGACGTCAATCTCGGAACGGCCACGATCGAAGCTCGAGGCGCCAACAGCGGAGGCGGCCCGCAGGCGGGCGGCCACATCTCCGCCCGCTCGTTCAACGGGATCGTCGCCGGCGCAGCGCCGGGCGCCCTGAATGCGGACGGCGGAGGAGGCGGAGGAACGCCGGGCGCCGTGACGCTGACCGGATGCGGAACCGGCGCCGCGGGCGACGGGGTCTCCTACAGCGGAACGGTCACCCCGGCTTCGCCGACGCCCGTCCAGCCCGACCAGTGCGGAGGGGCGCCGTCCTTCCAGGGCTACGTCCAGCTCCCGCCGGGAGGATGCTCGGCAACCTGCAATCTCCCCACGCCCACCCCGACCAGTACGCCGACGAATACGCCGACCAACACCCCCACCAACACGCCGACGAACACCCCGACCAGCACCCCGACGAACACGCCGACCTCGTCCCCGAGCCCGGGGATCATCACGCCCTCCAACCCGGTGCCGACGCTGTCGGAGACCGGGATGCTGGTACTGGGCCTGGTGCTCGCGGCGATCGGCTATCTGCTGCTCAAGAGGAGCTCGTCCGGAGCCTAATTCGTTCGATTCCCAAGGGTCTACCGGGGGGCCGGCCTGACCGCCGGCCCCTTTTCTTTGGGAGAGGCCTGTCCTTTCAGCTATACTTAAGTACAGGTATCGGTTTCCATCAGCATGTGTTTCAGTCCGGCGTTTCTCAGAGTTCAGCGGATTCGCTAGGAAGGAGCGAGTGTGCAGATCGCGAAATCGCGGTGGCTGATTGGTTTAGCAGGGCTCCTGGCGGTGGGAGCCGCCTCCCTCCTCTCCGGGTCCCCGACCTCATTCCCCCGATTGGTCTGGAGAAGCCTGGCGCTCGCTGCCCAGCCGGCCGTGTCCGAGGCTCCGAAGGACGGGGGTCAGAAGGCGGCGGCCCCGGCCCGCAGCGCCAAGACCAAGAAGAAGGCAGCCGACCTGACGATCACCACCGCGCGAACCTTCGCGAGCCTGGACGGTTCCGCCGACGACGATGACGGCCTGGTCAACGGCGTTTTCCTGAAGAACGGCAACCTCACGATCACCGGCACCGGATCCATCACCTGCAACGACCCGGCCTCGCCCTCGGCCTCCGGCGCCTGCCCCATGATCATCCATGTCACCGGAGACATGGAGATGCAGGACGGCGCCGCGATCCTCGCCCAGAACCTGATCGGCGGTGGCAGCGGAGGCGCGATCACGATCACGGTGGACGGGAGCATGACGATGCGGGGCAGCGGCGCGACCGGTGCGACCATCGACTCCTCGGCCGTGAGCGGCACCACCGGCGACGGCGGCAACATCTCGATCACGGTGGGCGGCTTCACCGCTCCGCCGACCGGCGACTTCACGATGGAGCCGGGCAGCTCGATCCACGCCAACGCCCATCGCTCGGCGGGCGCGATCGTGATCAACATCGCCCGCGCCGGGGACGTGGACGGCCTTGTGGAATCGGCGAGCACGCTATCTGGCGTGGGAGCCAACCAGCCGCCCGGCGGAGGCCCGATCACGATCAACGCCGGCTGCTCGCTGCTCGTCAGCGACACGGGCGTCGTCAGCAGCCAGGGCGCCGACCCCGGCGCCGACCTCGTTCACCTGCAGTCGTGCAACGTCACCGTCAACGGCCTCGTCCAGTCCACGGGCCCCGGCCACGTGACGCCGGTCAATCCGCCCAACCACTGCGACAGCGCCAACCGTCCGGACAAGCCCGCCAATTCGACCGCCTGCGTGGAGATCTGGGCCGGAGACAGCTTGATCATCGATCGGACCGGCAACCACCTGGGCCAGGTCAACGCCGACATCGGACAGTCGGGCGGCTCCAGCGGGCACGCGTGGATCGACATCTTCGCCCGCGGCCCCATCAGCATCCTCGGGGCTACGGGCACCTTCGCGGTCCACTCCAACAAGGCGCTCGGCAACGACTCGGCCGGCACGATCCAGGTCTTCTCGCTCGCGGCTTCCGTCGCGACGTCCGGCAACGCTATCCAGGCCAGTGACACCGCCGGCGGCGGCGCGGGCGGCGACATCAACGTCCAGGCCGGCGGCGCGGGGAGCCCCACCGGCGACGTGAGCTTCGGTACGGCGACGATCGCGGCCGTCGGTGCCAACAGCGGCGGCGGGGGCCAGGCCGGCGGACACATCTCCGCCCGCTCGTTCAACGGCATCGTCGTGGGGACCAATCCCGGCGCTCTGAACGCCGCCGGAGGCGGAGGAGGAGGGACGCCGGGCTCCGTCACCCTGCAGGGCTGCGGAACGCCGAACCCGGGCGACGGCGTCAACTACACCGGTTCGGTCGTCCCGGCGACGCCGCCCCAGCCGGATGCGTGCGGAGGAGCGCCGACGTTCCAGGGATACGTCTCGCTTCCGCCGGGAGGCTGCACGGAGACTTGCCAGCTCGTGACGCCGACTCCGACGCCGACGAACACTCCGACCAACACCCCGACGAACACGCCGACGGGGACTTCGACCGCGACGAATACGCCGACCAACACTCCGACGAACACCCCGACCAACACGCCGTCGAACACTCCGAGCAACACCCCGACCAACACGCCGTCGAACACTCCGAGCAACACCCCGACCAATACGCCGACGAATACCCCGACGAGCACGTTCACGAACACGCCGACGAACTCGCCGAGCCCGGGGATCATCACGCCTTCCAACCCGGTCCCGACGCTCTCCGAGACCGGCATGCTCGTCCTCGGCCTCCTGCTGGCCGGGCTCGGATACCTGCTCCTGAAGAAGAGCTCGTCCGGAGTCTGATCGCCCGGTTGACTCGCTCGCGTTTCCACGAAGGGCCGGCCTCGCGCCGGCCCTTCTCTTTGGCCGCCTGCTAGAGTTGCCGCGATGAGAACCGGGCCGCGGCGGGGGCTGCTCGCCCTCGCCGCGCTCCTGGCGGGACTCGTCTTCTTCGGCGCCGCCGTCGTTTCCTCGACCTTCGGGCCGGCGAGCGGCTCCGCTCGAATCCCGGGACTCTTCGCCTCCGTTCGCATCGAGACCGACTCGCACGGCCTCGTCACGGTCCGGGCCGCGAGCCCCGCGGATGCGTTCTTCGGGCTGGGCTACGCGCACGCGCGGGACCGGTTGTGGCAGATCGAGTTCCAGAGGCGGATCGCGGCCGGGCGGCTGTCGGAGATCCTCGGAAAGCGGCTGGTCGAGACGGACCGTTTCCTGCGGACGGTCGGGTTTCGCCGCGCCGCCGCCGAGGCCCTGAAAGGGCTCTCCGCCGCGGCGCGCTCGCAGCTGGATTCCTACGCGGCCGGCGTCAACGCGTTTCTCGCTTCGAGCCGGGCGAGGCCCGTCGAATTCACGATCCTCCGCGTCGAGCCCGAGCGCTTCACCGCCGAGGACTGCCTGGGCTGGGCGAAGCTCATGGCGTGGGACCTCGCCTCCGGCAACGCCGCCGGCGAGATTCGAAGGGCCCGGATCGCCGCCGCCGTGGGGGCGGAGAAGGCGGCCGAGCTCTTCCCCGAGGTTCCGGAGCAGCCGACCATCCTCCGCGACGACGAATGGAAAACGATGTCGGATTTCGGACTTCCGGCTTCGGATTCGGGAAACTCGGTTCCTTCGAGTCCCGACTCCCGAGTGCCGGGTCCCGGCTTCTGGGCAGTCCTCGAAAAGCGATTCGCGCTGCTCGACGAGCTCGGCTTCGGCGGCGAGACGGTCGGGAGCAACTCGTGGGTGATCGGCGGATCGCGAACGAAGTCGGGACGGCCGATCCTCGCCAACGATCCGCACCTGGGCCTGCGCGCTCCGTCGGTCTGGTACCTGGCTAGGCTCGAGGCGCCGGGACTGTCCGTGGAGGGCGCGACGCTCCCGGGCCTGCCGAGCGTGATCATCGGGCACAACGCGCGGATCGCGTGGGGCTTGACGAGCCTCGAGCCGGACGTTCAGGACCTCTACCTCGAGCGCGTGGACCCGAAGGACCCGTCGAGGTATTTCCATGGCGGCTCCTGGCGGCGCTTCGAGAAGAGGACGGAGACGATCCGCGTCCGCGGCGGCCGCGACGAGACACTCGAGATCCGCGAAACCGTCCACGGCCCGATCGTCACGGACGTCCTGGAGGGAGCGAAGAGGCTCGCCGGGGCCGCCGGCGGCGCGCCGGTGCTCGCGCTGCGCTGGACCGGGCTCGACCCGGCCGACCCGACGACGGAGTCCTTCCTCGGCATGGCGACCGCGGAAAACTGGGCGCAGTTCCTGGCCGCCGCCTCGCGGCTCACGGCACCGGCGCAGAACCTCGTGTACGCCGACGTGGACGGCCACATCGGCTACACGGCCGCGGGTCTCGTTCCGATCCGTCCCCGCGCGGACGGAATGCTCCCGGCATCCGGGACCGGGGAAGACGACTGGACCGGCTACATTCCCTTCGGCAGCCTCCCGCGCGTCCTCGATCCTCCCCGCGGCTTCCTCGTGACCGCCAACAACCGCGTCGTCTCCTCCCGCTACCCCTACCCGATCACGGCGGACTGGCCGGAACCCTACCGGGCGCGCCGCATCACGGAGCGGATCGAGGCGGCGCCGCGGCTCGGGCTCGACGAGGTCACCTCGATCCAGCTCGACCGGCTCTCGCTCCAGGCGCGCGACCTCCTGCCCCTCCTCCTCGGCACCCGGGCTTCGGGAACGTCCGCCGCGCTCGCCCTGGAGAAACTCAAGAGCTGGAACCTCGAGTTCTCCCCCGGCTCATCCGAGGCGGCGATCTATGCCGCCTGGTATTCGAAGCTCTCGGACATGCCGCAGGACGAGCTCAAGGACGTGCCCTCCGGAGGCGTGCGCTCGCGCTTCCTCATCAACGCTCTTGCCTCGGGATCGCCATGGTGCGACGACGTCCGCACGCCCGCCCGCGAGAGCTGCGCGGACTTCCAGGCCGCGACCCTGTCGCGGGCCGTCGAGCTCCTCGAGGAGAGGCTGGGCCCCGACCCGTCCAACTGGAAGTGGGCGCGCCTCCACCACGCCCGTTTTCCGCACGGCGTCTTCGACCGCGTCCCGGCCCTGCGCCGCTTCTTCAGCCTCGATTCTGAGGCGGGCGGGGATGGCTCGACGGTCAACGTCGGCGGCTACCGCCGGGACGGAAGCTTCCTCATGACCGACGGCCCGAGCTATCGACAGATCGTCGACCTGTCCGATCCTTCGAAGAGCCTCTACGTCAACACCACTGGCCAGTCCGGCAACGTCTTCAACGCCCACTACCGCGACTTCCTCCCGATGTGGCGCGACGGCCGTTACGTCCATTTCGGCGAAGGCCCGATCCAGACCCTGACCCTCGAGCCTTCGCCGCCGTAGGGACTGGCCTCGGACCCGCCCCGCCTCTCTCAACCACGCCGACGCGTCGAGACCAACGACATCGCCACATTGCCTCGTCGATGACGACGTGCCCGGTAATCGCAGGGGCGGGCCTTGCGCCCGCCCGCCTCTCTCAACCACGCCGACGCACCGAGACGAACGATCGTTACGCTTCGTAATGAAGTCCACGATCACGGCGCCAGAAAAGGATCGTGACGATTTCTGCGGCAACAATGAGTTCGCCGTCTCGCACGAGCGGCGTACCCGCCAGGGGCGGGCGGCCGCAAGGGCCGCCCTACGGCGCCGGGAGCACCTCGAGAAACCTGGGAATCAGGCGTTGGTGGCGGCGTGGACCCGGGCGGCGGGCCTGGTGTTGGGGCCGTCGTCTCGGATCTTGCCGTCGAGGAGGCGGACGATGCGCCGCGCGTGGGCGGCGATGTCTTCCTCGTGAGTCACCAGAACGATCGTGTTGCCTCGCGAGTTCAGGTCGTCGAAGAGCGCCATGATCTCCGCGCCCGTCGCCGAATCCAGGTTCCCGGTCGGCTCGTCGGCCAGGAGGATCGACGGGTTGTTCACCAGCGCGCGGGCGACGGCGACGCGCTGCCGCTGGCCGCCCGACATCTCGTTGGGGTGGTGCGTCATCCGGTCGGCGAGGCCCACCGCCTCGAGCGCGCGGACCGCGCGGTCGCGCCTCTCCCGGCGCGGCAGGCCCGAGTAGACCAGCGGCAGCTCGACCTGCTGCACGGCGGTCGTCCGCGGAAGCAGGTTGAACGTCTGGAAGACGAACCCGATCTCCTGGTTGCGGATCGCCGCCAGCTCGTCGTCCGTCATCCGGGCCACTTCCCGGCCGTTCAAGACGTAGGACCCGGAGGTCGGCGTGTCCAGGCACCCGATCAGGTTCATCAGCGTGGACTTGCCCGATCCGGAGGGCCCCATGATCGCGGCGTACTCCCCCCGCTCGACGCCGAGGGTCACCCCGGACAGGGCGTGGACCTTCTCCTCGCCCATCACGTAGACCTTGGTGATGTCGCGGATGTCGATGAGCATGCGTCAGTTCTTCATACGTCCGGCAGCCCCCCGGGTTTAGGTAAATAGCGCCGCGAACCCGACCTTGCCCAGGACGAACAGGATCCAGACCACGATGACGACGGCCGCGGCGGACTTGGGAGACACCTTCGCCGCCCGCGAGAACCCGATGACGAGCAGGATCAGCGTCCAGATCGAGAAGAGGTCCACCGACTGGAGGAAGGCGTGCAGCGCCGCCTTGTTGCGCGGCACGAGGAACCCGAGGTTGGAGTGCAGCATGTCCCCCAGCGCCGTCGGATCGGCGGTCGCGTTTTTCAGCAGCACGGGTATGAAGATCAGGGACCCCAGGACCCCCGGAAGGAACGCGTGGGTCGTGACCCCGAGAGACTGGAGGAACGACAGGTCCCATCCGAAGGACTTGAACGAGCCCCAGAAGACCGCCGCCACCAGCAGCGAGAAGATCGTCGGCGTCGCCAGCGCGATGGCGTTGTAGAGCACGGGCGCGAGCCTCTTCTGCATCGCGACCGCCGCCTGGATCCTCTCCTCGGGAACGGTCTGCCCCCCCCGCTCCAGGCGCGCCCGCATCATCTTCTCGAAGTCGATGCGCGGGATCAGCAGCGTCGTCACCGTCACCGATACGATCGTCCAGAGGATCAGCGGCAGCAGCCACGTCGGCCGCCGCGCGATCGCGTTAAACGTCGTGACCGGCGAGAAGAAGACTCCCGGGAGTCGCCCGAACGACGAGACGTCCGGGCCGGTTTCCACAGCCGCGGCCGGCGGCGGCGCCGGCGGAACCGATTCGGGAAGCCCCGCGGGCGGTTGGGCCTCGGGGGCGGGCGTTGGCGCGGGCTCGGAGCCCTCTCGGTTGCGGTCCTCCATCACTTCGTCGCCTCCAATCGAAGTTCGGGCGGACCGGGAGGAGGAGTCGTCTCCGGGATCCCCTCGACCTGGATGCCCTTCCAGTCGAGGATATCAGCGGTCGCGTAGTGGTAGGCGGCCAGGGCCTTGCGGTAGACGGCCAGGGCCTGCTGCTCGGCCGTCCGGGCGGCGGAGAGGTCGCGCTGGATCTGGGTCACCTCGAAGGAGGTGGACATCCCGTTGTCGTACTTCTTCTTGACCGCGTCGAGGTTCCTCTCGGCGAGTTCCCTCCCCTTGCCGGTGGCGACGATCGACCGGGCTGCCGTGTCGATCGCCCGGGCGGCCGCGCGCACCTCGACGACGATGTTCTGGCCGGTCGTCGTGAGCACGGCGCGGTCCGCCTCCAGGTTGTACTTGGCGACGCCGTAGTTGCCGCGCGCCGCGCGGTTCAAGATCGGGAAGGAGAAGTTCAGTCCGATCGACCAGTTCTTGAAATTGCGGTCGAGCACCTGCTGGAACGCGTCGCCGAAGTTGCCGGTCCCGATGACCGCCCCGGTGTCCGGATCGTGCACGGTGCCTGCGGTCCCGGGATTTCCGTAGCTGCCGACGAGGTTCAGCGCGGGCAGCACCTGGTTCTTGTAGTAGTCGTACCGGATCCTGTCCGAGTCCACCTGGTACTCCGCCCGGAGCATCTCGGGCCGGCGCTTGAGCGCGGCGAGCGTCGACTCGTCCACGGCGATCTTGACGTCCTCGGCGCGCACCTCGTCGGTCGGGATGATCGGCGTGGACCAGGTCGCGACCTTGGCGCCGAGCTGCCGCTTCAGGCGATCCTGGGCGTCGCCGATCAACCCCTCGGCGAGGATGATGTCCTGCTCGGCGATCGCGATGCCGACCTCGGTCTGCGTGATCTCGATCGGCGCGAGCGACCCGACGTCGATCTTGATCTTGGTGATGCGGTTCAACTCCTGCGCGATCGAGAGCGACTCCTTCTTCACCTCGAGGTTCTGGACGGCGTAGACGAGGTCCCAGTACGCCTGCTCGACCGTGTTGACGACGGACTGGACGCTGCGCAAGAAGTCCTGGTAGCTCTGGTCCCGCGTGTTGTGGGCGATCCGGATGAGCCAGTTCGTCGTCTTCGGCCCGAAGTTGCGAAGGAGCGGCTGGTTCATCGAGAGCGTGAGGACGGTGTTGTAGGAAGGGTTGACGAACGCGAAGGTCGAGTTCGTGTTGGTCTTGTTGCCCGTCCACCCGAGGGAGAAGACGCCGCCCGTCGGGGCGAGCTGCGTGATCGAGGCTCGCGCGTCGGAGGAGTCCACGGTGTTGACGGCCGCGCCGACGAGCTGCGAGGTCGCGGGCTGCTCGGTGTGGGAGCGGGAGATCGAGGCGAGCAACAAGGGGTCATAGATCCCCTTGGTCCCGAACAGGGAGTACTGGGTGGACTCCGCGAAGTTGATCGTGATGTCGAGGTCCCGGTTGTCGTCGAGCGCGAGGCCGATCGCCTGGGCAAGGGAAAGCGGAATAGCTCCCTTGGTCGGAGCCGGCAAATCGCGGGCCGTCCGCTGGCCCGGACGGGCGGAAACGATCGGCTTGTTCTGCCCGGACACGGGGCCCGCCGAGACCGACAGCGCGATACCCACCGCGGCGGCGCGGGCCGCCAAGCCATACCGGAACTTCTTCATTCCACGCTCCTTCGTCATGCCTTCTTACGCAGCCGCCGGGGTAAATGTTTCTCCGGACCGGGGGGTCCGGGGCCGCTTTTCTTGGGACGAAACGGGCCAAATCATATGACGGACTCGATGTCCGAATGGTCACGTTCCGAAGGGCCGGAGCTCCCCCGGATAGAAGCAGGCGGCGAGCCGGCCCGCGGTCACGGGCACCAGGCCGGGGGCCTCCTCGCGGCACCTGGGGCGGGCGATCGGGCAGCGCGGGTGGAACGGGCAGCCCGGAGGCGGCTCGGCCGGCGAGGGCGGCTCTCCGGGCAGCAGGATCCGCGAGCGGGACGGCACCGGCCCGGCGCCGGGCACCGCGGAGAGAAGCGCCGCCGAGTAGGGATGAAGCGGCAGGGCGGTGAGCTCGGCCGCGGGCCCCTCTTCGACGACGCGGCCGAGGTACATCACGGCGATCCGGTCGGAGATCCTCTCGACCGTCGCGAGGTCGTGCGAGATGAAGAGGTACGAAAGGCCGTTCTTCTCGCGCAGGTCGAGCAGCAGGTTGACGACCTGCGCGGCGACCGAGACGTCGAGCGAGGAGACCGGCTCGTCGCAGATCATCAGCTTCGGACGGGTCGCCAGAGCGCGCGCGATGGCGATCCTCTGGCGCTGGCCGCCGGAGAACTCCGAGGGAAACCGCTCCCCCGATTCGGGAGGCAATCCCACCTCCGCGAGGAGCTCGCCGGCCCTCGCGCGGAGCTCGCGGCGCGGGACGAGCGACTGGACGCGGAGCGGCTCGGCGACCTGATCCGCCGCGGTCATCCTCGGGTTGAGCGATGTCTGCGGGTCCTGGAAGACGACCTGCAGATCGCGCCTCTTTCGCCGCAGCGCCTCTCCGGAGAGCGCCAGCCAGTCCTCGCCGTCGAAGCCGATGCGCCCCGAGTCCGGCTCTTCCAGGCGGGCGACGACGCGCCCCGTCGTGGTCTTGCCGCTGCCCGACTCGCCGACGAGGCCGAGCGTCTCCCCCTTCCGGATCTCGAAGCTGACTCCGTCCACCGCCTTCAACCGCCCCCGCGCCGCGCCGAACGCCCCGCGCCGGACGGGATAGGTCTTGCGGATCGCCTCGACGCGCAGGAGCTCCGCCGCCGCGCTCACGACACGCTCTCCGGCTCGCGCGCCGGGATCGGCGCCTCGTACAGGAAGCAGCGCGCCGCGCCCGCGGCCAGCGGAAAGAGCGGCGGCGCCGAGAGCTCGCACGGCTCGAATCGGTCCGGGCAGCGCGGCGCGAACGCGCACCCTGTCGCCGGGCGCAACGCCAGGTCCGGCACCGCGCCCGCGACGACGCGCCATCGCGCGGCCCTCTCCGCCCCGATCCGCGGCAGGCAGTCGAGGAGCCCGCGCGTGTAGGGGTGCATCGGGGCCCCGAAGAGGTCGCCGGTGGGGCGCTCCTCGACGACGCTGCCGGCGTAGAGAACCAGCGTCCGGTCCGTGTGCCTCGCGACCGAGGCGAGGTCGTGCGTGATCAGCAGCAGCGCGAGCCCACGGTCGCGCCGGAGCCGGTCGAGGAGCTCCAGCACGTCGGCCGAGACGGTCGCGTCGAGCGCGGTCGTCGGCTCGTCGGCGATCAGGACCGAGGGGTCGCCCGCCAGCGCGGTCGCCAGCAGGGCGCGCTGCTTCAGGCCCCCCGACAGCCGGTGCGGATACTCGGAGAGCCCCCGCTCCGGGTCGGGGAAGGAGACTTCCGCGAGCAGCTCCGCCGCGATGCCCCGGGCCTGCGCGCCCGAGGCGCCGCGGTGCCGGCGCACCGATTCGAGCAGCTGCGATCCGATCGTCTGGACGGGATCGAGCGCCGCGGCCGGCTCCTGAAAGACCATCGCGATCCGGCCGCCCCGGATCCGGGTCCACTCCTTCTCGGACGCCGAGGAGAGATCCTTCCCGTCGCAGACGATGCTCCCGGAAACCCGGGCGCCCTCGGGAGGCAGGTTGATCAGAGCCCGCCCGAGAAGCGTCTTGCCGCACCCGGTCTCGCCGACGATTCCGAGCGCCTCGCCCGGCGCCAGATCGAAGCTGACCCGGTTGACCGCGGGAAACCATCTCCCGTCGACCGCCAGCGCGACGGTCAGATCGCGGACGGAAAGGATGGGAAGGGTCACGGGACGGAGTGTCGGCTCAATCTTTTCGGACGGCCTCCAGTTCCCGCACGCGGTCGCTGACGTCCCGGAAATGGGTGTCGAGGCCGTAGACGTCGAGATAGGTCCGGTAGGCGTTCTCGAGGTCGCCCGAGGACTGGTAGACCGCCGCGAGGTCGTAGAGGAGTCCCACCGTTTCGGACTCCTTGATGCGCGGCGTCTCCAGGCCCTTGCGGTACCACTTGATCGCGAGCTGCGGCATCCCCTTCTCCAGGAAACAGAGCCCGAGCATGCTGCAGCACTCCACCGACCGCGCCGGGTCCTTGCTCGCCAGCTGAAACTCGCCGATCGCCTCGTCGATCAAGCCCATCTCCTTGTAGGCGATCCCGAGGTTGGAGTGCGTCTCGTAATCCTCGGCGGAGAGCTGCTGCTCAACCCCCTTCTTGAACTCGCGGAAGATCTCCTCAAGGGAGACATCCCCGTCCGACCCGGTCATCGCGGGGGCGGCCGGCTGCGACGGATGCTCGGCCAGATCCTTCTCGAGCTCGTCGGCGAGGTTGAAGAACTGCTGTTCGTCGGCGAAGAGGCTCCGCTCGTCCACCGCCGGCGCGGGGGCGGGCTGCGGCGGGGCCTCGGGGGCGGAACCCGCCTCGCGCATCTTCGCTCCGAGCAGCGAGTCGAGCCCCTCGGAGGAAACGAACTCACCTTCCGTCGCGGCCACGGTCGGCTCCGGGGCATGCGGCGTCACCGGCGGGACGACGCGGGTCCCCGGCTCGGTCGCCGTCTCCGCCTCGAACGCGATCGACTCGGTGCCGAACTCGTCGAGAAACTCGGGCGGCGCGGCCGGATGGGGCTCGACCGGAAACTCCTCGAAGGCGTCCGCGGGCGGCGCGGGAGCGGCGGGCGCGGCCCCGGGGACGGAAAGGCCGAGCTTGGAGAGGAGCGCTTCCGCCCGGGCGCTCTCCCCTCTCTCGCGGCAGAACGCGGCGAAGAACTCGGCCTCCTGCGCGAGAGCCGGATTGTTCGACGCGGCCATCAGCTCGAGGAGGCGCTCGCGCGCGCTCGGCAGGTCCGGCCGCTTGCGGACGACGGCGCGCAGCCTCTCGACGGCCTTGTCGGTCAGGCCGTACCTCGCGAAGATCTCGCCCTCGACGATCAGGGTCTCGAGCTCCCGGTCCTGCGGGGTCTCGGCAGGCGGCGCGCCCGGCAGAGCCGCCAGCGGCGTCGCCGAGCCCGGGTCCGCCAGGACCTCGTCCATGTCCACGACCATCTCCGCCGGCGGCGGACCGGCGGAAGGAGCCCCTTGCGCTCCCGGGGCGGGACCCGGGGCCGGCGCCCCCGGACGGGAGAGTTCGGCGATCCGCGAGAGCGCTTCCGGATGGCCGGGCGCGGCCGCGGCCGCCTTGCGGTAGTTCTCGATCGCCGCGGCGGCGTCTCCCCGCCGCTCGTCCTCGCGCGCCAGCGCCAGCCGCAGGCGCGCCGCTTCGGCCGCGTTGCCCTCGGCCTCGCGCACCTCCGCCATCTTCCGGAGCGAATCGCTGTGGGCCTCCTCGATCTGGAGGATCGTGGAGAGGTAGCCGGCGGCGCGGTTGAAGTCTCCCTGCGCCGTCGCGGCGTCCACCAGCGGCGAGACGTCGGCCAGAGCGCCCTCGAAATCCGCTTCCGCGAGGTGCGCCTTGCAGAGCGCCATCCGCGCGGCGGCGTGCCCTTCCTCCAGGGCGATCGCCTGCTCGGCGCTTCGCGCGGCGTCCACCCTCTGGCCCAGCTCGAACTGGGCCTCGGCCATCAGGGCGAGGCTGTCGGCCGTTCGCGGCGCCGCCTTCAGGATCGCCATCGCCGCCGCCGGGTTCTTCTGGGCCAGCAGCGATCGGACCAGGTTCTCGCGCGCGGCGGCGTCCTGTGGCGAGAGCTCGAGCGCCTTCTGGAACACGGCGCCGGCCTCGTCCTGGGCGCCCCGGCGAAGCAGCATCGAGCCGACGAGGCCGTACTGCATCACCGCCTGCTCGAGCTGGTTCTGCCCGCGGTAGAGGTCCGCCAGGCGGACCTGGACCTTCAGGTCGTTGGGATCGGCCGCGGTCATCTTCCGGTAGGCGGCGATCGCGAGCTCCGGCTCGTTGTTCTTGGCGTAGTGGTCGGCCAGGACCTGGTACTGCGTGCGCGCGTCCTGCATCAGCCCCTGCTTGGCGTAGAGGTCTCCGAGCTTGTCGTACACGTCCAGCCGCGCGGGATCGATCTTGTTGATCTTCTTGTAGATGGCGATCGCCTTGAGGAAGAACCCGTCCAGAGAGCAGATCTCGGCGATCTTCGTGAAGTAGGTGATCGAGTCGGAACCCCGGTTGATCCGGACGTAGAGGTCCCCGACCTTGTTCAGCGTCGAGATGTCTCGGGGGTTCTCATCGAGGACGCGCAGGTACTCCTTCAGGGCCTGGTCGAAACGGCCCCGGGCAATGTGCTTGTCCGCCGATTTGAGGAGCTGATCGCGACTCACAACTACCCGTGAATTTTAGCAGGACCGGCTATTCGGACTCGGCGGCGCGGATCCGGGGATCGGTCAGGCCGGAGGGGTCCAGGACGACTCCGTGGTAGCTCAATCGGTGCTCGGGACAGGGTCCCGCCACCCGGAGGGCCTCCCAGTGCTCGACGGTGCCGTAGCCCTTGTGGCGCTCGAACCCGTAGGCCGGGTGGCGGACCGCGATCTGGTCGAGCAGCCGGTCGCGGTAGACCTTCGCGACAACCGAGGCGGCGGCGATCGAGGCGCAGAGGGCGTCGCCGTGAACGATCGGAAGCTGCGGCAGGCGCACCCCCGGAACCGAGACGGCATCCACGAGGATGGCGTCCGGCCCGGGCTGGAGGGACTCGATCGCGATGCGCATCGCCTTCAGGCTCGCTCTCAGGATGTCGTCGGAGTCGATGTCGGGCGCGCCGATGACGCCGACTCCGACCGCCACCGCGCAGCGGCGAATCTCGACTTCCAGGCGCGCGCGGCAGTCCGCGTCGAGCTTCTTGGAGTCGTCGAGCGCCGGCAGCACGCACCGGTCCGGCAGGATGACGGCGGCGGCGACGACCGGGCCGGCCAGGGCGCCGCGTCCCACTTCGTCCACCCCCGCGACGAACCGGTAACCGCGCCCGCGGAGCTCCCGTTCGACCTTTTCCAGCCGGCGAAGTCTCCCGAACTCCGCGAACAGCGCGCCGACGGGATCATGAGCCACGAGAGCAGTGTAGCTCTCGCGATCGAAACTCTCGACTAGGGACTCTCGACGGCCTTCGTCTCGGCCGGCTTCGTCTCCCGGTCGCGCTTCTCGTCGATGCGCGCGGCCTTGCCCTTCCGGCCGCGGAGGTAATAGAGCTTGGCGCGGCGCACCGAGCCCTTCTTCTCGACTTCGATGCGGTCGATGACGGGCGAATGGAGCGGGAAGACCCTTTCGACTCCGATCCCGCTCGAGACCTTGCGGACGGCGAAGGTTTCCCGGGCTCCCCCGCCGCGGCGGGCGATGACGACTCCGGCGAAGACCTGGATGCGCTCCTTCTCCCCCTCGCGGACCTTGACGTGGACGCGGATGGCGTCCCCGGGCGCGAAGCGAGGAAGACCGGTCTTCAGGGCCGGCTTTTCGACTTCCATCAGGATGTCCGACATGGCAGTTCTCCTCCAGACTCCGGGGACGATTCGGCGGAACCGCGGAGTATAGCCGGTTTCGCCGGCCGGGGCAATTCGGCTATCCGTCGGATTCGCCGTCGGATTCGCCGGGCTCTTCCGGGCGCTTCCGAAGGAGGTCCGACCGCTTCTTCTTCGTGGCTTCCAGCGCTCGGGCCCTGCGCCAGCGGTCGATCCGGGCGTGGTCGCCCGAGAGGAGGACCTCGGGAACCGAAAGGCCGCGGAAATCGCGCGGGCGCGTGTAGTGCGGATAGTCGAGCCGGTCGTTGGCGAAGGACTCCCGCTCGACCGATTCGGCGCGCGAGACGACGCCCGGGACGAGCCTCGACAGGCTCTCGACCAGCGCGAGGGCCGCCGCTTCGCCGCCCGGCAGGATGAAGTCGCCGAGCGAGATCTCCTGGTCGAAGAGGCCGAGCTGCCGCGCCCGCTCGTCGATCCCCTCGTAGCGGCCGCAGAAGAGAAGCAGGCGCTCGCGGCGCCGAAGCTGCGCGACCTTCTCCTGGTCGAGGCGCTCTCCGTCGGGCGTGAGGAGGACGGACCACGCGGGAGGATCGCCGCGCCTCGCCTCGACCGCCGCCGCGATGACCGGCGCCATCATGACCATCCCCGGCCCTCCGCCGTAGGCCTCGTCGTCCACCTTGTGATGCTTGTCGGCGGCGAAGGCTCGCAGGTCGGTGACGCGGACCTCGAGCCTGCCCGCGGCGATTCCTTTTCCGAGGAGGCTCTCGGAAAGCGGGGAGCGGAAGTACTCGGGGAAGATCGTCAGGATCTCGATTTCCACGCGCCGCTCCTCAGAGCTCCATCAATCCTACGGGAGGGTCGAGGACGATCCGGCGCCCCCCGCGGTCGATCTCCACGACGATGGGCCGGACGAACGGGACGAGGACTTCCCTGCCTTCGGGCGTCTCGAGCGTCAGCCGCGGGCCGGCCGGGGTTTCCTCGAGCTGCTTGACGGTGCCGAGCTTCGCGCCGCCTCCGTCCTCGCAGGTCCAACCCTCCAGCTCGTGCGACCACCAGAAATCCGGCCCCGCCTCCGGCAGGCCCTCGGCCTCCACGCAGAGCGCGCCGCCGGACAGGTCGCGGGCCGCCTCGACGTCCCCGATTCCTTCGAACGACACCAGCCAGCGCCCGGCGTGGGGCCGGCTGGACGAGACCTTCAGGTCCCGGCGCCGATCTCCAAGGATCCAGACGAGCCCCTCGCCCGCTTCGAAGGGGTTTCCGGCGTCGGCGATCCGTTCTACGGAGACCTCTCCGTTCAATCCGTGGGGACGGTGAACGTAGCCGACCGCGAACAACTAATCCCGGATGCGGATGTTGACTTTCTTTCCGCGGACGGCGGCGGCGGCGCCGACGAAGGCGCGCAGGGCGCGGACGGTGCGGCCCTCGCGGCCGATCAGGCGTCCCCGGTCCCCTTCCGGAACGGCAATCTCGTAGGTCGCGCCCCGCCCCTCGGGGATCTCGATGACGCGGGTCTCGGCGGGATGGTCGGAGAGCTTCCGGACGACGGTCTCGATCAGGCGCCGGATCGGCGCGCCGTCCTGGGCGGGGCCGGAGCTCATGAGGCCGCGGGAGCGGACGTCGCCGGCGCCGGCGCCGGAGCGGCGGCCTGCGGCTTCTCGAGCAGGGAGCGGACCGTGGAGGAGACCGCGGCGCCCTTCCCGATCCAGTACCGCGCCCGTTCACGATCCACGAGGAAGGAGGCGGCGCCGGCCACCGGGTCGTAGGAGCCCAACTCCTCGAGCACCTTCGCGCGGGCCGTCAGCCGCGAATCCGACACGACAACCCGGTAATACGGACGGTTCCGGGCGCCCATTCTGCGCAAGCGAAGCTTAAGCATGATCAGACGAGTCCTTTCCTAAGCAAAGAGCCGGGCATTGTACAACAAGTCAGGCTTTCGGCGCCGGCAGGGGGAGCCGCGAGAGGTCGAGCCTGCGGCCGCCCTTCCCGGCGATCTTCATCAGCTTCCTCATCTGCTGGTACTGCTTGATGAGGCGGTTGATCTCCGGGACGCTAGTCCCCGAGCCCGACGCGATCCGCTTCTTGCGGGAGCCGTTCAAGATCTGCGGGTACTGGCGCTCTTCCCGGGTCATCGAGTCGATGATCGCGCTGACCCGGACGAGCGATTTCTCGTCCACCGCGCCCGGGTCCGAGAGGCCGCGGAACGCCCCGCCCTTGGGAAGCAGGTCGATCAGCCCGGACAGCGGCCCCATCTTCTTGACCGAGGAGAGCTGGTCGCGCAGGTCCTCGAGCGTGAACTCGCCCGCCCCCGAGCGCTCGGCCAGCCGCTTCGCGGCGGACTCGTCCACCTGGGCCTCGACCTTCTCGATCAGCGTCAGGACGTCGCCCAGCCCGAG
>DATFWF010000197.1:0-11250 GCA_035259605.1 Thermoanaerobaculia bacterium
CGAGGAGGACCCCACGCCGATGATCACGCCGAGCGCGGTCCCGATTGCCCCGATGATCCCGCCGAGCGTCAGGTAGATCCGTCCGAGCGACCGCGGTTCCGCGCCCAGGGACAGGAGCACGCCGAGGTCCCGCTTCTTCTCGACGACGAGGAGCGCGATGTTGGAGACGACGTTCAGGGCCGCGACCAGGATCACCAGCGCGACCGTGGCGAAGATGACCGACTTCTCCAGCCTCAGGGCGAAGGAGAGCGGGGCGTTCAATTCCCTCCACGTCGCGACGCGATAGGGGCCCGGCAGCTTCGCGGCGGCGGCGGCGGCCGCGGCGTCGGCGTCGTCGGGGCGCGCGATCTTCGCTTCGAAGGCCTGGGCGCCGTCGGCGATCCCGGCGAGGAGGCGTGCGGTCTCTTCCGGCACCTCGACGTCCGGCGGCTTCTCGAGGGCGCTGATCTGCCTCACCTGCGCGACCTCCAGGAGAACGGCGACGGGGATGGGACCGACCGGCGACAGCCGCGTCCGCGAGGAGAGCAGGCGCACGACGCTCCCCGGCCTCGCGCCGAGCCTTGCCGCCGCCGCGGTCGAGAGGCGCGCGGGAGGAAGCGAATCTCCCTCCAGCCGCGCCGCGCCGACCGTGGCGTTGCGGTAGCGCGCCGGAGTGAAGGTCCGGCCCGAGGCGTCCGTCAGCCACCCTCGCCCTTCGATCACGGGATCCACCGACACGACGCCCGGCGTCGAGGAGAGGGCCCGCCGCACGAGCTCCGCGTCGGCCAGCCGGTCGCCTTTCGCGGGCTTGACGACGAGGTGCGGCGTTCGCGAGGCCATCTGGGCGCGGATCCGGTCCTGGAAACCCGAGAGCAGCGCGAGCGAGATGATGAGAGCCGCCACACCGACGGCGAGGCCGGCGATGGAGATCGTCGAGATCAGGGCGACGTGGGCCCTCTTTCGCGAGGTCGCCAGGTAGCGGAGGGCGACGCCGACTTCGTAGGTCATTGGGGAAGTCGACAGTCGACAGCCGGCAGTCGACAGTTCATGTCTTCGGTCTCAGGAGAGGGAAGAGGATCACGTCGCGGATCGAATGGCTGTCGGTTAAGAGCATCGTCAGGCGGTCGATCCCGACTCCTTCGCCGGCGGTCGGAGGCATGCCGCAGGCCAGGGCCTCGACGTAGTCATGGTCGTAGGGCGGGGCTTCGAGGTCGCCCATTTCGCGGTCCCGGACCTGGTTGCGGAAGCGGACTTCCTGCTCGGCCGGGTCGTTCAGCTCCGAGAAGCCGTTGGCGATCTCCATACCGGCGGCGTAGAGCTCGAAGCGGTCCACCCACTCCGGGTTTTTCGGGTCCTGCTTGGAGAGGGGCGAGATCTCCGTCGGGAATTCGTGGAGGAAGGTCGGCTGGACGAAGCGCGCCTCGGCCGCCGCCTCGAAGAGCTCGGCTAAGAGCTTCCCCTTCTTTCCGGCGAAGCGCTCCGGCTTCTCGACGCCGTACCGCTTCGCCGCGGCGAGCAGGCCTTCCGCCTCGGAAAGCTCCTTCTCGGTGACGGGGCCGCGCGCGTCCCCGGCGGTCGCATCCAAGACCGCCTGCCGCATCGTCACGCGCCGGTACGGCGGCTCCCACGAGATCTCCTCGCCGCCCCACTTCGTCCGCGTGCCGCCGGCGACCTCGCGGGCGGCGCCGGCGAGCATCTCCTCGGTCAGCGCCATCAGGTCGTCGGCCCGCGAGTACGCCTGGTAGAACTCGAGCATCGTGAACTCGGGGTTGTGCTGGGTCGAGATCCCTTCGTTTCGGAAATTGCGGTTGATCTCGTAGACCCGCGGGATCCCGCCGACGACCAGCCGCTTCAGGTACAGCTCGGGCGCGATGCGCAGGTAAAGCTCCAGGTCGAGCGCGTTGTGGTGCGTCACGAAGGGCCGCGCGAGCGCGCCGCCCGGGATCGGCTGCATCATCGGCGTCTCGACTTCGAGGTATCCGCGCTCGTCGAGGAAGCGCCGCAGGTAGCGGATGACCGCGGCGCGCTTCTCGAAGATCGCGCGGGACTCGGGATTGACGGCCAGGTCCAGATGCCTCTCGCGGTAGCGGCGCTCGACGTCTCTCAGGCCGTGCCACTTCTCGGGTAGCGGGCGGAGGCACTTGGCGAGGAACGTCAGGGCCTTCGCCTTGACGGACAGCTCGCCGGTACGCGTCCTGAAGATTTCCCCCTCGACGCCCAGCCAGTCTCCCAGGTCGAGCGCGCGGTAGATCTCCCATCCCTCCTCGCCGACCGTGTCCTTGCGGACGTAGACCTGGAGCCGCAAGGTCCCGTCGGAGAGGTCGAGGAAGCCCGCCTTGCCCTGCGTGCGCTGGGCCATGACCCGGCCGGCCGTCTTCGCCCCCTTCGCGAGCTTCTCCAGCTCCTCGCCGGAGAGGTTGCCGTACCGGCCCGCGATCTCCGAAACCGTCTCGGTGACCGGATACGCGAAGGGATACCGGTCGGCAATCCGCCCGATCCGCTCCAGGTTGTTCAGCCGGTTCTGGACGAGGTCGGATTCCGATTCCGCCGCGGGCCTGGTCTCCTCCGTCATGTCGCGGCGAAGTATGCCAGAGCGGCGCTGCGGCGCCGGAGGAACGTTTCTACCGCGAATCCAAGGCGAGCCAGAGCGCCGACGTCGCGTGCAGCAGCCGCAGGCGCGTTCTCGTCCAGCGCCGAACCTCCTCGGAGGCGTCGCCGCCCTGGACGACCGCGAAACCGGCGAAGGTCCGGTCGAGCTCGGAAGCGTGGGCGAGCGTCCCCCGCGCGGCGGCCGCGAGCTCCGAGGGGACGCCGCCGAGGGTGCACCGCCGGGTCGCCTCGGTCTCGGCTTCCGCCTTCACGCGGAGGGCCGCCGCAAAGAGGATGACGCGCTCCGGACGCGACAGCGTCCTGCGGGAGATGGCCCGGCGCGCGGCGTCGGCCTCCCAGTCGTCGAGCCGGCACTCCTCGAGCGCTCTCCATCCCTGGACGGAGCGGACCGAGTCGCCGGCCTCGACCGCGGAGAGGACCCGCTTGAGGCAGGGCCCCCAGAACGCGTCGCGCGCCTCTTCGAACGACGCCTCGCCCGCCGACGCTTCGGCTCCCGGCGCCGGCTCCTCGGGCTCGGAGCCGGTCAGCATCCTCAGGGCGTCGGTGGCGGCGCGCTGGACTTCCACTATCTGCCGCCAGCGGACCGTCCCTTCCGAGGCCTGCCGGTCGAGCTCCCGGCGCGAGTCGCGGAACCGCTGGAGCAGCTCCGCGTCCGGGATCTCCTGGCGCGGGAGGCGCCGCTCGAGGTCGTCGATGCGGCGGGTCACGTCGCGCAGCCCCCGCTCCTCCTTCTCGTAGAGCTTGCGGAAGACCGAGCGCGCCGTCAGGTTGCACGTCGCGGCGGCCGTCAGGATCTCGGGGTGCCCGACGCCCCGGGAGAGCTGGCGCTTCAGGTTGCGCAGGCTCTCGATGCGGCCCTGCCCCGCCAGCTCTTCGAAGTTGCGCGCCGAAGCGATCTGCGCTGCGACCTCGTCGAAGGCATGGGCGAGCTGCGGCGCCGCTTCGCCGTCGATCTGCGGCCAGGAAGAATCCGCGAGCAGGCGGTCGAAGATCTTCCGCGTCTCCTCGCGCGGGCGGGTGCCGGGCGACGCCGGGTCCGGAGTTCCCGCGGCAACGACGGTCGCGAGGTAATCGACCTTGTCGAGAAGGTTCTCGTCGGTCTCCGGCCGCCAGAGATAGAAACGGAGGAGGTAGAAGGGAATCCTTCCGTCCGACGGGCGCACCTTCTCGAAATAACGGCGGGTCAGCGACGGCGACATCGGGATGTCGGCCGCGCGCAGGCGCGCCGCCGCCGCGTCGAGCTTCTCGTCGAGCTTTAACGCGGCTTCGCCCAGAGACGGGCCGCGCTTGATCTCGTTGTAGAGCTGGCCGAGCTCGGAATCGAGGCCGCCCTGGATCGGAAGGAAACCGCGGCGGATCCCGCTGAGGAACTGTTCGAAGGTCGAGAGAGCCTTGAACCGCTCCGTCCGGCGGATATAGTCTGCCTCGAAAGAAGAAGAAGACTCGGCCGACATCGACATTTTGCTGGAGCAGCCATTGTAGCTCGACTGGACGCCGAGGCGCCGCCGGAGAAGAGATGAAGCTCGGGAAGACACTGATCGGCGCGGAAGAGTTGGAAGAGGGGATCTCACGGCTGGCCGGCGAGATTGACCGGGATCAGGCCGGGCGGTCAGTCCTTCTCGTCGGGATCCTGAAAGGCTCGGTCTTTTTCCTTTGCGATCTTGCCAAGAAGCTCAAGACGACCCCGGTCTCCCTGGATTTCCTCCAGGTGTCGTCGTACGGGTCGGGGACGAAGTCCTCGGGAAACGTCCAGCTGGTGCGCGACCTCTCGACCGACGTCGCCGGCCGCGAGGTCGTGATCGTGGAAGACATCGTGGACACGGGCCGGACCCTCCATAAGATCATCGAGATCCTCGGAACGCGGCACCCCAAGTCCGTCAAGATCTGCGCGCTCCTGAAGAAGAAGGTCCCCGGAGCGCTCGCGGTGCCGGTGGACTACCTCGGCTTCAATATCGACGACCACTTCGTCGTGGGCTACGGCCTCGACTACGCCGAGGCGTACCGCAACCTGCCGTTCATCGGCATCCTCGAGCCGGATGGAGGGAAGTGAAGAATTTGTGATTTGTGATTTGTGATTCGTGAACAAGGCGGAAAGGTCTCGGCCATCCAGATCAACCACCAATCACACACTCGTCATCGAGCGAATAGGGAGTCAAAGGTATGAAGTTCCTTGCCACCGACAATGCCCCGAAAGCGATCGGCCCGTACTCGCAGGGCGTCGTCGAGGGGGGATTTCTCTACGCGTCGGGCCAGATCCCCCTCGATCCGGCGACCGGAGAGCTCGTGGCGGGCGGGATCCAGGCGGCGACGTCGCGCGCGCTGGATAACATCGAGGCGGTGCTGAAGTCGGCCGGCCTCGGTTTCTCCGACGTGGTCAAGACGACGGTGTTCCTGATCAAGGGGGAGGACTTCCCCGCGATGAACTCGGTCTACGCCGCCCGCTTCGGCGACCACCGCCCGGCCCGCTCCACGGTCATCGTCGCCGCTCTGCCCAAGGGCGCGATGGTCGAGATCGACCTGATCGCGAAGACCCGAAGCTGACTCTTCTCTAGGGCCCGAAGGCCAGGGCCACCGCCGCGGCGAGCCACCCAAGGACGAGGACTCGGGTGGACCGCTTGTGGAGGCGGTCGAACCGGAGCCGCCACGGGTCGTCCGCCGCCGCCTTGTCGAAAGATCCCACCTTCATCCGGAAGTAGTTCATCCGGGGCCGCAGAACCATCGCCAGATAAACGTTGGTCGCCACCGCGACGAACGCCGCGACCCCCGCCACCCGCGACTGACCCGCGAACCCCCGCGTCTGCTCGAGCTGCACGAAGATCGCAGTCACGAGCAGGAGCGACAGGACGTGCTTGACCGCCTCGAACCTCCGAAGGATCTCCCCGAAAACCTCCCCCGCCAAATCCCTCGACCCGATCGTCCGGAAGATCACCGGCGCCGCGAGCACGACGAGAAGAGTTCCACCCACCCAGAATGCGAGCGAGAATCGAATGACCAGCGATGAAACTGCGATCATCGAGAGGAGTCTAGCTGTCTCCCGGCATCGCCTGCAGCGGAGCGGAACTAGAATCGGAGCGTGGATGCGGAGCTGGCCGGGGCGCTTGACGATCTGATTCTCGGCCGCGGAGTCGCGAGAGGAAGGCATTCGCTGATCTACCGCGGGCGGTCGGTCAAGCCCGAGTTCGAGGAGCGGCTGATGGCCAACGGTTTCGGGCCGACGACCGTCAGGGAGGCCGCAATCGAAGCTGGCGAGAGGATCCCCGCCTTTCACGTCGAGGGAGACGACGCGGACTTCGGGTACATCCGCTGGGAGATCTTCACGCCGAAGAGCCGTCGGAAGCTCTTCGCCTCCGAGCGGCGGAGGACGGACAACGACGAGTGGGCGGTCCAGTTGAACCTGTCCTCGCCGGTGAAGGTCTGGGCCGCTCCGGCGTTGAAGGAGCGCCACGACGTGGACACCGTGGTCGCCGTGAACCCTTGAGCCGGCTCTGATGGCGAAGATCGAGACGATCCCGGTCGGTCCGCTCCAGTGCAACTGCTCCGTCCTCATGGACGAGGAGACGGGAGAGGCGGTCGTCATCGATCCGGGCGACGAGGGCGAGCGCATCGCCCGTGCGATCGCGGCGATGGGAGCGAAGACCGTCGCGCTTCTCCACACCCACGGGCATTTCGACCACATCGGCGGCTCGGCCGAGCTTTCCGAGCTGACGGGCGCGCCGATCCGGATCCACGCCGCCGACCGGCCGCTCTACGACGCGCTTCCCGACCAGGCGGCCCTCTTCGGCCTGACCGCTCAGCCCCCCGCGCCGCCCGGTCCGCCGGTGACCGACGGGGAGATCATCCCGTTCGGCAAGTCCTCGGTCCGCGCGATCCACACCCCCGGACACACTCCCGGCTCGACGTGCTATCTCCTCGACGGCACGACCCCGATCCTCTTCTCCGGCGACACCCTCTTTCGGCGCTCGATCGGGCGGACCGACCTCTGGGGCGGCGACACGAAGGCGATCCTCGCCTCGATCCGCGGCAAGCTCTTCTCTCTCCCCGGAACGACGCCGGTGATCTGCGGCCACGGACCGGGCACGACAATCGAGGAGGAGAGAAAGCAGAATCCCTTCGCCGCCCTCTGATCCCGCTATAATCCCGAAGCGATGGCGCTGTCGCTCAACGAGAAATCGGAGCTGGTGTCCTCCTTCTGGAAGGACCTCCCCTCGCCGTGCCCGAAGCACGAGGTCCCGATGCGGACTTTCTTCGTGGACCGGGTCTACAAGCCCCAGGTCGTCATGGTCTGCCCGAAGGGGGAGATGTTCCGCTTCGACCAGAAGCCCAAGCAGATCGAGTTCTCGCGGCCCCACTTGAAGACGATGGTCCTCGACGCCCAGGAGCGCGAGGCGCCCGCCTGCCCGCAGGACTTCACGCCGCTCGTCGTGTTCCGGACGCCGGCGAAGTTCCTCCCGGTCGGCTGGGACTTCAACTTCGTCTGCCCCAGCTGCCTCTCGTACGGCCGGTGGGTGGACACCGGGCGCCCCGAGGAGGACGTCAAAGCCGCTCCGATCGCCAAGAAGGAAGCCCCCGCCTTCCACGACGAGACGATCCCCCTCCCCAAGCGGATGGAGATGGCCAAGGGGGGCGACCTGACGCTGAAGCTCTACGCGGCGATGGCGCAGACCGACTGCACCGCTTGCGGCTACGACTGCGAGGGCTACGCCGCCGCGCTCGCCGCCGGCACCGAGAAGGACCCGAACCTCTGCGTCCCCGGCAAGGAAGAGACCGCCAGGATCGTCAAGGACCTCCTCAAGGGCACCGGCCTCCCCGCCGCGAGCGGCTAGCCCCGCGCTCTCGGCAAGCCGACCGGCTCCTCCGCCAACTGTCGACCGTCGACTGTCGACTGCCGGCCTTCCTCAACTGCCTTCCTCTCTCCCTGGGGAATCGGCAGCGAGAACGTGAACCGGCTCCCGCGGCCGGCGTCGCTCTCGGCCTGGATCGTGCCGCCGTGGAGCTCGACCAACGAGCGGGCGAGCGCGAGCCCGATGCCCATTCCGGGGTGCTTGCGCGTCGCCGAGCCGTCGGCCTGGCGGAAGCGGTCGAAGACGTGCGGGAGCTCGTTTTCCGGGATCCCGATGCCGTCGTCCTCGACGCTGATGAGGTAGGTCTGGGGCTCCCGCTCGACGCGCACGATCACGCGCCCGTGCCTCGGGGTGAACTTGATCGCGTTGGCCAGCAGGTTCCAGACGATCTGCTGGAGCCGCAGCAGGTCGGCGCGAACCGGCGGCATGGAGTCGGGCAAGGGTGCGAGGATCAGGACGACGCCTTTGCTCTCGGCCATCAGGCGCACCGTCTCCATCGCGCGGGACAGCACGTCCGCAAGCGAGACCATCGCCAGGTCGAGCGACAGCGTGCCCCGGTCCATCCGGGCGAGATCGAGCAGGTCGTCGATCAGCGCCAGCAGGATCCGGGCCGCCTGGCGGGATTGCTTCAGCCCGCGCCTCAGCGTCTCCTCCCCCACCGGCTCCTCCTCGAGGAGGTCCGTCCATCCCACGATCGAAGTCAGCGGCGTGCGCAGCTCGTGGTTCACGTTCTGGAGGAAGTAGTCCTTCAGCCGGTTCGCCCGGCGCAGCTCCTCGACGGTGCCCTGGAGTGTCGAATAGAGCCGCGCGTTGCGCAGGAGCAGCGACGCCGCGTCGGCGAAGGACGTCATCGCGTCGGACTCCTCCTGGCCGAACCCGCCGGGCCGGTCCGTCGCGACGACGACGCCGAGCATCTCCTTCTCGGTCTTCAAGGGACAGAGGATCGCGTTGGACGCGGCCAGCGCCCGCGGAAACGCCGGGTCCTCCGCCGGAAGGCTTCCGAGATCCTCCACGACCGAGAGCTCGCCCCGCCGGAAAACGTCGCTCGCGACCGACCGCGCCCCGACCGTGACCTGCAGCCTGCCCGCGGCGTCTTCGCTCAGGTTCCAGGCGGGCCAGGCGGCCTGAAGCCGGTTGCTCTGCGAATCATGGAGGAAGAACCAGACGCGCTCGGCCCGTGTGAACGCGGCGATCGCCTCGGCGGAGCGGGCGAGGATCTCCGGCATGTCCGCGCCGTGGTACTCCTGCCGCAGGAGGGAGTGCAGGCGCCGGAGCGTCTCGACCCGTCTCTCGACCCGCCGGCCGGCGCGGTTGAGCGCGACCGCCAGGCGGCCGAGCTCGTCGCGGTCCCTCGGCTCCGGCAGCGACACCGGCCTCCCCTGCCCGATCTGCTCCGCCACGCGAAGGAGATCCTTGATCGGCCGGGTGAACCGGCGCGTGACCAGGAACAGCGCAAGCCCTGTCGCGGCGATCATGGACGCGAAGGCCAGGAGCACTTCCCAGCCGAATTCCGGGCCGGACACGGTCCCGGGACGCTCGGACAGGAAGAAGACGAAGAGGAGCCCCGGGATCAGCAGGGCGAGCAGGAACCCGACCAGGATCCTCGCGCGGAGGCTGCGCCGAGGGTCCGCCTGGCGCAGGAACGGAGACGTGCCGCTCATGGGACGGGGGCCTTCGGGGATTCGTCCGGCTGCGTGAAAAGGATGCGCCTATTGTACGCGACCCCGCCGCGCCGGCGGCCGGCTACTCGTAGCGCAGCGCTTCGATGGGGTCCAGCCGGGACGCCTTCTGGGCCGGATAGAACCCGAAGAAGATCCCGATCGCGGCCGAGAAGCCGAAGGCCAGGACGATCGCCGTCGGCGAGAGCACGATCGGCCACTGCTGCTTCCAGGCGAGGAAGCGGGACGTCCCGATCCCCAGGGCGATGCCGATGGCTCCGCCCGCGATCGAGAGGGAGAGCGCCTCGATTAAGAACTGCGTGAGGATGTCGCGCCCCTTGGCGCCGATCGCCATCCGGATCCCGATCTCGCGGGTGCGCTCGGTCACCGACACGAGCATGATGTTCATGATCCCGATCCCGCCGACGAGGAGCGAGATCGACGCGATCGCCGCGAGGAGCCCCGACATCTGCCTGGAGGTCTGGTCCGCCGTCTGCGCGATCTCCTGCTGGGAGCGGATCATGAAATCCGAGTCCTGGCCGGGCTGGAGGCGGTGGCGCTGGCGAAGCAGCGCTTCGATCTCGGTCTGGGCCTCGCTGACCGCGTCTCGCGAAACGGCCGACGCCATGAACATGTCGATCTTGGTCGTGCGCTTCAAGAGCTTCATCACCGAGGTGTACGGCGCGATGACCGTGTCATCCTGGTCTTGTCCCATCGTGCTCCCGCCCTTGGACTCGAGGACCCCGACCACGCGGAACGGGATGTTCTTGATCCGGATCATCTGGTCCACCGCGTTTCCGTCCGGAAAGAGAGCGTTGGCGACGGTGGCGCCAAGAACCGCGACCTTCGCGCCGGAGCGGACCTCCGAGTCGCCGAAGAAGGCGCCTCTCTCCACGTTCCAGGACCGCACGAACGGCCACTCGACACCCACGCCCTGGACCGAGGTGCCCCAGTTGCCGGTCCCGCCGACGATCTGCCCGGCCGAACGGACGGCAGGCGTGACGTAGGCGACCGCCGGGCACTCGTTCTTGACCGCGGTGACGTCGTCCTCGGTGATCGTGGACTGGCCGGTGAAGATTCGCGCGCCGGACTGCGTCGCGACGCCGGGGAAGATCATCAGGAAGTTCGACCCGAGCGAGTTGATCTGGGCCTGGACCGCCGCCTGCGCGCCCCCGCCGACCGCGATCATCGCGATGACACAGGCCACGCCGATGATGATGCCCAGGGCCGTCAGGATCGACCGCATCTTGTTGCGGGCGATCGCCTTCATGCCCACTTTCAGGATCGTCAGGAATTTCAGCATGGAAGAGTCCACAGTCGACAGTCGACAGTCGACAGTCGAGGCCACGGATTGGTCATGGTTCCCTCATTTCGGCGCGCGTTCGTTTGGCTACGGGCCGGTCTTCGACGAGCTTGCCGTCGCGGAACACGACGATGCGCCTGGCGTAGTTGGCGATGTCCGGTTCGTGGGTGATCAGGACGACGGTCTTTCCACCGTCGTTCAACTTCTGGAAGACCGCCATGACTTCTTCCGAGGTCTTCGTGTCGAGGTTGCCCGTCGGCTCGTCGGCGAGCATGAGCTTGGGCGCGTTGATCAGCGCCCTCGCGATCGCGACGCGCTGCTGCTGCCCGCCGGAGAGCTGGCTCGGGACGTGGTCCTCGCGGCCCGCCAGGCCCACGATCTCGAGGCACTCGCGCGCCTTCTTGACGCGGTCCTTCGCGTTGTGGCCGTTGGAGGAGTAGATCAGCGGCAGCTCGACGTTCTCCAGCGCCGACGTCCTCGAGAGCAGGTTGAAGGACTGGAAGACGAACCCGATCTTTCCGTTTCGGATCTCGGCTCGGTCGTCGCGCCCGAGCTTGGAGACGTCCACGCCGTCGAGGAAGTAGCGCCCCGAGGTCGGCCGGTCCAGGCACCCCACGATGTTCATGAAGGTGCTCTTGCCGGAACCCGAGGGGCCCATGACCGCGACGAACTCTCCCGGCGCGATGGAAAGGGAGATCCCGTCGAGCGCGCGGACCTGGACCTCGCCCATCTGGTAGACGCGGGTCAGGTCCTCGATCCGGATTACGTCGGCGGCGGAGCTCACGATGGATCCTCAGGAGGTACGTGGTAGGTGGTAGGTGGTAGGGACGTCGGGCTGCAGGTCATCCTCGTGCCTCCC
>DATFWF010000198.1:0-5490 GCA_035259605.1 Thermoanaerobaculia bacterium
GACATCAAGCCGCAGAACATCATCATCGAGTCCACCGGCGGCCTGAAGATCATGGATTTCGGAATTGCCCGGCTCACCCAGGAGCGCGGCATGACCGCGACCGGCACGGTCGTCGGCACTCCCGACTACATGTCGCCGGAGCAGGCGCGCGGCCTGGACCTCGACTTCCGCTCGGACATCTACTCGACCGGCGTCGTCCTGTACGAGCTCTTCACGGGCTCTCTCCCTTTCGAGGGGGATTCGGCGCTCGCCGTGGTGCTCAAGCACGTCCAGGAGAAACCGCCGCCCCCGCAGGCCAAGAATCCGAAAATCGACCCGAAGATTGCGGCTATCATCCTGAAATGCATGCAGAAGGACCCGGAGGAGCGCTACCAGTCCGTCAACCAGCTTTACGAGGCGCTGACGCGGGTCACGGCGTAGCCGCCGATTTCGGGTTTTAGATTTTGGATTTCGGACTGAGGCGGGCCGCCGCCGCCAACTTCCTGCCCACAATCTTCGCAGCCGCGCTTTTCGCTCCGGCCTCGGGGGGCGACGCCCAGGAGGCGGAGTACTTCCAGCCGCCCTCGCAGAAACCGAAGCTCGTCTTCCGGTGGGACGCTCTCGCCCGGTACGACCTGATCGATCACCTCCATTTCCGGCCGAAGATCGAGCGGCTCCGCCTGGAGGTCCGCCCGGAAGTGGACCTGGATTTCTCCGACCGTTTCCGGATCGGCGTGCGGGCGATCGGGGACCTCGGTACCGATCACAACTCCGACAACCTCCGGAACTTCGACAACTACCATTCGCGCGGCGCGTCGATCGAGCGCTACTACCTCGAGGCCAAGCCGGGGCCCGTGGCGGTCCGCGCGGGCGCGTTCGGCATGCCCCTCGTCGCGAGCGAGATGCTCTGGGACCGCGACATCCAGACGCCGGGGGTCGCGGCCGCGTGGGAGATCCCGACCGGCGCGGGCACGACCTTCACGATCGCGGGCGCCGGTTTCTACGGGCCGCAGCGCAACGGCGACCACACGAAGATCGGCGTGGGACAGCTCGTCTACCGCTCCGGGTCGGCGGAGAGCCTCGCGGTCGAGGCGGCCGCGTCCTACTGGCATTTCGACGTGGACGATCTGAAGCCCGGCTATTTCCGGCAGAACTACACGACCTCGTCCGGCGGCTCGCTCGAGCTCCTCTCGCGATTCCACGTCGTGGACGGCTTCCTGCGGCTGCGCTTCCCGGTCGGGCGCGTGCCGATCACCGTCGGGGTCGACGGCGTTGTCAACCTGGGGGTCCGAGGAGAGGCGAGCCACGAGAAGTCCGGCATCGAGGTGACGGCGTCGACCGGGCGGCTCGGCAATCCCGGCGACTGGCGCGTCTTCTACATCTATCAGTATGTCGAGCGCGACGCGGTGCTGGGCGCGTACAACACCGACGACTGGTGGTTTCACTCGTGGCACCGGGGCAGCCGCGTGGGCATCGGCTACACCGTTCTGCCGCAGGCGTACGTGCAGGCCACCGTGGTGTTCCAGAAGCGCCTGGACCTGAGAACCACGCTGAACCGCTTCATCGTGGATCTGGTGAAGATGTTCTAGGAACGCCGTAATAGAATCCGGAGACACCATGACGAAAATCCTCCTGGCATGTCTGGATGACCTCTTCTTCCGGTCGAAGATCGAAGCGACCGCGCGGCACTTGAACGTGCCGGTGCGCTTCACCCAGCCCGGAAAGCTGTTCGAGGAATGCCGGGGAGCAAGCTGCGCCGCGGTCCTCGTGGACCTGTCCGTCAACGGAGACCTCCTCGACGCCGTGAAGAAGCTGCGCGCCGACGGGGCGACCCGCGACCTTCCGATCGTCGGGTTCCTCTCCCACGTGGACCGGGACCTGGCGCGCCGGGCCGAAGAAGCCGGCGTCACCCGCGTGATGCCGCGCAGCCAGTTCTCCGAGTCGCTGCCGGATTTGATGATGGACCTTCTTGCCCCGGGCACGAAACGGGAGATCCAGGAGGAGCCGGAGCTTCCCGACGAATGAAGGGAGCCAGGATGAGCGGGACTACGCGCCGAGATTTGATCAAGGCTGGCCTGGTCCTTCCCGTTGCCGCGCAGGTCAAAGCTCCCTCCCCTTCGGCGTCGCGCCCGGTCGTCATCGCCTCGGCCAACGGGCTGAAGGCGGTCGAGAAGGCGTATTCGGTCCTCGCCGCCGGCGGCGATCCGCTGGACGCGGTCATCTCGGGCGTCAACATCGTCGAGGACGATCCCAACGACGTCACCGTCGGCTACGGAGGGCTTCCGAACGAGGAAGGCGTCGTCCAGCTCGACGCGTCCGTCATGGACGGCCGCACGATGAAGGCGGGGGCGGTCGGCGCGCTCGAAGGGATCAAGAACCCCTCGAAGGTGGCGCGCCTCGTCATGGAGCGCACCAACCGCGTCTTCCTCGTCGGCCCCGGAGCGCTGAAGTTCGCGAAGGCGCACGGCTTCATCGAGGAGAACCTCTTGACCGAGCGGAGCCGCAAGATCTGGCTCTACTGGAAGGAGAAGCTCTCGGGGCACGACGACTGGATCGAAGCGGGCAACGAGGAGGAGAAGGACCCGGACATCAAGTGGTTCATCCAGAAATACGGCGCCGAGGACTTCCGGCCGCACGGCACGATCAACTGCGACGCGGTCACCGCCGCCGGCGACATCGTCGGAACGACCACGACCTCGGGCCTCTTCTTCAAGCTACCGGGGCGCCTGGGCGACTCGCCGGTGATCGGGGCCGGCCTCTATGTGGACGGGCAGGTGGGCGCGTGCGGCTCGACGGGCTGGGGCGAAGGCAACCTGCGCTCGTGCGGCTCGCACACGGTCGTCGAGTTCATGCGGCAGGGGATGTCCCCGGAGCAGGCGGCGGTCAAGACGCTGGAGCGGATCTCGGCTCTGGCCCGCGAGAACCAGGACGAGCAGCGGCGGTTGAAGTCCGGGTTCAACATCAACTTCTACGCGGTCAACAAGAAGGGCGAGCACGCCGGGGCCGCGCTGTGGTCCGGGGGCCACTACGCCGTCGCGGATTCCAGCGGCGCGCGCCTGAAGGACTCCGCCTACCTCTACAAGCGCGAGAAGAAGTAGAGACCGGTTACACTTTCCCCGTGCGGTCGCCCCGGCGCTTCCTCGCCGACTGGTTCCTGGAACAGATCACGAAGCCGCGGCGGAACTACCAGCGCTTCGTCTACAACGACCCGGCCAGGCTGAAGGCCGCGATCAAGCCGGGCGACGTTCTCTTGGTCGAGGGCGAGCAGCGCCTCTCGCAGGCCGTCAAGTACCTGACCACTTCGACCTGGTCGCACAGCGCCCTCTACATCGGCGACGCGTATCTGAAGCGCCACCCCGAAGACCGGGTCCGCATCTACCGCCGCTTCGGGCGCGAGGCGCGCTTCCTGATCGTCGAGGCGCTGATCGACCAGGGCGTCACGCTCTCGCCGCTGACCAAGTACATCGACTTGAACCTCCGGATCTGCCGCCCGATCGGCCTGAGGCCCGACGACCTGGAGATCGTCCTGGACCACGTCATGTCGCGCATCGGCCACACCTACGACCGGCGGAATTTCCTGGAGCTCGCCCGGTATCTCCTCCCTTTCCACATGATCCCCGCGAAGCTGAAAGAGGACGCGCTCCATTTCGGAAGCGGCATCGAGACCGAGACGATCTGCTCGACGCTGCTGGCCGAGGCGTTCGCGAAGGTCCGCTTCCCGATCCTGCCGGCGTACCTGCCGTGGAAGCCCCGCACGATGGGGGAGCGCTTCAAGCAGATGCTCGTCGGGCGGCCGACCCGCCGCGCTTACAGCGGCCTTCTGCAAGCCCGGCATCCGACGCTCTCCGTCCCTCGCGACTTCGACCTCTCGCCCTACTTCGACGTCGTCAAGTTCAGCACCGCGAGCGCCGACGGCTTCGATTACCGCAAGCTGCCCTGGGAGCAGAGAGACCCCACGTCCCTGACGGGAACCGCGGCCCCGCCCACCACGAAGAGTTGATCTGCCCGGCGTCGAGCCGATTACGAGCGGCCGCCGGAGAGGATGGAGTTGACTGCGTCCACGCGGGTCTGCAGGACGCGGCGCATACGGCCGATCTCGGCTTCCTGGGCCGGGAAACGGACGCTGTCGCCCTGGAATTCGAAGCGCAGGACCGCGTCGCGGTCCTCGGGGAGTAGCCCGAGCATCCCCGCCCGATAGGCGCGCATCCACTCGGGCGAGGGCTCGGCGTCGAGCCTCACGCGAAAATAGGTCCGGCCGTCCGGGGTCGGGCCCTCGCGCAGCGGGGCGTCGTTGGAGACGTACACGCGGTGCGTCGGCGGCGCCTCGCCCGGGCGCCGGCGCATGGGCTTGCGGTACTGAGGACGTCTCGGAATCGCTGCCTCCTTCCCTCTGGAGGCAATTCTTTCACGAATCCCGTCTAGAAGGAACCCGCGGACGCGATGGTGAACTTCTCCGGGTGGACCCGGCCACGGAACTCGGCGTCCGCCTGTTCTTTCGTGATGGACTCGACGAGCGACGGGAAGCGGTCGAGGTACTCGACGCCCAGCCCGTAGTAAACGGCCGCGTCGAGCGCCTGCGCAATGCCGCCGTTGGAGGCGAGGTCCACCTGGAACTTTCCGATCCGCGAGCTCTTCTCCTCGGCGATCTCCCTTTCCGTCATCCCGCTCCGGAGGAATTTCGAGATTTCGTCGAGCGTCGAGGCGACCGCGGCGTCCCGGCTCTCCGGCTTGACGGTCACCGTCACGGCGAAGGGACCGGGGATGTGCGTCGCATGGAAGCTCGAATGGATCCCGTAGGTCAGCCCCTCGGTGTCGCGGACCCGCACGCCCAGCCGCGAGGTCAGCGACGACTGGCCCAGCGCCGAATTCGCGAGCGTGCACGCCAGGTAAGCCGGATCGACGCGGGTCAGCGTCGAAGGCTCGAGCATCACGACGTCCGCGCTCGCCTTGTCCGGCATGACGACGGTCTCGCGCGCCGCCGCCGGCCCGGGAACCGGAACCGGGTCGAATCCAGGCGCCGGACCGGGCTTCCACGAGGCCAGCCTCTCCTCCAGGCCGTCGAGGATCCGATCCGCCGCGACGTCGCCGACGACGACGATCTGGAGCGACGCCGCGCCGTAGCGCTGGCGGTAGAAGGTCTCGAGGTCTTCCCGCGCCAGCGCCTCGACCGAGGCGATCCGCTCCTCTCCGGTCCTCCGGTGAAGCGGATGGCCGCGCGGATAGACCCGGCGGGCGGCGGCCTCGTAGGCGCGGGCCCCGGTCTGGTCGAGCGACTGGCGGATCGCCCCGATGAGCCTCTTCTTTTCCTTTTCGAGCTCTTCGGCGGGAAAGACCGGTGCACGCAGGATCTCCACGAGAGTGTCGAGCAGGAGGTCCGCGTCCCGCGAGAGAGACGAGCCCGCGAGGTCCACGCCGACCGGATCCGACGAGTCGGCGGAAAACGAGACCGAAGCTCCGCGGCTCTCGAGCTGCTCGGCGATCTCCAGCTTGGTGCGTTTCTCCGTCCCCTTG
>DATFWF010000199.1:0-2576 GCA_035259605.1 Thermoanaerobaculia bacterium
AGCAGGGCGACGTGCAGCCCCGCCGTGGCCGACGACACCGGCACCGCGTACTTGCCGCCGACATACTCGGCGAAGGCGTTGGCGAACCTCTCCACCTTCGGGCCGGTCGTGATCCAGCCCGAGCGGAGGGTGTCCACCACCTCCGCGATCTCCTCCTCGCCCAGCGCCGGCCGGGCAAACGGGAGGAATGTGCTTCTCATCCTGGAGCCAAGTGTTGAGAGTTGAGAGTTTAGAGTCAAGAGCCGAACACGCTGCACCTGCCCCTCAACGTTCAACCCTCAACCTTTCGGACCTTGCGGCGGGCGAAGTATTCGACGCCGGTGGAGCAGACGGAGACCCAGAAGAGGCCGATGAGGATCCCGGCGGCGACGTCGGTGGCCCAGTGGGCGCCGAGGTAGATGCGGCTGTAGCAGACGGCAAGGATGACGACCGTGGCGACCGCGAGGGTGGCGCCGCGGAGGAGCCGGTTCCTGGAGACGTGGAGGACCAGGGCGGCGACCGCGCCGTAGAAGAGCGTGGACATCGTTGCGTGGCCGCTCGGGAAGCTGAAGGTCTTCTCGGTGACGAGTGCGGGCCAGAGGTCCGGGCGGGCGCGGCGGTACACGATCTTGATCAGGCTCTCGAGCAGCCAACCCCCGATCACGACCCCGAAGAACAGGATCGCGCTGACGCGGCGCTTCCTCAGGACGAGCGCCGTCGTCACGACGAGGGTGGCCGGGAGCAGGAAGCGGTGGTCTCCGAGAAAGGTCACGGCGTGGGCCACGCGGTTCAACGCGGGCGTGTGCTCCAGCTCGATCGCCATCGTGACCTCGCGGTCGAAAGCCGTCCTGCCGTGGACGTCGAAGACCGAGTCGGCCAGGACCGCGAAGAGGACCGCGACCACCGCGCAGGCGAAGAACCCCACGGTCACGTAGAGGCCGGCCGTTCCTTCCCGCGTGAACCGGGCGCGAAGGAAGGCGCGCCACTTCGCGGGCTCGGCGGTTGCGGGAAGGGCGGGCGCGCTCACGGCTTCCACCGGATCGGGCCTTCGAATCGCCAGCGCCGGTCGGGATTCCAGACTCCGGCCGTCGCCGTGTCCGCCGTCACCTCGAAACGGAGGACGTCGCGGCGGTAGTCGTAGGGCGCCCCGTCGCGCGCGTGCACGGCCGCGTCGGCCGAGTAGAGGCCCGGAGCGAGGGCGCACGCCGGGATCTCGAGAGTCACCGAGCCTTCGCCGGCGAACTCGCCCGGCGCGAACCCGTCGATGTCCGTGTTGCTGCCGAAGACGACGGCTCCGGCGACCGTAGAAATGGCGAAGCCGAAGACGAAATCCGAGAGCGGCACGGCTGCCCGGACCCGCATCCGAAGCGCCGCCGGTTCCCTCGAGGAGATCCGTCCGGCCCGGTTCCCGGCGCCGTCGAGCAGCTCGACCCCTTCGACCACCGCCGCGCCCGACCCGATCTTCTTCTCCCTCTCCGGTGTCGCACGGGAGGGGCTTGCCCCTCCCGCCCGGTGGTCTCTCCTTCGGTCCCCCTCCTCCTCGGCGACCCGCTCCCGGTAGAGCGCCACCGTCTCCACCGCCGGCCCGTCCGCCGCGAGCCTCCCCTTCTCCAGCCACACGGCGCGCCGGCAGCGCTGCGCCACGAGGGACAGGTCGTGCGACACGACGACGATCGTCTTGCCCGCCCGCTCGAACTCGGCGAACTTCTCCAGGCAGCGGTGGGAGAACGCCTCGTCGCCGACGGCGAGCACCTCATCCACGAGGAGGACGTCGGGATCGCTGTGCGCCGCGATCGAGAACCCCAGGCGCACCGCCATTCCCGACGAATACGTCTTCAGCGGAGCGTCCAGGAATTCCTCCAGCTCCGCGAACGCCACGATCGCGTCGAACCGCTCGGCGATCTGCCGGCGCGAGAGGCCCAGCAGCAGGCCGTTGATCTCGATGTTTTCCCTCCCCGAGATCTCCGGGTGGAAGCCGGCGCCGAGCTCCAGCAGCGCGGCCAGCCGTCCCTCGATGGAGACCCGTCCGGATGTCGGCTGCACGATTCCGGCCAGCAGCTTCAGCAGCGTGGACTTTCCCGAGCCGTTGGGCCCGACGATCCCGACCATCTCCCCGCGGGGGATCTCCACCGACAGGTCCACCAGCGCCGGGACCGACGCGTCCGCCGACAGCGCCCGGGCCCACAGCCCGGAGAGGATCGCCGACTTCAGGCTCCCGACGGAGTTTTTCCGGCCGTAGCGCCGGTAGAGCTTCGTCACCCCCTCGACGCGGATCGCGGGACCGGGCCCGCTCACCTAGGCCGCCTCGGCGATCGAGTCGCGCAGCCGCGAGAAAACCGCCCCGCCGAAAAGGACCGCGAGGGCGGCGGTCCCGAGCATCCAGACCCATTCGAACGGGTCGACCGGGCGGAAGAAGAAGAGGGTCTCGTGCATCGCGGAAAAAAACGGGGCGAACGGATTCAGGCGCAGGAGCGGCCGGTACCGCTCCGGAATGGAGTCGAGGGGATAGAGGATCGGCGTCAAGAAGAAGGCGAGCGTCAGGAGGTTCGCGAGCAGGTCCCGGACGTCGCCGAAGTGGACCGCCAGGGAAGAGATCG
>DATFWF010000200.1:0-9652 GCA_035259605.1 Thermoanaerobaculia bacterium
TCCTGCTCAAGATGGCCGGGACCGACCTGTCCCGCCACGTCATGATCAAGGACCTCCAGCAGGACCCGGTCTCCCGGAAAGCCCTCCACATCGACTTCGTCCGGATCGAGATGACCACCAGGATCCGGGTCAAGGTCTCCGTCGAGGTCGTCGGCGTCGCCGTCGGCGTCAAGACCGAGGGCGGGATCCTCGACTTCGTCACCCGCGAGATCGAGATCGAGTGCCTTCCGGGCAACATTCCGGCGCACATTCCCGTAGACGTGACGAACCTGGCGATCGGCGATGCCTTCCGAATTTCCCAGCTGACAGCCCCGGAAGGCGTGACCGTCGTGGACGACCTCGAGAAGGTCATCGTCCACGTCACTCACCCGACGGCGGAGAAGGAGCCGGCGGCCGCGGCGGCCGAGGCGGCGCCCGAGATCACCGAGCCCGAGGTCCTGAAGAAGGGCAAGGCCGCCACCGAGGAAGAGCCGGCCGAGGGAGAAAAGGGGAAAGAGAAGGAGAAGTAACGCCTGCGCGCCATCGTCGGCCTCGGCAACCCGGGGGACCAGTACGAGTGGACCCGCCACAACGCTGGCTTTCTTGCCGTAAGGCATTTGGCGGAGCAGGAAGGAATCCAAGTCAAATCAAGGAAGTGGCACTCTCTGACGGCGAGTGTAACGGTCGAGGGTGTCAAGGTGATCCTAGCCCTGCCGCAGACAATGATGAACGCCTCTGGCGGGGCCGTCGCTGCTCTTTGCAATTCCACTGGCATCGAACCTTCTGAGATCTGCGTCGTCTTGGACGAGGTTGAGCTCCCGTTAGGGACGCTCCGACTTCGTGGAAGTGGCTCTGCCGGGGGACACAACGGTATGGTCTCCATCATTAGCGCCCTCGGCACAAACGAATTTCCCAGGTTGCGCATTGGAGTCAGAAGCACCTGGTACTCCAAACAGCACGACTTGGCTGACTACGTCCTCGACCGATTCGGAAGATCTGAGGGACAAGAACTCAAAAGCACTCTTGAAAGGGCCGCGCAATCGCTTCGATTGTGGGTCTCGGGAGATATCGACGCCGCCATGAAATTCGCGAACACGAAACCTTCCTCTCCGGGTTCCGCCTCGGACCCGGATTGATATCCATGAGGAGGACAAAATGAGGCTTTATGACATCGTCGTTCTGGTCACCCCCGACCTGAACGAAGAGGACGCCGCCAAGCTGACGGCGGACTACCGCAAGATCCTTTCCGACGGGGGCGGAGAAATCGTCAAGGACGAGACCTGGGGGAGGCGCCGGCTTTCTTTTCCGATCGAGCGGAAGAAGGAGGCCTACTACCACTACTTCCAGGTGTCGGCGGAGCCCGCGCTCGTCGCCGAGACGGAGCGGCGCCTGAAGCTCTCCGACCAGGTCCTGCGGCACCTCGCCGTGCGGGCCGACGAGGAGCAGAAGCGTTCGGTCAAGATGGCCGAGCGGATCCGCAAGAAGGCAGCGAAACGGCCGCCGCGGCCGCCTTCGGTCGCCCCTGCCGCGCCCGCGGCTGAGGCCGCGCCGCCCGCCGCCGAGACCGAGAGGAGGGAGTCATGAGAGGAATGCCGTCCCGTTCGGGCGGCCGCGGCGCCTCGCGCGACCGCGACGGAAAGCCGACCGCTCGCAAGAAGTTCTTCGTCCGCCGCCGGAAGGTCTGCAAGTTCTGCGCGGAGAAGCTCGAGTACGTGGACTGGAAGGACGTCAAGCTGCTGCAGTCCTTCATCCCGGAGCGGGGCAAGATCCTGCCCCGGCGTATCTCGGGAACCTGCGCGCTGCACCAGCGCAAGCTCCAGACCGCGATCAAGCGCGCCCGGGCGATCGCGCTGATCCCCTACGCCACCGACTGAAGAAGCTGGGAGACGGGAAACGGGAATCGGCAATCGAAGGGGCCCGGGCCCGTCGTTTTCCGTTTCCCGATTTCCGATTTCCGGCCTCGAGCATGTCCACCGATCTGCCCGGTGAGCAGGAGATTCCCCATCCGCCCGCTTCCAAGTCGGCGGTCAAGGAGATCCTCATCGCGGGGATCGTCTCGACGGCGCTCTTTTCGGCGTTTCTTGCGCTGCCGCTCGTCGGCATGCTCACGCTCCCGTTCCTCGCGGTTCCCGGGACGCGCCTGGCCTTCCGGCGCGGGGGCGTGGCCGGGATCTCCGCCGCGCTCCTCTCGACCGGAGTCCTGCTGGGCCTGGGCCTCGCGACGGGCGGGTCGGCCGACGCCGTCGCGTTCGCCCTCTTCGCGTTGATCGTGACCGGGCTCCCTCCGCTCTTCGCGGCGCAGGTGCGGCGCGGCCGCCATCCCTCGTCGGCGTTCCTCGCCCTCTGCGCGTCGGGCTTCTTCCTGCTTTCGGCGGGCCTGGCGCTTCGCCCGGTCGCGGGAGGCAAGACGATGCCGCAGGAGATCGCCGCGGCGTTCGACGAGATGACGCCGGCGGCCGTCGCCTCCTACACCCGCGGCGGAATGGACGCGGAGTCCGTCGCCCGGCTGAAGATCGTCCTCGCCTCGGCCCGAGCCTTCGCAGTGAAGTTCTGGGTCGGCCTCATCGGAGTGACGTGGATCCTGTCGGGAGGCATCGCCCTGTACACCGGCGCCCGGCTGGCGCGCCCCTCGCCGGCGGCCGAGGAGACGCGCTTCGACAGGCTCACCGTGCCTCCGTCGGTCGTCGTCCTGTTCGTGGCGGCCGGGGCCGGCGCGGTCCTGGCGCCGACGCCGGCCGCCGAGATCGCGGGTAACCTGCTGATTCCGCTGACCGCCTTGTATTTCCTGGCCGGCCTCTCTATCATCTGCCACTTCGCCCGGAAGTGGTTCCGGGCAAGAATCCTCCGCGTGGGTCTGTACGGCCTGGCGATCTACTTTCCGATCAACGTCGGAGTCGGGTTGCTCGGGCTCTTCGACTGGTACGCGGACTTTCGCCATCGAGGCGAGAAAGCGTAGCGAGAACATGAAAGTCATCCTGGCCGACGACGTGCGCGGCGTGGGGCACCGGGGCGATACCGTCACCGTCAAGCCCGGCTACGCGCGCAACTACCTCTTTCCCCAGGGCCTGGCCTTCGAGGCGACCGAGGCGAACGTCCGCAAGCTCGCCGAGCAGAAGAAGAAGTACGACGAGAAGATGCTCCACGAGAAGACCGGCGCGGAGAACGTCGCCAAGCAGATCGAGGGGACGACGGTCGTGATCACCAAGAAGGCGGGGGAGGGAGACGTCCTCTACGGGTCCGTCACCGCGACCGAGATCGCCGACGCGCTCGCCGCGCGCGGAATCCAGGTCGACCGCCGCCGCATCGAGGTCGCAGAGCCGATCAAACGCCTCGGCGAGCATCGCGTCCACGTCCGTCTCCACCGCGACGTGGCCACGGAGCTCATCGTGGACGTCCAGCCGATCGCTCCCGCCGCCACGTAGGAAGTCCTAGACCAGAGTCTGGTCCTCCAGCGTGACCGCCGGCGCAGGTCCCGCCGGCGGCGCCTCCGCCATCGGCGCCATGCGCGCTGTCTCCACGCCGTCGTACAACGCCAGGTAGGAGCCCCACGCGGCGACGCGGATCGCCGGGCGGATCGCGAGCACCGCGATCTGGAGCAGGATGTGGAGGAAGACGGCGACAGCCGAGACGGCGGGCGACGTCCATTCCAGGGCGACTCCGGCGGCCAGCAGCACCGCCCCCAGGATGAGCCAGAAAAGGAACAGCCCGAGCGCGCGAAACCAGCGGCCCGACAGCGCTCTCCGGGCGCGCCCGTAGGCTCTCCACGCCCCGACCGAGTTGTCGAATCGGCGGGCCGCCCGGGCGAAGTCGTGCAGCAGCGAGAAGACGGCGTAGAGCAGCAGAGCGACGACGATCCCCGCGATCCGAACGGCGAGCCGCGCGGGTGCGCCGGGAGCGGCGTCTTCGAATGCCCTCGTCGAGACGGCCAGGACCCCTCTGACCCAGAGACCGATCGAAAGCCCCGCCAGCAGCAGGAAGATCAAGAAGCACTTGACGTTGTGCCACGCGTTGCGGCGCATCCCCCACGCGAACTCTCCCGCCGTGAAGCCGCCCGCCTTTCCGAGAACGGCCACGATCCCGCCGGCGACGAGGATCTGCTGGAGAAGGATCAGCAGCGCCGCCCATTTCGAGGCGGCGCGTACCCCGGAGATGGCGGGCGCCTTCTCGTGGACGAAGTCGACGACGTTGGCCGCGGCGAAGAGCGGATGGTTGTGAAGGAGCTGGTCGCCGGCGAGCGTTCGCCCGAATGAATCCTCGAGCGCCGGGCCGAGCGGCGCGGCCGCCAGGATGGAGAGGAAGACCGTCGCGGCCGTCAGGAGAACGACGATGCCAAGCCCTCCTCCGATCGCGGAGAACCCGGCGGCGAGGCTCCCGCGGCGCTCGATCGTCGTCATGCGAGCGCCCACACCGACTGGAGGAAGAGGCCGATCAGGTACGCGGCCTTCGCGAAGTACTTCGCCGCGGCCCGACGGCTGGCCGTCTCCGCCTTTCCCTTGCCCTGCCCCAGGACGTACGAGTCGTTCAGGCGGTTCCACTCCCACTCGTTGACCCGGTCGGGATCCACGGCCGCCCAGGCGAGCTTCGACCGGAACCGGGCCCTCAGGCGGACCCAGCGCGCGTCGGCGGGCAACGTCCGGTCCACGACCGTCCCGTCCTCGAAGGCCAGCCGCGCTTTCGCCGAGTGCGCCCATTCCCCGCGGTTGCCGAAGACCACGACACTCTCGTAGATCGTCTTCTCTTCGGGGCCCTCCTTCTTCTCCTCTTTCTGGGGCCGGACCAGCCGTCCCTTCTCGTACGTCACGCGCCCGGACGGGCCGTCCACGACCCCGGCGTCTCTCTCCGCGGGCTCGGTCTTCGCGGAAACGACGCTCCAGTCGAGGCGGGAGGTCCCTTCAACGAGGTTGTCCCGGTAGGTCGAGAGGTTCTTGCCCGAGACGCGCTGGAAGACTTCGAAGAAATCGGCGGTCGCCGGGTGCCGGAAGGACCACTCCTGGAAGTAGGCGCGCTGGGCCCTGGCGAAGACGCCGGCGCCCAGATCGTTGCGAAGCTGGGCTAGGAAGAGCGCGACCTTGGAGTAGGAATTCGAGCCATACGAGCCGCCGGAGAAGTATCCCCACGCGTTCCGGTGGATCGGATCGAGGTTGGGCAGGAACACGTAGCGAGCGTGCCCGTAGGCGCCCATGTCGAAGCCGATCCCTCCCGGCAACTGCCCCGGCCGCGGGCCATAGGCGAGCTGCATCGCTCGGACTTCCGAGTCGCTGTTGAGCCCCTCATCGAGCCACGATTCCTCGAACTCGTTGGAGCCGACCATACCGTACCAGTACTCGTGGCCGAACTCGTGGATCACCACGTCCTCGAGGACGCGCACGCCCTGAAACGGCCAGCGCAGGGATTCCGGTGGCACGAGGCCTGTGAAGAAAGTCGGGTATTCCATTCCGCCGGCGCCGAGCCCGTCCTCGGGAGGGTCCACCACGGTCAGCGTCGGGTAGTGGTATGCCCCGAACCAGAGCCCGAAGAAGGAGAGCGCCTCTTTCGTGCTGCGCACGTAGCGTTCGCGGGTGCCGGCGTGCTCCGGCGAGAGGAGCAGCCGGACGTCCACCGGCTTGAGCGCCAGCTCCGCCTCCGTCATCCCGAGTTCCTTCGCCGCGAGCGCGGCCCAGCCTCGCGGAATGTCGGCGGGGGGCTGGAAGCGGAACTCGTGGACGATGAAGGTCGGATCGGCCGCCCAGGCGAAGTCGTGCACGTCGTTGGCCTGGTAGCGGTAGATCGCCTTGTCGCCTTGCTTCGCCTCCGAGACGCGCTTGCCGGTCGCGCCGACGGTGTACCCGGCAGGGACCGTCAGCGTCACGTCGTACCGGCCGTAGTCCGCGTAGAACTCGGAGTTGGCGTGGTAGGAGTGGCAGTTCCAGCCGCCGGAGGCGCGGCCCCGCATCCCCGCCGGCTCGTAGACGCCGATCTTGGGGAACCACTGGCCGACGAGATGGAAATCACGGACGAAGCCGGACCGGGCGAAGACGCGAGGGAGCTTCGAGCGGAAAATGATCGACAGGGTAATGGAACCGCGCGGCGGAACGGGGGAGGGGAGAGGAACAGAGAGGACCGTCTGATCGTCCACGGAGCCCGCTTCGGAATTCGGATTTTGGATTTCGGATTTGGGGAAGGGGTAGCCGTCGGGCTGGATGAATTTCATGCCGGGTTTCAGGTCGGCCCCGCTCTCGGTCTTGATCGAGAGGACGTCGATCCATCCCCAGTCGTCGGGCTTCGTTCCCGCCCTGTCGCCGCGGAGCTGCCCGCCCGACTCGCGGAGGAAGAGGGAGCGGTTGTTCTTGAAGGCGTTGAGATACAGGTGGAACCGGAGCTCCGAGACGGGATCGCCCGAGGGGTTCCGCCACACGAGCCGATCACTGCCGTCCACCGTGTGCGTCTTGCCGTCGAGGCTCGCCTCGATCGTGTATTCGACGACCGGCGGAGATACGGGAGTCGCCCCCGAAAGAAGGGCAGCGGGGGCGGCGGCAAGCGCGATCGCCGCGCGAAGGAGAGCCGGGCTGAAATGGCTCAAGTTATCTCGCCGGCGAATCCTGACCGCCGGCGCACGGGGAGTCAATAGAATTCGGGGCGTGGCTCGCCGCACGGCGTTCCTGACCGGGGGGACGGGTTTCGTGGGCGCGCACGTCGCCCGCGCCCTCGGCGAGGAAGGCTGGTCCGTTCGCGCGCTGGCGCGCAGGCCCGAGGCTCTCGCCGCCGAAGACCTTCGCGATCTCTCCCTGGAGTCCGTCGCGGGAGACCTCTCGCACGCCTCGGAGTCGGCGCTGCGCGAAGGAGCCCGCGGCGTCGAGGCCATCGTCCACGTCGCGGGGCTCGTCAAGGCGCGCTCGCTCGAGGCGTACCGCGAGGTCAACGCCGGAGGAACCGTCCAACTGCTCCGCGCCGCGGCGCAGTCGGCGCCCGACGCGCTCTTCGTCCTGGTGTCGAGCCAGGCCGCCGCGGGCCCCGCGCGAAACGGAAGGCCGGTCGAGGAAGGAGATCCCGCCGCCCCGGTGTCCTGGTATGGCCGCTCGAAGCTCGAGGCCGAGGAGGCGGTCGCCTCGGAATGGAAAGGGCCGTGGATCGTGCTGCGTCCCGTCGTCGTGTATGGCGCGGGAGACCGGGGCCTGTTGAGGTTGTTCGCCGCGGCCCGGCGGGGCTGGGTCCCGGTCCCGGCCGGCCGTTCGCGGGTCCAGCTGATCGAAGCGCCCCGCGCCGCCCGAGCGATCGCGCTCTGCGCCGGCCGCCCCGACCTCTCGGGGAAGACGGCGTTTCTGGGCGACCCGGAATCCGTCGAGATCTCGGACCTCTCGGCCATTATCGCGAGCCTGCCGCAGAAACCCGCGCGGCGCTTCCCGGTGCCGGACGCCGCGGTCCGGGCACTGGGCTTCGCCGCGAGCCTCCAGGAGGCCGTCACGGGCCGGACGCTCGCGTTCAACGCCGACAAGGCCCGGGAAATCCTGGCCGGGGACTGGCTTTGCAGGCCCGAAGTGATGCAAAGACATCTGTCCCTGCCGCCTCCGGTTCCCCTGGACTATGGCCTTAAAGACACGTGGGACTGGTACATCCGGCGGGGGTGGCTCAAATTGTAAAATTTGCTAAGATTCGCCCGAGGGGAAACCACCGACAGGTCTTGGGAGGCACGATGACCAAACCCGCCCCGGCGGCGATTACCCCGGTTGCTAAGTCATCCCCGTTTTTCGACAAGTGCTATCGCTACGACGTACCGACGAAGGTTCGCGAGGCGGGCGTGTATTCGTTCTTCCGCGTCGTGGAGTCGGCCCAGGACCCGGAGGTGGTCATCGAGGGACGTCGCTTCGTCATGCTCGGGTCGAACAACTACCTCGGGCTGACCAACGATCCCCGCGTCAAGGAAGCGGCGATCGACGCAATCCGGAAGTTTGGATCGGGCTGCGCCGGAAGCCGGTTTCTGAACGGCACGCTGGAGCTTCACATCCGCCTCGAGGATCGACTCGCCGAGTTCATGCGCCAGGAGGCGGCGGTCACTTTCGCCACCGGGTTCCAGGTCAACCTGGGGGCCATCTCCTGCCTGGTCGGAAAAGGGGACACCGTCTACCTCGACAAGCAGGACCACGCGTGCATCATCGACGGCGCCCGCCTTTCCTTCGGCGACGTCCGCAAGTTCCGGCACAACGATCCGGCGGACCTGAAGCGGCAGATGCGCCAGGACACCGACGTGAAAGGCCGGTTCATCGTCGTGGACGGCGTCTTCTCGATGGAGGGAGACATCGCCCCTCTGCCCGAGATCTTCGCCGTCGCCCAGGAGTTCGGCGCCGGCCTCATGGTGGACGACGCGCACGGAATCGGGGTCCTCGGCCGGAGCGGCCGCGGAACCGCCGAGCACTTCGACCTGGAAGACGACGTGGACCTCGTCATGGGGACCTTCTCCAAGGCCATGGCCTCGGTCGGCGGCTTCATCGCCGGCAATGCCGTGATCATCGACTACATCAAGCACCGAGCGCGGACGATGATCTTCTCCGCCGCGCCGCCCCCCGCTTCGGTGGCCGCGGCGCTCACGACCCTGGAAATCATGGATCGCGAGCCCGAGCGCCGGGCGAGGCTCTGGAAGAACACGAGCTTTTTCCTCGAGGGCTTGAAGTCGCTGGGCCTCGACACCGGCAACTCGCAGACGCCCGTCGTCCCGATCGTCGTCGGCGAGGACGCCGCCGCCCTCGCCATGGTGCAGCATCTCCACGAGGCGGGAGTCTTCGTCAACTGCGTTATCTCTCCGGCGACGCCGCCGGGTCGGGCCCTCATCCGAACCTCGCTGATGGCCACCCACACGACCGCGCAACTGTCGCGCGCGCTCGAGGCGATCGAGAGGGTCGGAAAGCGCGTCGGGCTGATTCGGCCGGTCGAGGTGTAGGGGAGTCGACAGTCAACAGTCGGCAGTCGACAGTTAGCCACCGGTGCCGGTCTCGATAGAACCAATCTCGCGGTCGAAGAAGGATCTTCACCGCTTCTTCGACGTCGCGGACCGGATCTACCGGGACGACCCCAACTGGGTCCCGCCCCTGCGCGACGACGTCGCGAAGGTCTTCTCGGAGAAGAACCCGTTCTTCGAGCACGCGGAGATCCAGCTCTTCGTGGCGCGGCGCGGCCAGGACGACGTCGGCCGGATCGCGGCGATCCACGACCGCGCCCACAACGAATTCCACGGCGAGAGGACCGCCTTCTTCGGTTTCTTCGAGTCGGAGAACGACCCCGAGGTCTCCGGCGCGCTCTTCGACACGGTGGCGAAGTGGGCGAAGCAGAGGGGAATGGAGACGCTGCGAGGGCCCGCGAATCCGAGCCTCAACGACGAGGCCGGGCTCCTCGTGGAGGGCTTCGACACCCCGCCGGTCCTGATGATGACCTACAACCCGCGCTACTACGTGGGCCTGGTCGAGGGCGCCGGCTTCACCAAGGCCAAGGACCTGCTCGCCTACTGGTTCGAGATCGGCGCGAAGCCGCTCGAGCGTTTCGCCCGGATCAACGAGCGCTTCCGCAAGCGCAACGCCGACATCCTCGTCCGCAACATCAGCAAGAAGAACCTGATGGCGGAGCTGCCGAAAATCCGCGAGGTCTACAACGACGCCTGGGAGAAGAACTGGGGCTTCGTCCCGATGACGGCCGCGGAGATGGACTA
>DATFWF010000201.1:0-10211 GCA_035259605.1 Thermoanaerobaculia bacterium
ACCTGCCACCGTTTCCGGGGATCCGCGAAGGAAAACACGACGATCACGGCGGAACCGGGACCGCCCTCCTGCGCGCAGTAAGCGACCCAGCGTCCGTCGGGGGAGATGGCGGGCGCAGGCTCCCGGCGGCTGCTCGTCACCAGGCTCCGAGGCGCTTCCTTGCCTGTCAGATCTTGGGCAATGATTTCCGTCACTCCCGTCGTCGAATTCTCCTCGCTGTAGAGAAGGAACCGTCCGTCGGAGGACCAGCTGTCCGGCATTCGCGACCGGTTGGGCCGCGTGCCGGCCGGAATGCCCGGCTTCACGTCCTGCGCAGGCAGCGCGGCCTTCTCTTCGCCGCTGCCCCCGATGTCCTTGATGAAGATGTCATAGACGCCGGCACGGAGGGAGGCGTAAGCCAGGCGCCGGCCGTCGGGCGACCAGACCGGTCTCAACTCGTTGCCCGGGTCGAACGTCAGTCGCATCCGGTTTCCGCTCTCGGAGTCCAGCGTCCAGATGTCGAACGTCCCGAGAGCGGGGTCGAGAATCTCGACAGCGACTCGCTTGCCGTCCGGTGACAGCGCCGGGTTGTCGAAGACAGCCGGCTCGCCGACGGTCCCGATTCGCTTGCCCTGCTGGTCAACCCAGACGAGCCGGGAGTCTCCGGTCGCTTCTCCCGTCAGGTACACGACCGCTCCGGCCTCCGAGGCCGAAAGAACGGCGTACGCCGCTCCCGGGATGACCCGGATCCCCTGGGCCAGCGGGAGAGCCTGTCCCGACAGTTTCTTCCCGTCGAAGGGCTGCGCCATGAGCGTGCGATCCCTGACGAAGAGGAGAAAGCCGGAGCTGTAGACGCCCTGTTGGTCGGTTTCGAGGATCGTTTCGGATTGCCCCCCATCGAGGGATCCGACGCGCAGGAGGTTCTTGGCGCCGTCCCGGCGAGCCAGGTACAGGAAGCGGCGGCCGCCCGGCAGGAACTGGGGGAAACGGTGGCTCGCCTCCTTCGCCGCGGTGTCGACCTTCGTCACGGGGACCGGTGAACCGCCTCCGGCCGGAACGCGAAAGATCGGCGATGAGAACGAAGGGGAGAAGAGGATGATGTCGTCGGGACTCCAGGCGCCTCCCTTGGCGTTCGGCGCGTCGCAGACGGAGAGCACGGGGCCGCCTGTCGCGGGGACCTTCTTCAATTTGTGCTCGGAGAAAAATCCGATGTTGCGGCTGTCCGGCGACCAGAACGGATAGGACGCGTCGTCGGTTCCGTCGATCGGGCGAGCGTCCGGCCAGTCGATGCGCCGCAGCCAGAGCCGTCGCGCGCCGGTCGCCTCCTTCAAGACGAAGACGATCGAACGCCCGTCGGGCGAGATCGTCGGAGGCCCGGGCTGGATGGTGTCGAGCCCGAGCTGGGTTTTCGGCGGGAAGAGGATCGAGGCCCGCACCGGCGGGCGCGGGCTCGCGCGTCGCGAGAGGAGCATCGCGGCGAGGACTGCAGCAAGGACGAACAAGACTCCGGCGGCCGCCCACGCCGCGATTGGGCGCTTCGCGCGCGGTTCTGCTGCGCCCGGCTGCGTCGCGGCGAACGGCTCGTCCGGCGACGCCTCCAGGTCGATGCGCGCGTCGGCGATGTCGTGGAAGCGCCGGTCGCGGTCGCGCTCGAGGCATCGATGAAGGACCTTGCGGACGTTGGGAGGAGTTCCCTCCGGAAGAGCTTTCCAGTCCGGGTCAGTCTTCAGAACCGCCGCCAGCATGTCGGAGACGGTCTCGCCTTCGAACGCGCGCCTGCCGGTGAGCATCTCGTACAGCACCGCGCCGAACGCCCAGATGTCGGCGCGCTTGTCCACGGGCTTCCCGCGGGCCTGCTCCGGGCTCATGTATGCCGCCGTGCCGAGGATCACCCCCGCCACGGTCGCCCGCCCCGTCAGAGTCGGAGACTGCGTCAGGCTCGGCGTACCGCCCGAAGCCGCCTCGGCGTCCAGGGCCTTCGCGAGTCCGAAGTCGAGGAGCTTGACCTTTCCGTCGTGCCCGACCATGACGTTGGCGGGCTTCAGATCGCGGTGGACGATCCCGCGGTCGTGGGCGGCCTCGAGCGCGCCCGCGATCTGACGCGCGATCGGAAGGGCCTCGTCGATTGGAATCGGTCCGCGGGCGATCCGGACGTCGAGACCCTCACCCTCGACGAGCTCCATGACGAGGAGGTGGCGTCCCTCCAGGGCCTCGAAGGAATGGACCGCCGCGATGCCGGCGTGGGTCAGCGCGGCGAGCGCTTTCGCCTCCCGCTCGAAGCGCGCGACCCGGTCGCGGTCCTCGAAGAACTCTTCCGGAAGCACCTTGATCGCGACGCTCCGGTCGAGCCGGGAATCACGCGCGCGATAGACCTCTCCCATTCCGCCCGCGCCGAGCGGGGAGAGGACTTCATAGGGGCCGAGCCGCGAGCCGGGAGGGATCGTCACTTGGGCTCGGGCGTCCAGTTCTGGACCAGCGTGGCGGGAGTGGACGCTTTCTCGAGGATGACCGTGTTGACGAGGACCCGCTCGCCGTCGGGGAAGACGTCGTACTGGGGGATGTTGGTCCGGCGAACGATCGTGCGGAAGAGAGGCTGCGGCGTTCCGATCTCGATTCCTGCCCCGGTCCGGACCGGGACCGCCATCAGCTGGCCGCCGAGGTCGAGGTAGAAGAGCTCCTTGCCGTCCGCGCGCCACCGCGGCTGGCGGCCGCCGATGGTCGAGACCTGGCGTTTTCCCCCCGGACCGGGATACGCGGCGACATAGATCTCCGGCCGGCCGGTCTCGGTCGAGTAGTACGCGATCCACCGTCCGTCGGGCGAGAAGGAGGTGTCTCGCTCGCTCGCCGGCGTCGAGAGGAGCAGCTTCGCCGTCTGCGCCTCGACGTCGAGCAGCCACATGTCGTCCTCGCTCTTCAGGGTCGCCCCGTTGAAAGCGATGAACCGCCCGTCCGGGGACCAGTCCGTCAGGAACTTGGAGCCGGGCGCAACGAACCCTCGCGCCGGCTCGGGAGCGGACCCGCCCGGCGGAGCGGCGGGCTGCGCGGTGGCGATCCTCTGTTCCTCCTCGGCGGAGCCGAGCGTCTTCTGGGAAACGGTCCACGTGCCCTTCCGCTGCGAGGAATAGGCGATCCGCTTGCCGTCGCGCGAGAAGACCGGGGTGTAGTCGTCGCCTGGGTCGAAGGTGATCCGGACCGGCGCCTCGCGGCCGGTGACGTCGAACATCCAGATGTCGCGATTGCTGCTGACGGAGTCGATCACCTCGGCCGCGACGTGGCGGCCGTCGGGAGCCAGGCGCGGCGTCCAGTAGTTGCCCGTCGGCCCCGCGAAGCTGAGCGCCTTTCCGGCGCGGTCGAACACGGTCAGCTGCGAGAGCCCGATCGTCCCGCCTTCCGCGTATGCCAGGAGCCCTTCGCGGGCGACGGAGAAGATTCCCGTCGAGCTGTCCGCGAGGAACTGGACGCGCTTCGCCACGGTCATCGGGTCCCCGCGCAGCTCCAGCCGGTCCGCGTCGAAGGGCTGCGCGAGGAGATCCCCGTTCCAGGCGTAGAGGAGGTAACCGGGAGGGGCGTACACCGCCCTCGACGCCGCCCGGAGCAGGAGCTTGCGTTCCTTCGATCCGAGCTCCTGCGCGTAGAGCTCGGTCTCGGTTCGGCGGGTGCCGGGATCCACCCGCTGGGCGAGGAAGAGAAAGTGCTTGCCGTCGGGCAGGAATTCGGGCCACTGGTGGGAGGTCTCGCCTCGCGCCTCGTCGAGCGTGGTGATCGGCTCCCGCTGGTGGTCTTTTTCGGTGATCCGGAAGATCGCCGAGAGAAGCGCGGGCGAGTAAAGGATGACGCCGTCGCGGCTCCAGGTGCCGCCGCGGCCCGGCCCGGAGTTGCCGATGGGGTCCACGGCCCCGCCCACCGCGGGGACCCTCGAGAGGCCGGTCAGCTGCGACGTGAACGCGATCCATTTTCCATCCGGAGACCAGAACGGGTTTCGCGCTCCGTCCGTCCCGGCCAGCACCCGCGCCACGGGCTCGTCGAGAGCCCGAGTCGCCAGGAGCACGCGGCCTTCCAGGTCCTGCACCGAGAATGCGACACGGGTCCCGTCGGGCGAGAGCGCGAGCGGCCCGGACAGTGGATCGAGGCTCCAGCCGTCGGGCGCGACCAGGGAAGAAAAGATCTTTCGGGACGGTGAGGCTGCCGGCGCCCGCTTTCCGAAGTGGATGAGCTGGCCGGCGGCGAAAGCCGCCAGCGCGGCCGCGATGATCCACAGGAGCGAGAGGCTCTTGCGCGGCGCCACCGCGGCGGCGGCGGGGACGACCGGCGCGGCCATTTCCATCGGCTCCTCGAGCTCGATGCGGGCGTCGGCGATGTCGTGGTAGCGCCAGTCGCGGTCGCGCTCGAGGCAGCGCAGGAGGATTTTCCGGAGGGCCGGCGGCGTGCCCGCGGGCAGGGCGTTCCAGTCCGGCTCAATCTTCAGTACCGCCGCCAGCATGTCGGAGACCGTGTCGCCCTCGAACGCGCGACGGCCGGTCAGCATCTCGTAGAGCACCGCGCCGAACGCCCAGATGTCCGCGCGCTTGTCCACGGGCTTGCCGCGCGCCTGCTCCGGGCTCATGTAGGCGGCCGTCCCGAGGATCGTCCCCGCGAGTGTCGCGCGGCCGGTCATGGTGGGGGACTGCGTCAGTTGCGGCGTGCTACGCGCGCCGGCGTCCTCCTCGAAGACCTTGGCGAGCCCGAAATCGAGGAGCTTGACCTTCCCGTCGGGCCCGACCATGACGTTGGCGGGCTTCAGATCCCGGTGGATGATTCCCCGCTCGTGCGCCGCCCCGAGCGCCGCCGCGATCTGGACGGCAATCGGCAGCGCCTCTTCGATCGGGATCGGGCCGCGCGCGATCCGCGCGTCCAGCCCTTCGCCTTCGACGAGCTCCATCACGAGGATGTGCCGTCCTTCCAGCTCTTCGAAGGAGTGGACCGCCGCGATCCCCTGGTGATTGAGCGCGGCGAGCGCTTTCGCCTCTCGCTCGAACCGGGCGACCCTGTCCCGGTCCTCGAAGAACTCCTCGGGAAGGACCTTCAGCGCCACCGCGCGGTCGAGCCGTGTGTCGCGGGCTTGGTACACCTCTCCCATCCCGCCGGCCCCGAGCGGAGCGAGCACCTCGTACGAACCCAGGCGGGTCCCGTTGGACACGTTCATGGGATTTGACCGCGAGTTTATTTCAGTCCGTCGGCGATGAAGAGGTCCGAGAGGATGCGAACGTAGCTATAGGCATAAGCCGAGGCGTCCGGCGTCATCACGACTCCCTGGACATCGACGACCCCCGTCGTGTCCGGTGGGGCAAACTCTTTCCAGAGGTCTCGCTTTCCCGAGAGAGGATCGACCCGGAAAACCCTGGCCGGCACCAGGCCCGTCTTGAGGTAGAGCCACTTCGAGTCCGGACTCCACTGAACCGGCCACTCCGTGGGCGCGGCGCCCGGGATCGGCACGAGGGCGCCCCCCGATGTCGGGCAAAGCATGGTTTTCCATCCTGAATTCATCACGGCCACGAACCGGCCGTCTGGCGAGACCGGACCGGCTGCCTGGACGCCTTCGGGGGAGAGAACGACGGCCGTTCCCCCCGAGATCGGCTGGACATAGAGCCGCTTTCCCTTGCCAGGCTCTCCAGCCGCGAAAGCGATTCGTTTCCCGTCCGTCAGGAACTCTGCGAAAGGATGCTCGAGCTGGTCCCGCGTCACGGTTACCGGTTCGCCCGGTCCCGTTGGCAGCAGGATGAGTTGGCCCGTGCGAAGATCCCCCGCCAAGACCCATCTCCCGTCCGGCGAGAACTTGGGCCCGTTTCCGGACCCCAACCGCACCGCGGCAGATCCATCGGTCCCGCGAACATAGACCGAGTATCCTTCGCCGCCGCCCTCGCCGACTTCATAGAACAGGATCTTCCGGCCGTCCGAGGAGATGTCACTAAGGCCGCCATTGTCGAGCCAGGACAACTCCCGCTCCTGCTTCTCGCCGGGGGCAAGCCCCAGGATCCCGAAGCGGATCGTGTCGTGCGCGACGAGAACGCGCCCGTCTCGCGCAATGTCGTGGAGCGTCAGCGTCGCCGGGCCTCGCGCGACGAGCCGCTCCTTTCCCGAAAGCGAGAAGGCCCAGATCTCACGCTGGCTGCCGGTCTTGATCGCCGTGAACCAGACTTCCTTTCCGCCCGGCGGCCAGGCGAGGCCCCACGCGGAGGACCAGGTGGTGGCGCCCGACGTCTTCCTTCCGGCGCGATCCACGACGACGACCCTGCCGCGGTCGTCCCCCCCGATCGGGTGGTCGAGGAAGGCGACCCGGAGCCCGTCGGGAGAAATCCGCGGGTGGCTGATCCATCCGCCGGTCTCGTGGAGAACTTTTCCGATCGGGTACTCGAGCCGCTGGATCGCCCCCGAATCCCGCACGATCGCCATCGCGGCGCCGTCCGGCGACCAGTCCGCGAACGAGACCCGCTCGAGGACCTCCCGAGGAGAGGCGCCGCCTTCGAAAGGCATGCGCGCGAGCGTGCCGGCCCCGGGAAAGAGGCCCAGGTAACTGTTCTTGACGATGAGGGCCATCTCGCCCGATCGCGAGACCGCCAGCTCGTTGGCGTCGAGCCGGCCGAGCGAACGAGACTCGGGAGCTCCCGGCCGCACGGCGAAGACTTCCAGCGGCTGTCCCGACCACGCGGCGGCATAGACGACCGTCTGTCCGTCCGGGGAAAACCGCGCCGAGCGGATCGTGCCCTGCCTGAACGTGATCTGACGGTAGGACGGCGGCGGCTTGCTCTCGAGCGACGTCTTGAGAAGGGCGAATGTGGCGAGAGATCCGGCGGCGGTCGCCGCGATGAGGCTCGCCAGGAGCGGGAACGCCCGGCGCTTGCCGGGACGGACCGCGACCGGCTTCGACACGCCGCTCTCCGAGAGGTGGTCGCGCAGCGTGGCGAGGTCACGTGCGAGGTCGCGGGTCGAGGCGTAGCGCTCGTCGTGCTCCTTGGCGAGGCAGCGGTCGAGGACCCATCGGAACGCCATCGGCGCGTCGGGCCGGAGGGCGGCGACCGGCTCCGGCTCCTCGTGCAGAATCGCCGAGAGCGTGTCCACGACCGTCGCGCGCGAGAACGCTCGCTTGCCGGTCGCCATCTCGTAGAGGATCGCCCCGAGAGAGAACTGGTCCGAGCGGAAGTCGAGCGGCGCCCCGCTCGCCTGCTCCGGCGACATGTAACCGACCGTGCCGAGGATGACGCCGCTTGCAGTCTGCGGACCGGCCATCGTGAGCGCCTTCGAGAGGCCCGCCTTCGTTTCGTCCGCGAGCTTGGCCAGGCCGAAGTCGAGGATCTTGACGAAGCCGTCGGAGGAGACCATGAGGTTCTCGGGCTTCAGGTCGCGGTGCACGATGCCGGCGGCGTGCGCCTTGGCGAGGCCGTCGGCGGCCTGCGCCGCGATGGAGAGAGCGCGCTTCCAGGCGAGCTGTCCCGAGGCGAGGAGCTCGCGCACGGTCCTGCCTTCGACGAGCTCCATCGCGATGAACGAGGTCTCCCCGGAGCGGCCGACGTCGTAAACGGCGACGATGTTGGGGTGGTTCAGCGCCGACGCGGAGCGGGCCTCCTGCTCGAAGCGGTTCAGCCGCTCGCGGTCGGCCGCCAGATCGGTCGGCAGCACCTTCAGCGCCACGTCGCGGTGCAGCCGCGTATCGCGGGCGCGGTAGACCTCACCCATTCCACCCGCACCCAGGGGCGCGAGGACCTCGTACGGACCTAGCCGAGAGCCTGAAGCAATTGTCATCTCGGCTCCAGAGATCCTTCGCGCCTCACCGCGCTCAGGATGACAGCGCGCGTGCGGCGCGCTGTCACTTCGCGGGACCGCGGCGGGTGAGCTCCGCGGACCAGTCGAGGACCACGTGGATCGGGGAGGATCCGGACTCCTGCCCCTGGATCATGAGGAAACGGTTTCCGTCGGGGGAGACGTCGTAGTTGGTGTAGCCCCGATGTCCCCGCGTGAACCGGCCTTCGAAGAGCAACCGGGGAGTGGAGGCGGAAAAGGACGGCTGCGTGGAGACTTCGACCGCCATCATCTTGTCCGCCTTCCGGTAGAAGAGCTCGCGGCCGTTTCGGGCCCAGACCGGCTCGGCGCCGCTCTCGGTGGAGACCTGGACCTTTCCGCCCGGGCCGGGATACGCCTGGACGTAGATCTCGTCCCGCCCGGTTTCGTCGGAGCAATAAGCAATCCACCGGCCGTCGGGAGAAATCGCTGGGGCCTTCTCATTCGCCGGCGTCTGAAGGAACGGCGTCGGGCCGGTCTTGGAGTCGAGCGGGAGGGTGAAGATGTCCTCTCCATTCTTTCCGAGCGCATAGACGACGAGTGCCCTGGAGTCCGGTGTGAAGGAGCCGATGTGCCAGTTGAGGTTGGAAGTCGCGACCGTCTCCTCCGGCCCCCCGCCGTCCGCCGCTTTCATGAGGATTTTCAGACCCCGGCGGAAGGCGATACGCCGGCCGTCGGGCGACCAGACCGGCGTTTCGTCCTCCTCCGGATCGGTCGTGAAGCGCAGGAGCGTTCCGCGGTCGAGGCCGTAGATCCAGACGTCCGGGTCTCCTTCGCGGGTGGACACGGCGACGGATTTGCCGTCCGGTGAAAAGCGAGGTTGCTCGAAGACGTGCGGCGGCGATGGGAGCAGCTGCGCCCTCCCGGTCCGGTCCAGCAGGGCGAGCGAATTGAATTGCCCTCCGACCGCAGCGATGTAGGCGAGAGTCCCTGTCTCGGAGAGGGTGAAGCTCGCGATGGCTTCGTCCGGCGCCGGGACTGGCGGCCCGGTCACCTCCAGGCGCCGTGCGTCGAAAGGCAACGCGATCGGGACCCCGCCAAGCTGGGAGGGAATGTAGATCAGGTGACCGGTCGCCGAGTACCAGGGCTGGAAACCGACTTCCACGAGCGTCTTGCGGCGGCCGGTGTCGAGGGAAACCGCTTCGATTCGAGACGGCGGCGTTCCGGCCGTGAGGGCCGAGAAGATCAGGCTCTTTCCGCCTGGAAGGACCTGCGGCCGGCGAAGGCTCAACTGGCCGGCCTGGACGGGCACACCGACCACGGCTTTTCCTCCCGACGCCGGAACCTTCATGAGGCCATCGCTGGCGCCGAACCAGATCAAATCGTCGTCTCCCCAGGCGATCCCGTAGGAGGTCCCGCCCTCGGACACGACCAGCGGAGTTCCGCCGGCGACCCCGATGCGCTTGATCTTTCCTCCCGCCTGGAATGCGATCCAGCGGCCGTCGGGAGAAAAAGCCGGCGAGGTGGCTCCGTCGGTCCCGGCGACCGGCGTCCAGCCGGCCTGCTCGAACCGGTGCAGGAAGATCCGCCAGCCGCCGCTCTCGTTCAGGACCGCGGCGATCATCCGGCCGTCGCGGGTAATCGCCAGGGGATTCCATGGCGCGGTAAAGACCGGGCGGTCCGCGCTCGTGGTGAGCTCGAACCGGGACGGCGGCCTGGGCGCCGGCGCAGGTGGCGAAAGAAAGGCCCGGACGGCGAGTGCCGCCAGCGCGCCCGCGAGGAAGCCGAGGAAACCGGCGATCAGGCTCCGGCGGCCGGATCGGCGGACGGCGGCCGGCGCCGGGATCCCGGACTCGGAGCCGCCCTGCGCGATCCACTTCAATTGAAGTCCCGCGTCGTGGGCTGTATGGAATCGCTCCTCCGGATCCTTCGCGAGGCAGGTCTTCACTACGCGATCGAGCGCCGGCGGAGTGGTCGGCTGGACCGTCGAGATCGGCTTCGGGTCCAGGTGCAGGATCGCGCCGATGAGCGATGCCTGGCTCGTCCCCGCGAACGCCTTTCTCCCCGTCGCCATCTCGTAGAGCACGGCGCCGAACGCGAAGATGTCCGACCGGGCATCGGCCTCCCGGCCCTCGAGCTGCTCGGGGGCCATGTATTGAAATGTGCCGAGGATCGTGCCTTCCTGGGTCAGAGGAGTGCTGCCCGCGATCGTCGGCAGCGACGTCAGGCCGGAGGGATTGACGGCGGGAGCCAATCCCTTGGCCAGCCCGAAGTCAAGGAGCTTCACGCCGGACTTTGTCAGCATGACGTTGCCGGGCTTCAGGTCGCGGTGGACGATCCCCTGCCGGTGCGCCTTGTCGAGGGCGTCCGCGATCTCGATTCCGTAGCGAAGTGTTTGCTCGAGCGGGAGCGGGCCCCGGACAAGGCGGTCGGCGAGCGTCTCTCCTTCCAGGAATTCCATGACGAGGTACTCGACGCCG
>DATFWF010000202.1:0-10051 GCA_035259605.1 Thermoanaerobaculia bacterium
CGTTCTGGCACGCCTTCGCGAGAGTCTGCCAGTGGGAGAGCTCGGTGTCGTTTCCGGACCCCGCCATGATCGAGGCGACGAGGACCCGGTCGGGGAAAGCCTTCTTGATGCGGCCGATCCGCGGGACCCACCAGTCCAGAGGCTTGTCGGAGATGAGCTCCCAGTTCCAGGAGGAGTGGAGCGCGGAGTCGGGCCGCTTCTTCATGGAGAGGTGAGGGGAGGCCACGTCGGCCCGGAGGAACTTGGTCTTGGGCCCGCGGACGTTGACGACGGGATGGAGGCCGATCGTCTTGGTCACGACCCCTCCCCACCCGGCCTCGAAGGCGCGCACGATGTTGGATTCCGACTCGGTCGGCGGCGCCGACGAGAGCAGGAACGGGTTCTCGAACCGGATCCCGGTGAAGACGACCGACAGGTCAGCGCTCATGACGCCTCCGCCCTAATCCACGGGAAAATGCAAATTCTACGCTTCTAGCCGCCGGAGGGCTCCTCCCCGGCGGATTCGGATAACATTGCCCCCCCGTTTTTCGAGCCAGGGAGGCCCCATGACTGAATCCGCGGTCGTACAGGACAGGGCGGCGGGCGCCGGCGCCGGCGTCGAGACCCTTCGCAACTTCATCGGCGGCAAGTGGGTGGAATCCCACGCCCGCGAGTCCCTCGACGTCTACAACCCCGCCCGCGGCGAAGTCATCGCGAGGACCCCCCTCTCGACCGGCGCGGACGTCGACGCCGCCGTCGCCGCGGCCAGGAAGGCCTTCCCCGCCTGGCGCGACACGCCGCCGGTCGTACGCGCCCGCGTCCTCTTCAAGTTCAAGCAGCAGCTCGAGGACCACTTCGAGGAGATCGCCCGGATCGTCACGACCGAGCACGGGAAGACGCTGGAGGAATCGCGAGGGAGCGTGCGCCGCGGGATCGAATGCGTCGAGGTGGCCTGCGGGACTCCGTCGCTGATGATGGGCTATGGCCTGGAGAACATCGCCAGCAACATCGACTGCAGCGTCATCCGCCAGCCGGTCGGCGTCTGCGCCGCGATCGCGCCGTTCAATTTCCCCGCGATGGTCCCGCTGTGGTTCCTGCCCTTCGCGATCGGGACCGGCAACACGTTCGTACTGAAACCCTCCGAGCAGGTGCCGCTGTCGCAGAAGAGGATCCTGGAGCTGCTCGAGAAGTGCGACCTGCCGCCCGGCGTCGTCAACCTGGTTAACGGCGGCCGCGAGGCGGTCGAGGCGATCTGCGACCACCCGGGGATCCGCGCGGTCTCCTTCGTCGGCTCGACCCCGGTCGCGCGCACCGTCTACCAGCGAGCGACGCACGCGGGAAAACGCTGCCAGGCCCTGGGCGGCGCGAAGAACTTCATCGTCGTGATGCCCGACGCGGACCTCGACCGCGCCACCGACGTGATCACCGAGTCCTTCTTCGGCTGCGCCGGCGAGCGGTGCCTCGCGGGCAGCGTGCTCGTCCCGGTGGGCGAGGCGCACGGCCAGGCGCGCGATCGGATGGTGGCGGCGGCGAAGGCCCTGAAGGTCGGCGACGGAATCCAGGAGGGAGTCGAGATGGGCCCGGTCATCACGGGGCGCCACCGCGACAAGGTCGCCGGCTACATCGAGAAGGGCGTCTCCGAAGGGGCAAAGCTGCTGCTGGACGGGCGCAAGCTGACGGTGTCGGACCGGCCGAAGGGCTTCTTCCTCGGCCCGACGCTCTTCGACGACGTCGCGCCCTCCATGGCGATCGGACACGAGGAGATCTTCGGGCCCGTCGCCTCGATCACGCCGGTCAAGTCGCTCGAGCAGGCGATCGAGGTCATGCACGCGCACCCCAACGCCAACGCCACCTCGATCTTCACCTCCAGCGGCAAGGCGGCCCGCGAGTTCGCCCGCCACGCCTCGGCGTCCATGGTCGGCGTCAACATCGGCGTGGCGGCCCCGATGGCCTACTTCCCCTTCGGCGGCGCAAAGGACAGCTTCTTCGGAGACCTGAAGGTCCACGGCCGCGACGCCTACGAGTTCTATACCGACAAGAAGGTCGTTATCTCGAGATGGTTCTGAGGGGATCGGGCGATCTGCGATCGGGTGATCGGGTGATTTGGGGTCCCGGTCAATCACCCGATGGCTCGATCACCCGATCACCAGATTGACCTAAGGAGACGCGATGCCTCGAAAAGTCATCGGCGGCCTGATCCAGTGCGCTGCCCCGATCACGGACGCCTCCGCGCCGATCGCGAAGGTCAAGCAGGCGGCGCTCGACGCGCACATCCCGTTCGTCGAGGAGGCCGGCAAGCGCGGAGTCCAGATTCTCGGCCTCCAGGAAGTCTTCGACGGGCCGTACTTCTGCCCGTCGCAGGACCCGCACTGGTACGACATGGCCGAGCCGGTCCCCGGTCCGACGACAGAGCGCATGGCCGAGTTCGCGAAGAAGTACCAGATGGCGATGGTCGTCCCGGTCTATGAGCGGGAGCAGGCCGGCGTCTACTACAACACCGCGGCGGTGTACGACTCGGACGGAACCTACCTCGGCAAGTACCGCAAGAACCACATACCGCACACCTCGGGCTTCTGGGAGAAGTACTACTTCAAGCCCGGCAACCTGGGCTACCCGGTCTTCCAGACCCGGTTCGCGAAGGTCGGCGCGTACATCTGCTACGACCGCCACTTCCCCGAGGGCGCGCGGCTTCTTGGATTGAACGGCGCGGAGATCGTCTTCAACCCGTCGGCCACCGTGGCCGGCCTGTCGCAGTACCTCTGGAAGCTCGAGCAGCCCGCGCACGCGGTCGCCAACGGCTATTTCATGGCGTGCAGCAACCGGGTCGGCACGGAGTCGCCCTGGAACATCGGGAAGTTCTACGGCTCCTCCTACTTCGTGGACCCGCGCGGCAACTTCCTCGCGCAGGGATCCGAGGACAAGAACGAGCTGGTGACGGCGGAGATGGACCTCGACAGGATCGAGGAAGTCCGCCGCGTCTGGCAGTTCTTCCGCGACCGGCGCCCCGAGACCTACGAGCCGATGGCGGCGATCTAGCGCCGACGGTATGTCGAAAACGCTGATTCGAGGCGGCACCGTCGTGACCGCGACGGACCTCTACAAGGGCGACGTGCTGATCGAGGACGAGAAGGTCTCGGTCATCGGATCGTCCCTCTCGATGCAGGCGGACCGGACGATCGACGCCGCCGGCAAGTACGTCCTGCCGGGCGGCATCGACGTCCACACGCACCTCGACATGCCCTTCGGCGGCACGACCTCGGCCGACGACTTCGAGTCCGGCACGATCGCCGCGGCGCACGGCGGGACCACGTCGATCGTCGATTTCGCGATCCAGTACAAGGGACAGACGCTCCGCCAGGGCTGGGAGAACTGGATGGCGAAGGCGCAGGGGAAGGCCGCCATCGACTACGGCTTTCACCTGATCGTCACCGACCTGCCCGAGAAGCTCGAGCCAGAGATGGACGCGATGGTCGCGGAAGGGGTGACCTCCTTCAAGCTCTTCATGGCCTACCGCGGCGTCCTGATGCTCGACGACGGCTCGATCTTCCGCGCGCTCGCGCGGACCGCGGAGAACGGCGGGACGATCTGCATGCACGCCGAGAACGGGGACGTCATCGACGTGCTCGTGCGCCGGGCGCTCGCCGAGGGCAGGACGGCACCGAAGTACCACGCGCTGACCCGGCCGCCGAGGGCGGAGGCCGAGGCGACCTACCGGGCGATCTGCCTGGCCGAGATCGCGGGAGTCCCGATCTACATCGTGCATCTCTCCGCGGCCGAGGCCCTCGAGAAGGTAACCGAGGCGCGGGATCGGGGGCTCCCGGCGTACGCGGAGACCTGCCCGCAGTACCTGTTCCTCTCCTACGCGAACTACGAGGAGCCGGGGTTCGACGGCGCGAAGTACGTCATGAGCCCGCCGCTTCGGCAGGTCGGGAACGAGGAGAAGCTCTGGCGGGGGCTGGCCGGAAACGATCTCCAGGCGGTGTCGACGGACCACTGCCCGTTCTGCATGAAGGAGCAGAAGGAGCTCGGCAAGGACGATTTCTCCAAGATCCCCAACGGCGCGCCGGGAATCGAGACCCGCATGCACCTGCTCTACGACGGCGGGGTGCGGCGCGGGAGGATCTCGCTCAACCGGTTCGTCGAGCTGACCTCCACCTCGCCGGCGAAGATCTTCGGCCTCTTCCCGAGGAAGGGGACGATCGCGCCCGGCTCCGACGCCGACATCGTGATCTTCGACCCGGACAGCAAGCACACGCTGTCGGTCCAGACCCTTCACCAGCGCGTGGACTACACGCCGTACGAGGGCCGCGAGGTGACCGGCCGCGTCGAGACGGTCCTCTCCCGAGGCAAGGTCATCGTCGAAAACGAAATTTTCACCGGCAGGGCCGGTTCCGGACAATTCCTGAAAAGAAAACCCAGAACGTTATGACCGAATGCACGAGAGGCGGGAGGGGACAAGCCCCTCCCCTACGGAACGACGAGGGCCTGAAACCGGGTTCCCCTCGTGCCGCAGGGGCGGGCCTTGCGCCGGCCCGCGGGAGGACCGATCGATGAGCACGACCAAAACCGCCGCGCCGACTTCTTCCGTGACCAGGTCCGTCCGGGAGAAACAGAAGGAATACCTGTTTCCCGCGATCATCCAGTACTACGCCGAGCCGATCGTCCCCACGGAAGCGAAAGGGATGCGGGTCCGCGACGCGGACGGCAACGAGTACCTCGACTTCTTCGGCGGGATCCTGACGGTCTCCGTCGGCCATGCCAACGAGAAGGTCAACGCGGCCATCAAGGCTCAGGTGGACCGCTTCTCGCACGTCTCGACGCTTTACCCCACTCTCCCCGCCGTCGAGCTGGCCGAGCGGCTGGCGCGCTTGACGCCCGGGAACCTCAAGCAGTCCTACTTCACCGCCTCGGGAACGGAAGCCGACGAGACCGCCGTGATGATGGCCCAGCTCTCGACCGGATCGAGCGAGCTGATCGCCCTGCGCCACGGCTACTCCGGGCGCTCGATGCTCGCCCAGTCGCTGACCGCGCACTCCACCTGGCGCGCGCTGCCCACGCAGGTCGCCGGCATCAAGCACGCGATGTCGCCCTACTGCTACCGCTGCCCGCTCGGGCTCAAGCGCGAAACCTGCGGCACCGCATGCGCGAAGGACATCGAGGAGATCATCCGGACGACGACGACCGGCCGGATCGCGGGCTTCCTCGCCGAGCCGATCCAGGGAGTCGGCGGCTTCATCACGCCGCCGCCGGAGTACTTCGAGATCGCCGTCGGCATCATCAAGAAGTACGGCGGCCTCTTCATCTGCGACGAGGTCCAGACCGGCTTCGGCCGCACCGGCGGCAAGTGGTGGGGCATCGAGCACTGGGGAGTCCAGCCCGACATCATGACGATGGCCAAGGGAGTCGCCAACGGCCTCCCCCTCGGCGTCACGATCGCCACGCCCGAGATCGCGTCGGCCTTGAAGTCGCTCACGATCTCGACCTTCGGCGGCAACCCGGTCTCCTGCGCCGCCGCCAACGCGACCGTCCAGATCATCGAAGAGGACGACCTTCCCGGCAACGCGGAGCGGATGGGCCGGATCCTCCGGCAGGGCCTGGAGGAGCTGCAGCGGCGGTTCCCGAAGAACATCGGCGACGTGCGCGGCCTCGGCCTGATGCAAGCGATCGAGTTCGTCGTGGACGAGACCGCGGGCGACCGCACGCCCGAGAAGGCGATGTGCAACCGGGTCTTCGAGGAAGCCAAGAAGCGCTTCCTGCTCATCGGCAAGGGGGGCCTCGACGGCAACTCCTTCCGGATCGCCCCGCCCCTGACGGTCACGAAGCCGGAAGTCGAAGAGGCTCTCGGAATCCTGCGCGAATCCCTGGAAGCCGCCGGAGCAAGGTAACCGGCGCCTCGCGCGGATGCCCTCCGTCGGAAGAAGGGTCCCCCGCAAGGAGGGCGCCGCCAAGGTTACCGGCGCGGCGCGGTACGTGGACGACATCTCCTTTCCGGGGATGCTCCACGGGACGACGGTGCGCTCGACGGTCCCTCGCGGGGAGATCCTCTCGATCCGCCACGCCTTCGACACGAGCGGGTTCACGATTGCGGATTACCGCGACATCCCGGGAAGAAACGTCGTCGCGCTGATCGAGGAGGACCAGCCGTGCCTGGCCGAGAGGCGGATCCGGCACGCGGCGGAGCCGATCCTTCTCCTCGCGCACGAGGAGAAGGAGAAGCTCCTCGCCGCGAAAGTCGAGATCGAGTACCGGCCGCAAGAGCCGGTTTATGACCCCGCGCGGTCGGAGAAGACGTTCAAGGAGATCCGGATCGAGAAGGGAGAGCTCGACCGCGGATTCCGCGAGGCCGATCTGGTCGTCGAAGGCGAGTACCGCGTCGGGCTCCAGGAGCAGCTCTACATCGAGACCAACGGCGTTATCGCGGTGCCGGAGAACGGCGGCGTGACCCTGTACGGCTCGATGCAGTGCCCCTACTACGTGCACAAGGCGCTCAAGGTCCTGCTCGGCATGCCCGGCGAGAAAGTCCGCGTCATCCAGACGGAAACCGGCGGCGGGTTCGGCGGCAAGGAGGAGTACCCCTCGATGATCGCGGGGCACGCCGCGATCCTGGCGTTGAAGGCGGGTCGACCGGTCAAGATCATCTACGACCGCGTCGAGGACATGCTCGCCACCACGAAGCGGCATCCCGGCGTCATCCGTCACCGGACCGGCGTCACGAAGGACGGGCGGCTGACCGCGATCGACATCGACGTACTGCTCGACGCCGGCGCCTACGTCACGCTCTCCCCCGTCGTCCTCTCGCGAGGCATCCTGCACGCGACCGGGCCGTATCGCTGCGGCCAGGTTCGCGTCCGCGGTCGGGTCACCATGACGAACACGCCGCCCAACGGCGCGTTTCGCGGCTTCGGCGCTCCGCAGACGCAGTTCGCCGCCGAAGTCCACATGGAGCGGATCGCGGAGGCGCTGAGGATGGACCCGGTGCGCCTGCGCGAGATCAACGCGTTGCGGCCGGGCGACACGACGGCGACCGGCCAGAAGCTCGGCAAGGACGCGAGCGCGTTGAAGGTCCTCCGCGAGGCGGTCCGCCGCACGGGCTTTCGCAAGCGCCGGCGGCAGCTCGCCGGATCCGACCGCGGAATCGGGCTGGCGCTGTTCTTTCACGGCTCCGGCTTCACCGGCGGCGGCGAGGTCCGCCTCGCGTCGAAAGCGGCCCTCGAGCTGACCGAGCGCGGCGCGCGGATCCTCGTCGCCTCGACCGAGATCGGCCAGGGCACGCGGACGATGCACGCGCAGATCGTCGCCGACACGCTCGGAATCCCCTTCGACGCGGTGGAAGTCTCCGAGGCGGACACCGCGCGGGTTCCCGACAGCGGGCCGACGGTCGCGTCGCGCACCTGCATGGTCGTCGGGAAGATCCTCGAGAACTGCGCCTCGGAGATGAAGAAGAAGCTCGGGAAGATGTCGCGCAAGCAGTACCTCGCGAAGCATGGCCCCTTGATCATCACGAAGGAGTACGAGAGGCCGTCCGAGATGGTCTGGAGCGACGAGACCTACCGCGGAGACGCCTACGGAGCGTACGGCTGGGGATGCGATGTGGCCGAGGTCGAGCGGGATCCCGACACGTACGAGATCCGTCCGGTCCGCGTCACTGCCGTCCAGGACATCGGCCGCGCGATCCATCCGGTTCTCGCGGCCGGTCAGATCGAAGGGGGAACCGCGCAGGGGGTCGGCTACGCGCTCCTGGAAGAAGTCGTGATGCGCGACGGCCGAATGGCCAACGCGCAGCTCACCAACTACATCATCCCGACGACGATGGACACGCCGGCGCTCGACACGGTGATCCTGGAATACCCCTACGAGCACGGCCCCTTCGGCGCCAAGGGAGTGGGCGAGATGCCAATCGACGGACCCGCGCCGGCGATCGTGAACGCGATCCGACACCTGGGGCTCGATGTGCGGGAAATCCCGGCGACGCCGGAGAAGGTCATGGCCGCGCCGGACCTGGCCAGGGCCGAATCCCGATGAAATTCTCCCTCAACGGGAAGACCGTGGATGTTCGGGCGCATCCGATGAAGCGGCTGCTCGATGTTCTGCGCGAGGAGTGCGGGCTCACCGGAACGAAAGAAGGATGCGGCGAGGGCGAGTGCGGGGCGTGCACGGTGCTGCTCGACGGAGAGCCGGTCAATTCCTGCCTGGTTCCGTTCGCGCAGGTTCGCGGAGTGACCGTCAAGACGATCGAGGGGATGAACGGAAAGCACGCGCTTCAGGAGGCGTTCGTCACCGAAGGTGGCGCGCAGTGCGGGATCTGCACGCCCGGGATGATCCTGGCGGCGGCCGCGCTGCCGAAGAACGCCTCGCTCGACGAGGTTCGCGTCGGTCTCGCCGGCAACCTCTGCCGCTGCACCGGCTATGAGGGGATTTACCGGGCCATCCGAAAGGCGCGGCGCGCCTAGATGCGAACGGCGGTTTCGGCGCTCGAGCTCCTCGAACCGCGGTCCCTGAAAGAGGCGCTGCGGCTGCTCCGCGACGAAGGGCCGCTCGTGCCCCTGGCGGGATGCACCGATGTCTATGTCAATCTCAACTTCGGAATCCTGCCGCAGAAGCGGTTCCTGAATCTCTGGGGGCTCGACGAGCTCAAGAAGATCCGGGTGCGAGACGGGCTGCTCTCCGTCGGCGCGCTGGCGACGTACAGCCAGATCATCGCGTCGCCTCACGTCGGGCGGCGGGCGCCGATCCTCGCCGCGGCGTCCCGCGAGATCGGCGGAGTCCAGATCCAGAACCGGGGGACCCTCGGCGGCAACATCGCCAACGGCTCACCGGCCGGCGACTCACTGCCGGTCCTCGCGGCGCTCGACGCGGTCCTCGTCCTCGCCAGCTCCAGAGGAACCCGGCGTGTTCCCTTCAACGGGTTCTACACCGGCTACCGCAAGAGCGTGCTCGCCGGTGACGAGCTGATCGCCTCCGTCGAGATTCCGAAGACCGAGGGACGCCAGTGGTTCCGGAAAGTCGGGACCCGCGCCGCGCAGGCGATCTCCAAGGTCGTGATGGCCGCCGTGAGGGACGGACCTTCGCGGATCGCGCTCGGGAGCGTGGCGCCGACCGTGATCCGCCTGCCGCGGACCGAGGCGGTCCTGGCCGGCGGAGGATCGGTCGCGGAGGCCCGGCGAACCCTCGAGGCGGAAATCGCGCCGATCGACGACATCCGCTCCACGGCCGACTACCGGCGCCGGGTTTCAGGTAATCTTCTCGAAAAATTCTGGCGGGAGACCGCATGACAATCGAGACCACGCTGGATTCCGAGACCCGCGAGAGGGTGACGGAGGAGCTCAACGAGGCCAACGCCGAGTTCGTCCGCCGTTATGGCGGGGAATCGACGCGGCGTCAGCCGGTCCACACGGTTTACGGCGGGGCGCAGGTCTTCCACTCCAACACGGCCCGGCGGCTCGGAGAGCTGGCGATGGAGATGCTCGAGGGGTTCGCGCCGGACGCGGCGAGTTTCGGCGCGGCCGTCGGCCTTCCCGAGGAGCTCGCGCCGGTGATCCATGCGCGAGTCCTCGAAAAGCTCCGCTCGGAGCCGGTCGAGGATTACCGGATCGACTTCGAAGACGGATACGGGAACCGTTCCGATGCCGAAGAGGACGGCCACGCCGAATCGGCGGCCCGGGAAGTCGCCACCGGCATGTCGGCGAGGACGCTCCCCCACTTCATCGGGATCCGCATCAAGCCTCTTTCCGACGAGCTTCGCCTGCGGTCGCTCCGCACCCTCGACATCTTCCTGACGCGGCTCCTCGCCGACACCGGCGGCCAGCTTCCCGACAACTTCGTCGTCACGCTCGCCAAGGTCACCGTGGATGAGCAGGTCGCCGCGCTGGCGAAGATCCTGCGCCGCCTGGAAGACGGGCTCGGCCTCCCGGAGGGGCGGCTCCAGCTCGAGATCATGGTCGAGACTCCCCAGGCGATCGTGAACGCGCGCGGCGAGTCCAACGTCCTGCGGCTGGTCGAGGCGGCGGGCGGACGGTGCATCGCGGCGCATTTCGGGACCTACGACTACACCGCCGCGCTCGCGATCACCGCG
>DATFWF010000203.1:0-3105 GCA_035259605.1 Thermoanaerobaculia bacterium
GCGGCCCGGGGGATGCTCGGCCGCCTCGCCGCCCTCTTTCCGGAAAGGCTCCACGTCGAGCTTTCCCGGCACCGCCTGCGCGAGGAAGAGCACCGCAACCAGGCGCTCGTGGATCTGGCCCGGCGGATGCGCCTGCCCCTCGTCGCGACCAACGGCGCGCGCTACGCCCGCGGCAAGGACAAGGAGCTCCATGATGTCCTGACGTCGATCCGCAACCACACGACGCTGGACAAGGCCGGCCGCCTCCTCGCCGCGGGCCGCGAACGGCACCTGAAAGACGCCGTGCAGATGTCGAAGCTCTTCGCGGATCTTCCCGAAGCGCTGGAGAACTCCTGGGAGCTCTCGCGCCGGCTCGACTTCACGCTCGCGGACCTGGGCTACCGGTTTCCCGACTACCCCCTCCCGCCGGGCGAGACGCCGAGCTCCTACCTGCGCAAGGTCGCCTGGAAGGAGGCGCGGACGCGCTTCCGCCCGATGACGGCGCGCGCGCAGGCGCAGATCGCCAAGGAGCTGGCGATGATCGAGAAGCTCGACCTCGCCGGATACTTCCTGATCGTCTGGGACATCGTCCAGTTCTGCCGCAGGGAGAAGATCCTCGTGCAGGGGCGCGGCTCCGCGGCCAACAGCGCGGTCTGCTACGCGCTCTCGATCACCGCGGTGGACCCGGTCCGGATGGACCTCCTCTTCGAGCGCTTCCTCTCGGAGGAGCGGGGCGAGTGGCCGGACATCGATCTCGATCTCCCCTCCGGCGACCAGCGCGAGAAGGTCATCCAGCACGTCTACGAGAAGTACGGCCCGCGCGGCGCCGGCATGACCGCCAACGTCATCACCTACCGCGACCGCTCGGCGGCGCGCGAGACCGGCAAGGCGCTCGGCTTCTCGCCCGAGCAGGTGGACAACCTCTCGAAGCAATTGGGCGGCTGGAGCTTCGGGGAGATCCGCGAGCCGATCGAGGAGCTGGGAAAGCAGATCGCGGCGGCCGGCTTCGATTCCGAGGACGTCCGCACGAAGCATTTCCTGCGCCTCTTCCTCCAGATCCAGAACCTGCCGCGGCACCTCGGCCAGCACTCGGGCGGCATGGTCGTCGCCAAGGGAAGGCTCGACGAGGTCGTGCCGCTCGAGCCCGCGTCCATGCCGGGCCGCGTCGTCGTGCAGTGGGACAAGGACGACTGCGCCGACATGGGGATCGTGAAGGTGGATCTCCTGGGCCTCGGGATGCTCGCCGCGATCGAGGAGGCGATCCCGACGATCCGGACGCACGAGAACGTCGAGATCGACCTGGCGCACCTGCCGCAGGACGACCCGAAGATCTACCGGATGCTGAACGAAGCCGACACGGTCGGCCTCTTCCAGGTCGAGAGCCGCGCGCAGATGGCGTCTCTGCCGAGGAACGCTCCGAAGAAGTTCTACGACATCGTCGTCCAGGTCGCGATCATCCGCCCCGGTCCGATCGTGGGCGGCATGGTGCGCCCTTTCTTCGACCGCCGCCGGGGGAGAGCGCCCGTCGAGTACCCGCATCCGTGCCTCGAGCCGATCCTGAAGCGCACGCTCGGCGTCCCGCTCTTCCAGGAGCAGTTGCTGCGGATCGCGATGGTCGCGGCGGGATTCACGGGAGGCGAGGCGGAGGAGCTTCGACGCGCGATGGGGTTCAAGCGGTCCCTGGAGAGGATGTCGGTGATCGAGAAGCGCCTGCGCGCCGGGATGGAAGAGCGCGGGATCGGCCCCGAAGCGCGCGAGCAGATCGTCAAGTCCATCACGTCGTTTGCGCTCTACGGATTTCCGGAGTCCCACGCGGCGTCCTTCGCCTTGATCGCGTACGCCAGCGCCTACTTGAAGGCGCACCACCCGGCGGCCTTCTACACGGCTCTCTTGAACGCGTGGCCGATGGGCTTCTACCACCCGGCGACGCTGGTCAAGGACGCGCAGCGTCACGGGACGCCGGTCTTCCCGATCGACGTGGCCCGCTCGGGATGGAAGTGCCGGTGGGAGAGGGGCGGCGTGCGCCTCGGGCTCTCCTACGTGCTCGGCCTGCGCGAGGCGACCGGAAAGACGATCGAGGAGGAGCAGGCGGCCGCTCGGTTCGCCGACGCGGGGGATCTGGCGCGGCGCGCGCGGCTTCGCCCGGGAGAGCTGACGCTGCTCGCGCAGGCCGGCGCGCTCGCGGGCTTCGGGAAGGCGCGGCGCGAGGCGCTCTGGCAGGTCGCCAAGATCGGCCGGCCGGCGGGACCGCTGCTCGAAGCGCTGCCGGCGGACGATCCGTCGCCCCTGACCCCGATGACCCCGCAGGAAGAGACGGCGGCCGACTACGGCGCCACGCAGCTGACGACGGGCCCGCACCTGATGGAGCACTGGCGGCGAAAGCTTTCCGCGCAGGGGATCCTGTCGGCCGCGGACCTGAATCGGCTTCCCGACGGGAAACGCGTGACGACCGCCGGCGCCGTGATCGTCCGCCAGCGGCCCGGGACGGCGAAGGGGTTCGTTTTCCTGACCCTGGAGGACGAAACCGGGATGTGCCAGGCGATCGTTCGCCCCGACCTCTTCCGCGAGAACCGTTCCGTGATCGTCGGCTGCGGCACACTGATCGTCGAGGGACGGTTACAGAAGCAGGACGGCACGCTCTCCGTCAAAGGAGAGAAGTTCTGGCCGTTACAGGAGCTGGAGACGATCCCGAGCCACGACTTCCACTGACCTGGTTCAGGCGGCGCGGGCTCTCTTTCGCAGGTATCCGCCCGGGTGGGATTGCGCCGACCCGCAGGATCCTCCGGAAGGGTGGGTGAAGTGGATCAGGTCCTTGCCGTCGGGCGGCTGGACGTACTCCCCCTGGATCTCGACCTCATCGCCGATGACGAGGTCGAGCCACTTTCCGCCGCAGGAGAGGTCGTGCACGACGTGGACCGGACGGTCTCGCGCGATCGAGAGCCCGGGATCGGCATCCCGCGGCTGGTCCGGACCGATCCTCGCGGACAGGATCACGACGTGGAACTCTTCGAAATGACGCCCGTTGGAGTGGCGGGTCTTACGCGGATGGGAGCTGACCCGGGCTACCGCCACGATCTCGACGTGCGGGCTCTTGCGCGGCTTCGCCGACTGGCCGGCGGTCCCGGC
>DATFWF010000204.1:0-7076 GCA_035259605.1 Thermoanaerobaculia bacterium
GTCGCGCCGGGAAAGCTTTTTCTCCAGGTGCCGCCACTCGTACTGCAGCTGCCCCTTCGTCTCGGCGATGCGAGCCGGCCGGCGTCTACCTTCCGGGCTCCCGGGCCGGGACGATCGATCCTCCTTCTCGGCCGGCGGGAACGAAACCGACCCAGTAGGCCTCGGTCCACATGTCGGAGGCGACCCTCCACTGGCCGTCGTCGCCGCGGCGCACGCAGAGGGTGAAGTTTCCGGAGATCGGCGAGGGCTTGCCGGTCTGGCCGGAACGGCCCAGCAACACGAACGGGGACGCGGGATAGAACCGGCCCGAGCGGTTTTCCCGGGCGGTGTAGGTTCCAACGAAGAACCCGGTCTCGCCGCAGACGTTCTTCTGGAGCATGTTGAAAGAGAGCGACCGGCGGCTGCTGTTCGACCAGAACTTCCGGATGGCCTCGCGGCCGCGGACGGAGCCTCCGGCCGGCGGCAGGACGAGCCCGTCCTCCGCATACAGGCCGGCGAGCGCGACCGGATCGGCGGCGTTGAAGGTGCTCAGGTACTGCTCGACGAACGCCTCTGCGTCGGAGAGCTCGCGCCCCGCCTCGGTGCGGGCGGGGAGCGGAAGAGCGGCGGCGGCGACCAGCAGGAAGAGGATCAGAGCGCGGCGCATTGCGACCTCCAGCCCATCCGGGAGAACGCCGGCGGAATGCCTCAGGGCGCTCCCCCGTTGCGGCCTTCGTATTGTATCGGGATAGGCTTCGAGCCACCGGATTCGGAGAGGGGTATAGAGAGTCATGAAGCTTCGCGCGATCGGATTGATCTGCCTGGCCGTTCTGGCCCCGATGCCGGCGGCCGCCCAGAAGAAAGCCCCAGCCAGGGCCAAGGTCACCGCCACTCCGTCGCCCGAGCCGACAGCCGTCCCGACGCCGTCGCCCATCCCGATGAGCGCGGCGTGCTCGGGAGAGAAGTACCGGCAGTTCGATTTCTGGCTGGGCGAGTGGGACCTCGTCGGGGGCGACGGGAAGAAGAGCGCCGACGACAAGATCGTCATGGTGCTCGGCGGATGCGGCGTCCAGGAGAACTGGACCGGGACGAAAGGGGGCCAGGGCTTGAGTTTCAGCGCGTACGACCCGGCGACCAGGCGCTGGCATCAGACGCTGATGGACGACGGCGGCGCGGTCCTGAACCTCGAGGGAGAGTTCGCGGACGGGAAGATGATCCTCGTCGGCACGCGGCCGTCGCAGAGGGAGAAGGGCGTCACGATCACCCACCGGATCGCCTGGACTCCGCAGCCCAACCACAGCGTCAAGCAGGTCTGGGAGAACTCCACCAACGGCGGAAGGACCTGGCGCCTTGTCTCCGAAGGGACGTACGTAAAGAAGGGGACGTAGACGATTTGTGATTTGTGATTTGTGATCAGGGCGCCTAACTTAGAATGGCGCCATGAGATTTCGGGCTGCCGCTTTTTCCCTCGTTCTTTCTCTTGCCGTAGGTGGATTGAGCAGGGTCCTTGCCGTGTGCGGGCCGTTTACGGACGTCGCGGCCGACGTCTTCTGCCCGTTTGTCCTGGAGATCTTCTACCTGGGGATCACGACGGGAACGACGGCGACGACTTACGATCCCACGGCCAACGTCACCCGTCTGCAGATGGCCGCGTTCCTTTCGAGGACGGTGGACGGCGTCCTGAGGCGCGGCAGCCGGCGCGCGGCGCTGGACCAGTTCTGGACGACGCAGAACGCGACTGTTCTCGGGGTCACGACCCTCGGCAGCCCCGGCAAGACCCTGGCGTCCGACGGCACGGACATCTGGGGCGCCAGCGGTGGCTCAGGAGAGGTCTTCCGGGTCCGCGCAAGCGACGGAAAGCTCCTGGAGGCGTGGACCGGCGCGACCAACCCGATCACGATCCTCGTAGCCATGGGCCGTGTGTTCGTCGACAGCGAAGACTCTCCGGGAAAGCTCTACCGGCTCGATCCGAGCCTTCCGGCCGGCGCGGTGACGACGGTGGCGACGAACCTCGGCAATTCTCCCCGTCAGATGGCTTTCGACGGCGCGCGGATCTGGACCGCGAACACGAGCGGCTCCGTCTCGATCATCACGCCCGGGGCTTCGCTTCCGTGGACGGTGACGACCGTTACCGCCGCCGCTTTCTCCTTTCCGACGGGCGCGGTGTTCGACGGCGCGAACGTCTGGGTTGGCGACGCGAATGACGGGGCGTTGTTCCGGTTCGACCCCGCGGGGACGATCCTCCAGACGGTGACGCTCGGACAGCCGGGAGCCGAGCAGCTCGTCTTCGACGGATCGAACATCTGGGTGCCGAACAATTCCAGCTCCTCGGTGACCGTCGTTCGCGCTTCTACCGGAACAATCCTCCAGACCCTGACCGGCAATGGCCTCAGCGCGCCCTGGATCGCGGCGTTTGACGGCCAGCGGGTGCTCGTAACGAGCCTCACCAATTCCACCCTCTCGCTTTTCAAGGCGGCGGACCTGACTCCCATCAGCAACTTCTCTCTTGGCGGCACCAACCCGTACGGGGCCTGCAGCGACGGCGTGAACTTCTGGATCGCCCGCGTCAGTCCCAGCACGCTCCTGCGGTTCTAGGCGTCGCGGCCCCCGTTTCGGACTCTGGTTGACCCGGCGCGGACTCATAATTCGCCGAAGTGAACCTGCCAGAACGAAAATCAATCCGGCCGGTGGAGCCGGTCTACCGAGTACGCGGCCGGCCGTTCTCGGTCACGATCGGCGCGTCGCCGCGAGCTCCGGTTTTTTCCTGTAACCGGTTCGGCCGTGAGTGCATCGAAATCCTGCGGGGGATGCGTCACACGCGGAAGCGTAACGGGGTGGCGGGAGGGCAAGCCCCTCCCCTGCAACAAGGAGTCCGAGGCCGCAGAGATGAATAAGGGGGAAGGGGCCTACGACGTCGTCGTGATCGGCGGCGGGACCGCGGGGCTCGTCACGGCGGCCGGGGTTGCCGGGCTGGGCGGGCGGGCCGCGCTCATCGAGAAGGGGAAGATGGGCGGGGATTGCCTCAACACGGGATGCGTTCCGTCCAAGGCGCTCATCTCGTCCGCGCGGCTCGTCGAGCATATCCGGCAGGCGGAGAAGTGGGGGCTCCTGCCGCAGGAGCCGAAGTTCCAGCTCGAGGCGGTGATGGCCCGGATGCGGGAACGGCGATCGAAGATCGCGCCGCACGATTCGCAGGCGCGGTTCGAGTCGCTGGGGGTGGACGTCTTCCGCGGCCATGCGAAATTCATTTCGGCCGGGGAGGTCCGCGTCGGCGACGCCACGCTGCGGGCCAGGAGCTTCGTCATCGCCACGGGATCCCGGCCGGCGATTCCGCCGTTGGACGGGCTCGACCGGGTGACGCACTACACCAACGAAACGATCTTCGACGACCTGAAGGGGAAGCCGCAGCACATGGTCGTCCTCGGCGGGGGCCCGATCGGCTGCGAGCTCGGGCAGGCATTCGCGAGGCTCGGCGTCGAGGTCACGCTCCTCCAGACGGGGGCGCGCCTGCTCCCGCGCGAGGACCCGGACGCGTCGGAGCTTCTCCTGCGGCGGCTCGAGTCGGAGGGAATCAACGTCCTGACCGGCGCGAAGGCGCGCGTCGCGGCGCGGCACGGCCACACGATCCGCGTGTGGGCGGACGTCGAGGGCGAGGATTCGAGGCACCCGATCGACTGCGACGCGATCCTCGTGGCGGCGGGCAGAAGGCCCAACGTCGAAGAGCTGGGGCTCGAAGAGGCCGGCGTCGCGTTCACCGAGAAGGGCATTACGGTGGACGAGCACCTCCAGACCTCCCGGAAGAACATCTACGCGGCGGGCGACGTCACCGGCACGCACCTCTTCACGCACGTCGCGGATTCGCACGCCCGCACGATCGTCCGCAACATCCTCGTCCCGTGGGTCAAGGCGAAACGGGAGGACGAGGTCATCCCGTGGTGCACGTACACGTCGCCTGAGGTCGCCCGGGTCGGGTTGAACGAGACCGAGGCGGAGAAGAAGGGAATCCCCTTCGAGGTGTGGAAGCAGCCGCTGTCGGACTTGGATCGGGCTGTCGTCGAGAGCGAGGAGGAAGGGTTCGCGAAGGTTCTCACGCGGAAAGGGACGGACTGGATCCTCGGCGCGACGATCGTGGCCGAGCGAGCGGGGGATTTGATCCACGAGTTCGTCCTGGCGATGAAGGCGGAGGTCGGGTTGAAGACGATCTCGGGGACGATCCACGCGTACCCGACGTACGCGGAGATCGCGCGGAAGCTGGCGGACGCGCAGCAGAAGTCGCGGCTGACGCCCTTCGCGAAGCGGGTCTTGCGGTGGAGGTGGGGACGTTGATGGAAGAGAGGCACGACCGGGCGGGAGGGGCACGCTCCTCCCCTGCGACACCCGCGGGAGCCCGGTGGAAGTGGGTTGTCTTGATCCTGGTTGTCGTTGCGCTCGTCGTGGCCGCAAGAATCCTTCCGATCGGCCACTGGATCCGGTCGTTCCAGGAGTGGGTCAGGGGGATGGGGACGGCGGGGATGGTCCTGTACGGGGCCGTGTATGTCCTCGCCGTCGTGTTGTTCGTTCCCGGGATCGTGCTCACCCTCGGCGCGGGATTTCTCTTCGGGCTGGGGCGCGGGGTCGTCCTGGTGTCCGCCGCTTCAACGCTCGCGGCGGCGCTGGCGTTCCTGATCGCGCGGTACTTCGCGCGAGCATCGGTGGAAAGGTTGGCGAAGAAGAACCCCCGGTTCGAGGCGATCGACCGGGCGATCGGCAAGGAAGGGTGGAAGGTCGTGGCGCTGCTGCGGCTCTCCCCGCTCGTTCCGTTTTCGCTGTCGAACTACCTCTACGGGTTGACGTCGGTGAAGTTCTGGCCGTACGTCGCGACGAGCTGGGTGGCGATGCTCCCCGCGACGGTCCTCTACGTCTATCTCGGAGCGGCGGGGCGGACGATCGGGCAGGGCGGGCAGCGGAGTCCGTGGGAGTGGGCGCTGCTTGCCGTCGGACTGGCGGCGACGGCGGCGGTTACGGTGCTGCTGACGCGCGTTGCGAAAAGAGAGCTGGCCAGGAAGAGTTGAGAGGGCACGGCCGGGCAGGAGGGGCACGCTCCTCCGCTACGGCACGAGGCCCGTCTCGCCCCAGGCGGCAGTGGGGCGGGCCCAGGCGGACGCCTTGATCACCGAGGTGCGGCGGCGGAAGAGGAGGGCGTCCAGGGAGTAGCGGCCGGGGCCGGTAAGCAGGATCGCCAGCGACGCGGCGAGATAGACGAGAGCCCGCTCGTAGGAAGAGCCTCCTCCCGAGGCGACGAACGGATCGCCCTTCGGCAGGTGGACGAGGAACAGCGCGTACGCCAGGTCGCAGACGAGGCCCAGGGCCGCGAGCGGCGTCAGCAGGCCCAGGAGAATCGCCGCGCCTCCTCCCGCTTCGGCGAGAACCGACAGGCCCTGGAGGAACGCCGGCGGCGCGTTCCCCATCTTGTCCATCCAGTGAAAGGGACTTCCGATCTTCTGCCAGCCGTGCATGACCATCGCCGCTCCCACCACGATCCGGATCAGCAGGAAACCGATCCCGCTGCGGCCGGCGACGAACGGCGGATAAAGACGTGTCATGACCACAACCTCCTCTTCGCAAATCCCTGAGATCCAATTGGAGCGCGCGGGCGCCCGGTAAACAGCCTCGCAAGCCGGGTGCCAGTCGGCGATGTCTCACTCCGAGCGGCGCCGTACTCTCCAGGGGTCAACGCAAACACTTGCGAAAAGAGAGTTTTTCCGTTTGGCACGGTCATTGAAGTTACCGAAAAGCGCCGCGATTCCAATGGCGGTAACGCGGCCTGATCGGAAGGGAGGCTTGCGATGAAATCGAGAAGGGCTTCGATAAGCATCGTCGGCGGTCTCGTCTTTTCGTTTCTCTCCGCGGGGGTCGCGATGGCCGGCGCGGGAGGAAATGAGCGGATGAGCCGGATCGAGCGCGCCGACCAGGTCCAGGCGCGGCGCACCCAGACCCGCAAGGAAGAGAAGTTCCGGTCCGAGAAGACGGACTCGTGGCTCTGCAACTACGTCAGCGCGTTCTTCTGCACGAGCGCGTTCCCGACGCTCTCGACCGCCCCGGAGCCGCCGGCCAACCCGGCGGTCCCCTACCGCGGAAGAAACTGATCGTTTCCTGACGCCCTGTCTCCAACGAGCCCCGCTCCGGCGGGGCTTTTCTTTGATCGGCGACCCCGGCGGATAGGATCGTTGTCCGCGATGAGGCCGGACAACCTGCGCCAGGGGCCCATCCGCTTCGACGCGGACGCGCGAGCTCTCGAGGCGGCGCTTCGGAAGGCGGTCCGCGGAGCGGTCCGGTTCGACGCGGGAAGCCGGGCGCTCTACTCGACGGATTCGTCCAACTACCGCCAGGTGCCGATCGGCGTCGTCGAGCCGCGGGACTCCGGGGACGTCCTGGAAGCGTTGAAGGTCTGCCGCGCCTTCGGAGCGCCGGTCCTGTCGCGGGGCGCCGGGACGAGCCTCGCCGGACAGTGCTGCAACGTCGCCGTGGTGCTGGACATGTCGCGGCACTTCAACCGCGTGCTGGAAGTCGACCCGGGCGGTCGAATCGCCCGCGTCGAGCCCGGCGTCATCCTCGACGACCTGCGCCGCGCCGCGCAGCCGCACGGGTTGACCTTCGGGCCGGACCCGGCGACCCACGAGTACTGCACGCTCGGCGGGATGATCGGCAACGACTCCTGCGGAGTGCACTCGGTCATGGCGGCCTTCGAGGGAGAGGGCGCGCGGACGGCCGACCAGATCGTGGAGCTCGACGTCGTCACCGGCGACGGCGTGCGGATGAAGGTCGGGAGAACCTCGCCGGAGGAGCTGAAACGGATCGTCGCCGAGGGCGGGCGGCGAGGCGAGATCTACGCGGCGCTCGCGAAGCTGCGCGACGAGTACGCGGACTTGATCCGCAAGCGCTTCCCCGACATTCCCCGGCGGGTCTCCGGTTACAACCTCCCCTTCCTTCTTCCCGAAAACGGATTCCACCTGGCCCGAGCTCTGGCGGGGTCGGAGGGGACCTGCGTCACGGTCCTCGAGGCGGCCCTGCGGCTGATCCCGAATCCGAAGGCGCGGACGCTCCTCGTCGCCGGATTC
>DATFWF010000205.1:0-18345 GCA_035259605.1 Thermoanaerobaculia bacterium
TCGAACCCGAACGCCGGGCTCCAGAACATCACCAACCAGAACATCACGAACCAGAACATCACCAACGCGGATCCCGCGATCCAGAACATCACCAATCAGAACATCACCAACCAGAACATCACGAACCAGAACATCACCAACACCCCGATCACCGACGCGACGTACGCGGTGACCAACACGGGCAACACGTCGCATTCCTACCGCGTCGCGCTCTACGGCAACAACCCGTACAACAACACGCCGCTCCAGGTCATCGTGACGAAGAACTCCGAGACTCCAAGGGCGGCCGGGTGCACCCTCCAGAGCGTGCCGCAGTCGATCCCGCTGGCGCGGGCGGACAACGCCGCGATCTCCACCTCGATCCCCGATGCCACGGCCCCGAACATCGACGTCGGGGCGGCCGACAACGCAACGGTCCCGATCGCGCCGGGAGAGACGGTCTTCGTGACGCTCCGCGGCGCCCTGACTCCGGACCAGATGTTGCAGCTCACGCGGAACCTGACGCCGGTCGTCACCGCGCACGGCGCCAACACCGGCGCAGCGGGATCCGACTTCGCGTTGCTGCTGTCCATTCAGACGTCCGGGGGAACGCTCCCCGCGGCCGTCGTCGGGACACCGTACACCGCGACGCTCCAGTCCACCGGCGGAACCTCGCCGATCACCTGGACGATTTCCTCCGGGGCCCTGCCCGGCGGGTTGGCTCTCTCGGGCAACATGATCTCGGGCACGCCCTCCGCCGCCGGAAGCTTCGTCTTCACGCTCCAGGCGGCCGACTCATCCTCTCCGACCCCGCAGGTCGCGACGCAGACGGTGACGTTGAACGTCAGCGCGCGCCAGACGACCGCCACTCTCTCGCTCTCGCCGTCCTCTGTCCCGGCGACCGGATCCAGCCTCGCGACGCTGACGGTCACCGACGCGCAGGCCGGCGGAACGGCGTCCGCTCCCTCCGGCGCAGTCAGCGTCACCGGCACGGGCGGCGCGGTCGGCGGCAACTGCCAGCTCGCTCCAACGGGGAACCCGAACCAGTCGAGCTGCCAGGTCACGGTGACCGCGCCCTCGAGCGGCACGGACACGATCACGGGAGCCTACGCCGGAAGCCCGGTTCACCAGGGATCGGCCGCCGCGTCGGCGCTCACGGTGAGCAGCCTCACGACCTCGACCTCCGTCTCCTTCTCCAGCGGCTCGGCTCCCGTCGGGGTCCCGGTGACCGTGACGGCGACCGTCGTCAACACGGCGGGCGGGGTCGCCACTTCGCCGACCGGTTCCGTCAGTTTCTCGTCGTCCGTTGCGACGGACACCTTCAGCCCCGGCGCGAGCTGCGCGCTCGCCGCCTCCGGCGCGGCGACGGCGTCGTGTTCGGTCTCGGTGACCGCGGCCTCGGCCAGCCCGCACACGATCACCGCGAGCTACGCTGGAGTCTCCGGGGTCTTCCAGGCCAGCCAGGGCAACCTCATCCTGAACGTCAGCCCGCGGGCCACCTCGACGGCCGTCTCGGTCTCCTCGAACCCGGTCCTCGCGGGACAGGCCGCCACCCTCACCGTCAGCGTGACGGACACCGAGGCAGCGGGAACGAAGTCGGCCCCGACCGGCACCGTTGCGTTGTCCTCGACCGGGGCGGGCGACTCGTTCGCGCCGGGCGCATCGTGCGCGCTCGTGGCCGGCGTGCCCACCTCGACCTGCTCGGCCACGGTAACCGGCAACTCCGTCGGCGGTCGGACGATCTCGGCCTCGTACTCGGATGCCTCCTCGGCCCACGCCGCGAGCAACAACTCGACGGCGCTCACGATCCGCGGAAACACGGCCACGGCGATCACCGGCGACGCTCCGGCGCCCTCGAGCCTGGGGCAGGCCGTCACCGTCAGCTTCACGGTCACTCCCGTCGCGCCCGCCACGGGAACTCCCACCGGCACGGTCACGGTGAGCGACGGCTCCGGCGCTTCCTGCATCGCGACGCTGCCGGCCGCGAGCTGCTCGCTAGTCCCGGGGTCCGGTGGAACGGTAACGCTGACCGCGAGCTACTCCGGCGATTCCCTCTTCAACGGCAGCTCGGGCAGCCTCCAGCACTCGGTCCTGCTCCCGTACAACTTCATCGGGTTCCTGTCGCCCCTCTCGACGGCGGGGACGCCGACTGCGCCGAGCGACTCCGGCTCGGGCAACTTCACCAAGGGCCAGCCGATCAAGTGGCAGCTCAAGGACTCCTCCGGAAACTTCCTGACGAACCTGACGACGACCCAGACGCTGAAGGCGACCTACTACGCCGGCGGAGCCTGCGCGGCCGGCCAGGCGACCGGGACCACGTTCCTGCTCTACTTGCCTACGTCCGGCGCGACGGGAGGCAGTACATTCCGATATGACGCCAACACCAACCAGTTCCTGTTCAACTGGTCCACCAAGCAGGTCACGACCGGGCCCGGCTGTTACGAGATCATTCTCCAGTTGAACGACGGCAGCGCACCGAAGGCGACCAGGATCAACCTGCAGTAACACGTTCCGTAGGGGCGGGGCTTGACCCCGCCCCGCCCGGACGTCGCGGAGCGCGAACGACGCCCGGCTCTGTTGCGTCGGAAGGTCCCTGGCGCCGTAGGGGCGGGGCTTGACCCCGCCCGCCCCTGGTCAGGCGCCGCGGCGTCTGGATCGCAGACGGACTTCGTTCGCGTCAATGGTCACGAGGTCCCTCCGTGCCGTAGGGGCGGGGCTTGACCCCGCCCGCCCTTTTCGGATGCCGCGACGTTCGGATAGCAGACGGAGCTGTAAACCATGTCCCCGGTCTGATCTGTAAACGATGTCCCCGGTCTGTACCGCGGGCGCAAGGCCCCCCTACGGCGTGAAGGGGTCGGAGAGGGCGACGTGAGGCTCGCCGCTACTTCTGAAGGCGGCGTTTCGCGTCGGCGACGAGGGCGTCGCCTTTGCCGGTCTTCACCGCGAGGAAGCTCTTGAAGGCGTCGGCGGCCCCCGGGCTCTTCAGGCCCTCGCGCGCTCTGCCCAGGTAGTAGTACGCGGCAGGGATCGCGCGGCAGGTCGGCGACTCGTCGAGGAAGATCGCCGTCGCCTCTCCGATCCGCTTCACGCATGTCTCGAACTCGGCGTCGGATTCGGCGAAGGCCTTCGCTTCGAGGTACGCCTTGCCCAGATCGAGCCTCCCGGCCCACGTGTCGGCGATCTTCTTGGCGGCGAGGAAGTGCCGGATCGCGTCGGCCGGCTTGCCGTGGGCGAGGTCGGCCTCGCCGCGGATCAACTCCGCGTAAGCCTGGGGATCGGGCTCGAGCCTCCCGGCCAGCTCCGTCGCAAGCGCCAGGGCTTTCGGCTCCCGCCCGGCGGCCAGGAAGACGCGCGCAGCGGGGTAGAGCACGTTTTCTCCGCGAGACAGCGATGTGGCGCGCTCGGCATCCGCGGCCGCGGCGGCGACGTCCGGCACGGTCAGGCGGGCCTCGGCGGCCGAGAGCAGCTTGACCGCGGCGGCCTCGGAGTCCTTGGCGGCGACGTCCGCCTCGACGCCCTGGAGCAGGATCGCGAGAGCGTCCGCGTGGCGTCCCTGGTATGCGGCGATATCTGCGAGGCCGCTGACGGCAATCGAGGCTCCGCGCGCGTCCACGGCGGCCGCCTGTTTGTACGTCGCGGCTCCCTCGTCGGGCTTTCCCATGGCCACCTGCGACATGGCCTTGCTGATGTAGGCGGTGACGAACTTCGGGTTCAGCTTGATGACTTCGTCCTGTTCCTTGATCGCCCTCGCGAAATCGCCCGCGTACATCGCGTCCAGGCCAAGGTTGTTGCGCTGGGGCACGTTCTTCGGGCTCATCTCGACCGCTCGCTGCGCCTCCTTCAGCGCGCGGCCCATGTCGCGCTTGAAGAAGTAGGCGACCGCGAGGTTGGCGACGCCGGCCCGGTCCGCCGGGTACTGCTTGACGAGGTTGCTGAACTCCTCGATCGCGTTATCGGGATTTCGGATCAGGAGGTAGTAGCCGCCGCGGGTGCGGTACTTCTCGCGATCGCTCATTCGGTCGATCCGGGCGAAGGCTTCCTTGTAGGCCTTCTCCGCCTCCGGCCGGCGGCCCCGGTTGCTCTCGACGGCGGCGATCCCGGCGTAGGCGCGGCCGAGATTGGCGTCGAGATCGATTGCCTTGCGGTAGTGGCGGATCGCCTCGTCCCAGTCGCCGCCCGACTGCAGGTCCTGGGCGACGGCGTACTCGTGCGCGGCTTCCAGCGATCCGGCCGTGAACGTCTCGGCGGCCGCGAGCTGGACCGAGGCCGGAGTCTTGTCGCCCAGGGCTGTGCGAACGCGCGCCGCGAGATCCGCGACCGCCTGAAGGACCCCGTTCTTCGCCGCGGTCGCCGACTCCGAGATGATCTGCTTGCCGGTGGCCGCGTCCACGGCGCGGACGGTGACCTGGTAGTTGTCGTCCTTCTTCTCGATCACTCCCGAGGCGACGACGCTGACTCCCTCGCGCACGGCGACTAACTGCGCGAGCGGCTGGGTCAGAGCCGTGGCTCCCGGCTGGAGCTGCGCCGCGATCTTGCGGGCGCCGGCGCGGCTGAAGTTGGAAATGAACGTCGCGCCTTCGAGGGACAGCCCGAAGGAATGCTCGAGCGTTCCGTCGAAGACCGGATCGCCGGTCTTGTTCTCGAAGTCGCTGATCAGGACCGACCGGGTCGCGATGTTGGCGGCCGGGGCCTCTTCCGGCGACGCGGCCGGGCGTGAAGCTCGCGAAGCCGGCGCCCGGCGGACCGCCCACCAGATTCCCGCCGCGAGCAGCAGAACCCCGGCAATGCCCGCAGCGACGGGACGGATCCATCGCCGCCGGGCCGCTTCGTACCGGAACGAGGAGCGGAATGACTCCGCTTCCAGGTCCGCGAGGATTTCCGCCACCCTCTGGTACCGAAGCGCCGGATCGATCTGGAGGCAGCGCTCGAGGATCCGGGAGATATACGGCGGAATCTCGGGGTTCAACTCCGCCGCCGGGCGGGGAGCGCGCTGCGTGCGCTGGAGCATCACCTCGTACGGCGTGCGGCCCGAATACGGAAGCACGCCCGTCGCCATCTGGTAGAGGATGACTCCCAGCGAGAAGATGTCCGACCGCTTGTCGATCTCCTTGCCCTGCACCTGCTCCGGCGACATGTAGAACGGCGTGCCGATCACGGCGCCCGTCTGCGTCATCCCGGATTGCTCGTGGCCCTTGGCCAGTCCGAAGTCCATCAGGTAGACCATGTCGTCGGCGCCGAGCATCACGTTCTGGGGTTTCAGGTCCCGGTGAATCACGTTCTGCTCGTGCGCCGCCTCGAGCCCCTCGCAGATCTGGCGGAAGATCCGGATGAGGCGCTCGTTGGGGAGCTTCCCGGCCTTGATGACCGCGGCCAGGTCCTCGCCGGAGACGAGCTGCATCGTGAGGAACTTGATCCCGTCGCTCTCGCCGAGGTCGTAAACGCGCAGAACGTTTCGGTGGGTGACCTTGCTCGAGAGCTGGATCTCGCGCTTGAATCGCGCCAGCGTCTCCGGGTCCTCCGCGATGTCGGCGCGGATGAGCTTCAAAGCGACGTCGCGCTCGAGGTCCTTGTCGTAAACTCGGTACACCGCTCCCATGCCGCCCCGGCCGAGGAGCTTCACGACGCGGTATCGCCTGCCGATCTCCAGCCCCTCCGGCAGGGTGCCGGTCATGGCGCCGAAAGACTTGGAGAGCTTCGCCCACTCCATGAAGCTCGGCGGCGTAGCCATGGACGGCGGAGGGGGAGGCGGCATGGACGTCGCGCCGGTCGTCCGAATCACGATCGTTCCGTCGGCTGGCGGGGGAGGGATGACCGGCGCCGACCCGGAGGGCCGGATCACGATCGTTCCGTCCTCCGGGATCGCGGGTGGTGCCTCGCCCGAGTGACCCACCATCGTCAGGTCGCCTTCGAGGCTCTGCCGGCACTCCACGCAGGTGGCTGCGCCATCGGGATTCGCGGCCGAGCAGTGAGGACAGTTCATCCGGGGTGCCCTGATTCTATTTCGGTTGCGAAGGCAGGCCGCGGCGGCGGTTAAACTGGTGTCACGGAAGGGAGGGACTCATGAGAGGACGGATCGCGGTCCTGGCGGCCGTTCTGCTGACTTTCTCGGGGAGCCTCCCGGCCGCCGATCCGAAGCCCATCGAGACCTTCCGGGCCTACGCCGCGAGCCTCGGCACCGGGCAGACGAGCCTCCTGACCGTCTCAATCAACCGATGGTCCACCGACGAGGAGCGCGAGATGCTCCTGACGACCCTCCAGGAATTCGGCCGCGACAAGCTGATCGACGCTTTGACGAAGATCCGGCCGCCCGTCGGCTACATGCGCCTGCCCAACACCATCGGCTACGACCTCTACTACGCCCGCAACCATCCCAACCCCGACGGCAGCCGCCGGATCGTCCTCGCGACGGACCGCGACGTGAATTTCCGCGAGGCGGCGAAGAACACGCGGTCCATGCAGTACAGGCTGACCCTGATCGAGATCCACCTCGACAAGGACGGCAAGGGAGATGGCAAGCTGGTTCCGGCGGCGAAGGTGAGCTGGGACAAGACAGCGAAAAAGATCGAGGTCGAGGACTACAACGCACTTCCCGTCGATCTCTTGAACGTCCAGAGAACGAAACCCTAGGGAGGCATTTCCGGATGCTCCTCCGGACCATCACCGCGTCTCCAGCACGAACGGACAGAACCCCGCGTCGGTGAAATCCGTGAAGGGCCCGCAGGCCCCCGACGCGACACTTCCGGCGCCCGCGAGCACCGCCGCGACCGCAGCGATGACACAGATCACCCCCGCCCGCCCCGGAGACAGTCTCATTATGTTGTAACGCTATTTCTACCACACCGACGCCCCTTCGTCGCAACTTGACCCATCCTTCTTGTCTTGGTGAGAGAATCGAATCGGGAAACCATCAGGGAGTAGGAACATGAGAAAGCGGTCGTTCTCCAGGGTTCTTCTGCCCTTACTCATCTGCGCGGGAGGATTGCTCGGCGGAGCCACGGCCGCGCTCCTCGGGACTTGCGGGCCTTTCACCGACGTCGCCGCGGACGTCTTCTGCCCGTTCGTCCAGGAGGTCTTCTATCTGGGGATCACGACGGGGACCACGCCGACGACGTACGACCCGTCGTCCAACGTCACCCGGCTCCAGATGGCGGCGTTCCTTTCGCGGTCGGTCGACGTCATGCTCAAGCGCAACAGCCGGAAAGCCAGCCTCAACCGGTTCTCGACTCCACAGACTTCCGACGCCATCGGTCTCACGACGGTGGGCGGCAATCCGTATCTCTGCGCCTGCGACGGGGCGGACGTCTGGGTGGCGAATCACGCATCCGGAACCGTGTCGCGAGTCCGGGAGAGCGACGGAAAGCTGCTCGAGACCTGGACGGGAGCGGCCGGCGCCTGGGGCGCTCTCGTGGCCATGGGCCGCGTTTTCGTGACGAGCGCCGACGCCTCCCGGCTCTACGAGATCGACCCGTCCCAGCCCGCCGGCGCCGTCACGACCGTGTCGACCGCTATCGGCACCACCCCCACGGGCCTTACGTTCGACGGGGCCCGGGTATGGACCGCGAACATTGGGGGCTCGGTGTCGATCGTCACACCGGGGGCCTCGATCCCCTGGACCGTCACGACGGTGACGTCCGGATTCGCCCCCGGGGCTGTCGGCGCTGTCTTCGACGGGACGAACGTCTGGGTCACCCTGGGCAACGGCACCCTCGTCAAGCTCGACGCCGCCGGGGCGATTCTGAAGACCGTGACGGCCGGGGTCGAGCCCCGCTATCCCGTCTTCGACGGAGCCAACATCTGGGTGCCGGGCCGGGGGAACAATTCGGTGACGGTCGTTCGCGCGTCCACGGGGGCCTTGCTGCAGACGTTGACCGGCAACGGCCTGAGCCTTCCCTGGGCGTCCGCGTTCGACGGAGAGCGTGTCCTCGTGGCGAGCGGCAACGATACCTTATCCCTCTGGAAGGCCGCCGATCTCTCGGTGATCGGCTCGGTCGGCACGGGCGCGTCCACGACCCCGAACGGGGCCTGCAGCGACGGCGCCAACTTCTGGATCACCTTCTACACCACCGGCAAGCTGGCCCGTTTCTGACCTACGCTCCGCCCGCGACGGTCAGGGCGCGCCGCGTCTTGTGATGCCCCTTGGTGCAGCCATCCGGCCGACACCCGGCGAATAAACTCACCGGGAAGTGATCAAGGTCCGGCGCGCCGGAGACCGAGGCCGCACCGAATGGGACTGGCTCGACAGCCGCCACACGTTCTCGTTCGGCTAGTACCACGACCCCGAGCACATGGGTTTCAGGACCCTCCGTGTGATCAACGACGACCGCGTGAAGCCGGGCGCCGGGTTCGGCAAGCACGGCCATCGGGACATGGAGATCCTGTCGTACGTCCTCGAAGGCACCCTCGAGCACAAGGACAGCTCGGGGGGCGGAGGACTCATCCGGCCCGGCGAGATCCAGCACATGCGCGCGGGCACCGGGGTGACCCACAGCGAATACAACCACTCGAAGGTCGAGCCCGTTCACTTCCTGCAGATCTGGGTGGTGCCGGACACGCGGGGCCTGAAACCGGTCCATGCGCACAAGGCCTTCGATCGAGAGGCGGCGCGAGGGGCGTTCGTGCTCCTCGCCTCCAAAAACGGCCGCGATGCAAGCCTTCAGATATCGCAGGACGTGGATCTGTGGGTCGCGCTCATCAACCCGGGCGAAGGGCGAGAGTTCCGGTTGCGCCCGGGCCGGCACGCCTGGATCCACGTCGCCCGTGGCTCGGCGTCGTTGAACGGAACGGTCCTCAGCGAAGGCGACGGCGCAGCCGTCACAGGGCAGGAGAGCCTGCAGTTTCGCGGCCAGCAGCCCGCCGAGGTCTTGCTGTTCGACGTGGCGTAGATCCCGCGAGCCTGACGACCGTCGCGGAGAAGAGCTCCGAAAGGAGGGGTTCATGGAGATGCTGCTCAAGACATCCCCATCCTGGGCGATCACGGTCGTCCGCGTCACCCTGGGCGTGATCTTTTTCGCCCACGGATCGCAGAAGGTGCTCGGCTGGTTCGGCGGGTATGGGCTCAAGGGCACAACGGGCTACTTCGTCTCGACCGGGCTGCCGCTGTCCGTGGCCTATGCGATCTGCTTCTTCGAGTTCCTGGGTGGCATCGGACTGGTGTTCGGGTTGCTGACACGCCTGGCGGCTCTGGCGGTGATCACCGTGATGGTCGGCGCGATCGTCAAGGTCCACTGGCCAAATGGCCTCTTCATCAACTGGGAGCTGACCGCCGGCAAGGGTCACGGCTTCGAGGCCAACCTGGGGTTCATCGCCATGGCGCTGGCGTGCGTGATCGCTGGAGGCGGCTCTCTGTCACTGGACGCCTTGCTGGCGCGCTGACTCGCGCGACACGCGTCGCGAATCATCGGAGCAAGCGCGGGCGCGCCGCGTTCGAGAGGGCATCCCCCCGGCCGTCATCGAGAGCACCCTCGCGATCGCCGCCTATCAGCGTGCCGGCGGCAAGACGGTGACGATCACCACTACGATCGCGGATCTCACCGGCCGGCCGCCGCGAACCGTCGCCGAATTCGTTCGCGAGCATGCGTCCTCTTTCCGAGGCTGACCGGCGCGAATCTAGACGAGATTCTCTGAGTCTGCCCCGCGCGCCCGATATCCCGCCACACATGGTGGTTGAGTTCGCGGCGAGAGGAGTCTCCGAGCGAAGGCGAGGAGGAGCCTTTCGCCGCGGGAGCGTCGCGGTTCGAACGCGGGACCTTCAGCTCCGGAAGGGGAGGCAGACCCGAAACGATGGGAGGAACATTTCCCAGGTTTGCGAATTTCCTCAAGTCCGACCGGCGGGCGCATCGAATTTCCGGCCGGCCCCGTCTTTCCATTTGGATCTCGGACAGTAATTCAGACACTGACAGTCGGAGAGCGCAACCGGCTTCCTTGAGACGTCTGGGACAAGGGCGTAGCCTTTCCGCTCAAGGAGGACTCCATGAAACTGTCCGCAACAGCCCGGCGTGTCCTCGCTCTTGTCTCGATCGTGTTCACGGCTCTGCTGGGGGGCGGGGCGGGAGCCCTTCTGGGCACCTGCGGGCCCTTCACCGACACGGCCAACGACGCTTTCTGTCCCTTCATCCTGGAGGTCTACTACCTGGGGATCACGACCGGAACGACGCCGACGACGTACTCTCCGGCGGACAACGTGAGTCGGACGCAGATGGCGGCGTTTCTGTCGCGGACGGTGGATCGGACGCTGCAGCGGGGCGGCCGCCGGGCCGCCTTGAAGCAGTTCTGGGCGCCGCAGAACAGCGGAGTCCTGGGGCTCACGACGGTCGGCAGTACGCCATTGCTCGTCGAGTCCGACGGGGCGGACCTGTGGGTGGCGAACGGCGCAGGCAGCTTGGTGTCGCGTGTGCGCGGCAGCGACGGCAAGCTGCAGGATACCTGGACGGGAGCGACAAATGCCTTCGGCGTACTCGTGGCGATGGGGCGCGTCTTCGTCACGGGATCCTTGAATCCCGGGCAGCTTTACCGGATCGACCCGAGCCAGGCGGCCGGGGCGGTCACGACGGTCGCGAGCAACCTCGGGGGGGCTGGTCTAGCCGGGATCGCCTTCGACGGGTCGCGAATCTGGACGGCAAACGGTTTTGGGTCTGTCTCGATCGTGACTCCTGGCGCCTCGTTGCCCTGGACCGTTACGACGGTCACGACGGGGTTCTCGAGCCCTCAGGGCGCCCTCTACGATGGGGCAAACATCTGGGTGACGGACAGCGCCGGGACACTTCTGAAGCTCGACGGCGCTGGCGCAATCCTGCAGACCGTCACTGTCGGTACCGTCCCGCAGTTCCCGGTCTTCGACGGCACGAGCATCTGGGTTCCAAACCAGATCTCCAACTCTGTCTCGATCGTCCGGGCCTCGAGCGGAACTGTGCTGGCGACGCTGACCGGCAACGGCTTGAATGCCCCAAGAACGGCCGCGTTCGACGGACAACGCGTCCTGGTGACGAACGTTTCCGGCAACAGCGTCTCACTCTGGAAGGCGGCGGATCTGACAACACTGGGCTCCTTCGGGACGGGGACGAGCACGGGTCCATTCGGCGCCTGCAGCGACGGCATCAACTTCTGGATCACGCTAGTCGGCGCCGCCAAGCTCGCGCGGTTCTGAAGGGTTGGCGTTCGAGGCGCCGACAGGCCAGGAAGGCGGGCCTCCCGGCACACTGCAACGCGCAAAGAATTGACGCCTCGGGGCGAAAGAACTAGATTGAGCTGTCTCGGAGGGAACGCTCTGATAGGAAATCAGCCACTTTGTGGCGGATTCCGTCCACAAAGACGGTCGGGCGAGGCGGCCGCGCGGCACCGACAAGCCGCGGCCTTGTACGGCGCGGTCTTCCTCCTCCTCGTCGCGGCCGCTCCCCATCGCCATTGGAACGCCTTCGAGGACCTCGCTTCCGACGGCCCGAGCGACTCCGGCACGTTTGTTCCGCGACCTCCGGCGAGCTTGGATCCCACAATCTCGTCCGGGGAGCCGGTTGACGACGACCCGTGTCTGGCCTGTTTCCAGAATGACTACATCTCGGTCATTTCTTTGTTCGCCGCCTTTACGACGCGATCGCAGTCCGCTCCTCTGCTCCTTCCGCCTGTCGGTCTCCCGATTCCCGACCCGGGCTCGGGGTCTCCGAACTCCCGATCTCCTCCCTTCGCGGCCCGCCTCTCCTAGCGCCTGTGCGGCCGGCGGCCCCGGCCGCTGGCACGATCTCTCCGCGCAATGGGCGGTTTCGCTCGGAAGGCATGGAGGTCTTATGAAGTCCATTCGACTACGGCTTCGCTCGGTCTCCCTTCTCGCGGCGGCCGCCCTCTTCGCGGGCGCCTCGAGCGGACTCCTCGGTACCTGCGGCCCCTTCACCGACTTTACCGACGCCGTGTTCTGCCCGTTCGTGCTCGAGATCTTCTATCTCGGGATCACGACCGGGACGACGCCGACGACCTATGACCCGGCGGGCAACGTAAACCGCCTCCAGATGGCAGCGTTCCTCTCGCGCACGGTGGACGGCGTCTTGAAGCGCGGAAGCCGGCGGGCGGCGCTCGATCAGTTCTGGACTTCGCAGAACGACACGGTCCTCGGGCTCACGACGGTCGGCATCAATCCTCAGTTCGTCCAATCCGACGGCGCGGACCTGTGGGTGGCGAATGTCAACGGGGCCACAGTCTCTCGTGTGCGCGGCAGCGACGGCAAGCTGCTCGAGACCTGGACGGGAGCGACGAATGTCGAAGGCGTGCTCGTGGCGATGGGACGGGTCTTCGCCACGTCATTCACGAATCCCGGGCAGCTTTACCGGATCGACCCGAGCCAGGCGGCCGGGGCGGTCACGACGGTCGCGAGCAGCCTTGGGAATGGTGCTTTCGGGGTCGCCTTCGACGGGTCAAGGATCTGGACGGCAAACGTTAGTGGGTCAGTCTCGATCGTGACTCCCGGCGCTTCGCTGCCCTGGACCGTGACGACGGTCACGACGGGATTCTTGAACCTTCGGGGCGCCCTCTACGCTGGAGCGAATGTCTGGGTGACGGACCTCAGTGCCAGTGCTCTTCTGAAGCTCGACGGCTCCGGCGCCATTCTGCAGACCGTTACGGTCGGTGACAGTCCTTTTTTCCCGGTCTTCGACGGCACGAGCATCTGGGTTCCAAACTACTTCTCCAACTCCGTCTCGGTCATCCGGGCCTCGAACGGAACGGTGCTGGCGACGCTTACCGGCAACGGTCTGAACAACCCTGAGACCGCCGCGTTCGATGGGCAGCGCGTCCTGGTGACGAACAACAGCGGCAACAGCGTCTCACTCTGGAAGGCAGCGGACTTGACAACACTGGGGTCCTTCGCGACGGGAGCGGGCTCGAATCCAGCCGGCGCCTGCAGCGACGGCGTCAACTTCTGGATCACGTTGTACAACGCGAACAAGTTCGCGCGGTTCTGATCTGACTGGTTGTCGTACTCCTGCCGCCAAGTCCCACCTAAGCCACTGAGGATTATGGTGCGCCCGCCGCGATTCGAACGCGGGACCTTCAGCTCCGGAGGCTGACGCTCTATCCGGACTGAGCTACGGGCGCAAAGAACGCGGGCAAGTCATTGGGGTGAGTGGAGGGATTCGAACCCTCGACATCCAGATCCACAGTCTGGCGCTCTAACCAGCTGAGCTACACCCACCACGGGAACCGCGAAGTCTAACTGCCGGGCGTCCGCCGGTCAAACGCGACGGCGCTTAGACTGTCGGGCGCGATGGCGCCGAAAAGGGATTCGTCCTACCGGCTCAAGCCTCGCCTGAGAGTGCTGGCCGGCGACACGATCGTGCTCGGGCCTGGCAAGGCCGACCTGCTCGAGGCGATCGGAGCGGAGAGGGAGCTGCGAGGGGCGGCCAGCCGGATCGGGATGTCCTACATGCGCGCTTGGACCTTGCTGCGCGAGATGAACCGTTCGTTCGGCCGGCCCCTGGTCGAGACCGCCCGCGGCGGGAGCGCGCACGGGGCGGCGCGGCTGACGCCGCTCGGCCGGAGCGTCCTCGCCCTCTATCGGGAGATGCAGAGTCGCAGCGCGGCCGCGGCGTCGCCGGCATGGAGGCGCCTGCGCCGCCTCCTGCCGTCCCGAAATACTTGACGGAATATATCGGGGTGTGCTCTCCTCGCCGCCCATGAGAGGCGGAAGGTCCCGGTTTCTCTTTCTTCTCGTGCTTCTCTTCCCGGCCGCCGCGCGGGGACAGGCGGTCGTCAAGGTCAACGACGACGTGAATTTCAATCTCGGAACGCTCATCCCAGGGCCAGGGCCGCCGCGGCCTCCATCAAGAACACGAGCCACTTCGGCATCCAGCTTCAGTTCTACTATTTCTGAGGGAGGCCTGGGATGCGAGTGACTCGCGCGATCGCGGGACTGTTTCTTTTTGCTGCCGTTCTTCCGGCGAAGGGGGAGGAGGTCCTCGTCTTCGCTGCGGCGAGCCTGACGGAGACTCTCCAGGAAATCGGCAAGACCTACGTCGCGAAGACCGGGACGTCCGTGCAATTCTCCTTCGCCGGATCGAACGACCTCGAGCGGCAGATCGAGGCCGGCGCGCCCGCGGAGGTTTTCTTCTCGGCGGACGCCGCGAAGATGGACGCGCTCGAGAAGGCGGGCATCGTGCGACACGAGGACCGGAGGGAGTTCCTGTCGAACTGGCTCGTGGTCGTGGTTCCGGCCGACTCGAAGAGCCGCATGCACGGCCCGCGAGACCTCCTCCAGTTCACCAGGATCGCGCTCGCCGATCCGGCCGCGGTCCCCGCCGGCATCTACGCGAAGAAGTGGCTCGAGTCGGCGGGAGTCTGGTCCGAGGTGGAACGCCGCGTCGTGCCCACGCTGGATGTCCGCGCGGCGCTCGCCGCCGTCGAGTCGGGAGGTGTCGAAGCGGCCGTCGTGTATCGCACCGACGCGCGGATCTCGAAGAAGGTCCGCGCGGTTTACGAGACGCCGGCGAGGCCGCCGGTCCTCTACTCCCTCGCTCCGGTAGCGAAGGCGACCCGGGCGGCCAGAGACTTCGCGGCGTTTCTCGAGAGCAAAGAAGCGGGAGCCGCCTTCGAGCGCGCCGGGTTCTTCGTGATCCGCAAGGAGTGACGCCATCGTCTCGGACCTCTCGGTCCTCCTGCTGACGCTTCGCGTCGCGCTTCTCTCGACAGCGGTGATCCTGCCCTTCGGCGTCGCCGCCGCGTGGGCCCTCTCCCGCGGCCGCGGCGCGGGCAACCAGGTCGCCGAAACGCTGCTCGCGCTGCCTCTGGTCCTGCCGCCGACCGCCGTCGGCCTCCTGCTGCTGGAGCTTCTCCGGAAGTCCGGGCCCGCCGGCCGGCTGCTGGACCTCGCGGGGATCGACGTGCTCTTCACCTGGAAGGCCGTGGCCATCGCGACGGCGGTCATGTCCTTCCCGCTTCTCGTCCGCCCGGCCCGCGCCGCCTTCGAGACCGTGGATCCGCGGCTGCTCGGGATCGCGCGGTCGCTGGGCAAGTCCCGCCTGAAGGCCTTCTGGAGCGTCGCCCTGCCGCTGTCGTGGCGGGGGATCCTGGCGGGGGCGCTGCTCGCCTTCTCGCGCGCGCTGGGGGAGTTCGGCGCCACGATCCTCGTCGCCGGAAACATCCCGGGCCGCACGCAGACGCTGGCGCTCGCGATCTTCCACCGGACCCAGATCGGCCAGGACGAGGCGGCCTTCCGGCTCGTCGGCATCGTCGCGGCGATCGCCTTCGTGACGGTCTGGGTGACCGAGTTGCTTCAGAGGCGGCGGGAGAAACGCGAGGCGGGCGCTCCTTGATCGAGCTCGACGTCCGGCTCCCGCTGGCCGGCTTCGTCCTGGAGGTCCGAGCCCGATTCGAGTCGAGCGCGGTCGCCGTCCTGGGCCCGTCGGGCGCCGGGAAGACCTCGCTGCTGGAGGCGATCGCCGGGCTGCGGAAAGCGGCCGGCCGGATCGCGATCGCCGGCGAGACGGTCCTCGACTCCGAAAGATCCGTGAACCTGCCTCCCGAGCGCCGCCGGGTCGGCTACGTTCCGCAGGATTCGCTGCTCTTTCCCCACCTGACGGCGGCCGAGAACGTCCGCTTCGCCCTTCAGGACGGCGGCCGCGGGGCCGGCATCTTCGACGAGGCGGTTTCGATCCTGGAGATCGGGACGCTCCTCGACCGCTACCCCGCGACCCTGTCGGGAGGGGAGCGACAGCGGGTCTCCCTGGCGCGCGCTCTCGCGACGCGTCCGCGCCTGCTCCTCTTGGACGAGCCGCTCGCCGCGGTGGACGTGGAGCTGAAGGGCCGGATTCTTCCGTATCTTCTTCGAGTCCGCGACGAGATGCGCATCCCGATGCTCTACGTCACCCACAACGCGGGCGAGGCGGTGCTCCTGGCGCGCGAGGCGCTGCTGCTGAGAGAAGGCCGGGTCGAGGCGGCCGGACCGACGGCAGAGCTCCTCTCAACGCGGACGCTCGCGGCGATCGATCCGCTCGCCCGCTTCGACAACATCCTCGAGGGCTTACTCGAGGTTCCGAGCGCGGGTGAAACCGCCCGTCTTCGACTCGCCGGCGGCGCGGCCCTGCGCGTTCCCCCCTCGGGCGGCTCCGGCGAGCGGGCGGTGTACTCGCTGGCTCCCGAGGACGTCCTTCTCGCGGCGCACCCGCTCGACCGCGTCTCGGCGAGAAACGTCCTCGAGGGGAGGGTCGAAGGGGTGGATTTCGGTTCCGGCGACGCGCTCGTGCGCGTTCTGGCCGGGGGGATCGCGTGGCGCGCCCACGTCACCGCCGAGGCCGCCCGCGAGCTCGACCTCTCGCCCGGCCGCTCCGTCTGGCTGGCGATCAAGACGCAAGCGTTTCGCCCGATCCGGTAGCGGCTGTGTGCTAGGTTGCCCCGCCGTGAAGGCGTTCGCGGCCTGCGCGCTCCTCCTCGCCGCGCTCCCGACGGGCTGCGGCGGCCGCAAGGAGACCGCCTCTCCTCCCGCGGCGGCCTCGGCCCCGGCGGCCGAGGCGGACTGCACGGCGCGGACCCGGCGGCCGGCGGACGCGCGGCACCCGGTGCTGTGGCTCGGGCTGGACGGGCTGGATTTCGAGATTCTCGACCGGCTCGCCGCCGCCGGAAAGATGCCCACCTGGAAGCGAATCACATCGGAGGGGTACACGGCGAAGCTCGCGAGCTTCGTGCCGCTGATCTCGCCGATTCTCTGGACGACGGCGGCGACCGGCGTCGCGCCCGATGTCCACCGGGTCCTGGACTTCCAGGAGGTGGATCCGAAGACCGGGACGAAGGTTCCCATCTCGGGCTTCTCCCGTGCCGCGCCCGCGGTCTGGAACATGGCGTCCGCCGCCGGGAGGAAGGTCGGTGTCGTCGGATGGTGGGCGACGCATCCGGCCGAGGAAGTCAACGGGTTCTTCATCAGCGACCACGCGACGCCGATCCTCTTCGAGAAGCTGCCGCTCGCCGGGGCGGCGTTTCCCGCCGCGCTGGAGCAGGGCGTGGCCCAGGTCCTGGAGAGGGACGGGCGGATCGAGGCGCGGGACTTGGCCCCGTACCTCGACATGCCCGAGAAGGACATCGAGGCGATCCTGGCCTCCGGCGCGGGGATGGAGAGTCCGGTCGGCGCGCTCCGGAGGATTCTCGTCGCGACGCGGGTCGGCCAGCGCACCGCGGTGGATCTGTACGACCGGAACTTCCCCGATCTGATGGCCTTCTACCTCGAAGGGACCGACGAGATCGGCCACATCTTCGGCGCGGCGACGCCGCCGAAGCTTTCCTGCGCCAGGGACGAGGACCTCGCGCGCTACGGCCGCGTCGTGGACACCTACTACGCGATGATCGACAAGCTGCTTGGCCAGTGGATGCGGCGAGCGCAGGAAGACGGCGCGACCCTGCTCATCCACTCCGACCACGGTTTCAAGTGGGGCGATGACCGCCCCTGCGGTTTCGCGTCGGGCAACTGGGCGACGGCGGCGTTCTGGCACCGCTTCGACGGCGTCTTCGCGGCGTGGGGTTCGCGAGTGCGATCCTCCTCTGAGCGCGGCACCGCGAGGATCTTCGACGTCGCGCCGACCGTGCTGGCGCTGCTGGACCTGCCGCCCGGCAAGGCAATGCCCGGCAAGCCGATTGCTGCGGCATTCACGGACCTTCCCGAGACGAAGAAGGCGGCGGACTTCTCGAAGCTCGAGGTGCGGCGGCTCCCGGCGCAGGAGATCTCCGCGCAGGAGGCGAGCGAGTACACGAAGAAGCTCCTCGCCCTCGGCTACCTCTCGCCCTCGCAGGCGAAGCCGCTCGCGCCGACGGGCGGAGACCGTCCGGGCCTGACCGAGGGAGCGTGGAACAACCTCGGCGTCTACTTCCGCGAGACGGCGAAGAACACCAGCGCGGCCAGGGACGCCTTTGAAAAGTCGCTGGCGCTGTCGCCCGATTACTACTCTCCGATGTTCAACATGGCCGTGCTCTACCGCGAGAAGGGGGACGCGAAGAGCGCCGAGGAGTGGCTCTTCCGCTCGCTCGCCGCTTTGAAGTCCGACCCGGAGCCCGCGGTCGCCGGCTGGGCGCGGGAGTACGAGAAGGGCGGAAAGGCCGCCGCGGCGAAGTCGCTCCTGGAGAGGGCGGCGCGAGAGTATCCGCAAAGCGAAGGGATCGCCCGGGAACTGGCGATGCTGCGCTACCGCGCGAAGGATTGCGGGGGGGCGGCCGCGGCGCTGTCGCCCTTCGAAGCGGGAACGAAGGAAGCACGGACGCTGAACGACCTGGCCCTCTTCCAGACGTGCCTCGTCCATCGCGAAGAGGTCATCCGGTTGCTGGAGAGATCGCTGGCCCTGGATCCGAACCAGCCGGAGGTGGCGCGCACTCTCCAGAATGTTCGGAACGCGAGGTGAGGCGGGCGGG
>DATFWF010000206.1:0-7163 GCA_035259605.1 Thermoanaerobaculia bacterium
CCTGATGGCCCGGGGATTCGACGCTGCCACCGCCTCGACCCGGGTCCGCCGGCGCGTCGCCGCCTGGCTCCTCTCCATCGGGGCGCTCCTGGGCGCCGCCGCGGTGCTTCCGGGGCTGTGGACTCCGCTTCTGGAGAAGGCGATTCCGAACGCGGGAGGAGTTTTCCCGCTCGTCGCGCTCCGCGCGGCTGCGGCCCATCTGCTCTTCGGCGCGTTCTTCGCGCTGCGCGACGGCCGGCTTCGAAGGGCTCCCGTCCTCTGGGCGCTCCTGGCGGCGGTCTCGATCGACGTCCTGTCCTCCACGCGGGACTTCATTCGCACTCGGCCGGTAGCCGAGATGGAGAAGGAGCCTCCCGTCGCCTCCGTCCTGAGGCGGCTCGAGCCGGTTCCGAGAGTCGTGGACCTGCTGCCGGACGAGCCTCCGCAGCCGGTCCCCGGCGCCGACGAGATCGACGGGCCGTGGGACCGCAACCGCGTCCTCGGGGAGCAGCTCGTCCAATGGGGGATCCCCCTCGCGCTCGACGCGGACTACGACCTGACCAACATGGCCGCTTCTGACCGGGCGCGGTCTCTTCTTTCGCGCCTCGCGGCGCAGGACCCGGCGGCATTCGGAGAGCTGCTGGCGCAGAGGTCGGCGTGCGCGCTGCTCGTGTGGAAGAGGCCGATCAAGCTGGAGGATCCCGTCGGAATCGCGCGGGTCCGCGATTGCCGGCCGGAGATCGACTCCGCCTCGGCGATCCTCCGGTTCCGCGGCGACGAGGAATTCCTGCGGGTGGCGCGAGAGAACAAGGGACGGCTCGCCCGGGCCGTGTTCGTCGAAGACGGCGCCGACGAGGCCGCGCCGCCTCCCGGCGAAGCGAGCCTCTCGGAGATCTCCTCCCGGACGGACCGCCTCTCCTTCCGCGCCGAGTGCGCGTCGCCCTGTTTCGTCCGGGTCGCCCGCACCAACGACGGCAGGTGGAAGGCGCTTCTCGACGGCAGACCGGTCCCGGTCTTGACCGCGAACCTTTCGCTGATCGGGCTCCCGATCCCGGCAGGGAGCCATCAGGTCGAAATCCGCTACGAGGACGAGCTGCTCCGGGCCTCCATCGGCGTCTCAGCGGCCGCCCTTCTCTTCGCGGCCGCCATCGTCATCCTCGGAGGGCGACGGCGGTCCTGGATTCCCGCGCGCCGGACCGGGAGCGGATCTCCCACAGGAGCCAGAAGACCGTAGCCCAGAAGCAACCCCACCACCCCGGTAAGTGCGGCCAGTCGAGAGCGAGGACATCCGGGGACTTCAGAAAGAATCCGGTGATCACCAGGGTATAGACGGCGAACCCGATGCTCGGGAAAAGCGCGCCGAGCGCGATCGGCCAGGCGAAGTAGTAGGCGCAAATGCCGGGCGTAAAGATCAGGACCACCAGGAAGAGCAGAAGGCAGGCCCGGCCGATTTCGACTCGTGACAGGAAGAAAACCGCCACGAGCCCCGCGACCCCGAACAGAATCGTCGTGCTCTCCCCCGGCAGCCAGGGAACGAAGCGAAGAGGCTCCGTTCCGTAGACCTCGTCGAGGCCCCGGTAACCGAAGACGTGGGCGCGGATCCCCGCCCATTGCGTCCAGAAAGGGACGAAAGAGGCGGCGAAAACGGCGTAAGGCACGAGCGCGACCGGCCAGCTTCGCTTCCCGTCCCGGTTCCGGCGGGCGAAGAGAAGCGGATGAAACCATGTCACGTGCTTGGCAAGGAGAGAGAGCGAGAGCCACCCCGCCGCCGACCCCTTTCGAGGCTCCGGATGGGCCATCGCGAGAAGCGCGAGCAGAAGAAAGGCGATCGAGACGTTGTCGAAGGCGTACAGGTGACTCGACGCGATGACCGACACGGGATTGGCGAAAAAGAGGACCGCGAGCAAGGACGCTCGAGAAGAGTCCCTTCCCCGCCGGAGCGCGAGCTCGCGCACGAGGGCCGTGATGCCGATGTCGACGCCGAGGAGAACGAGGCGGATCAGGAGCGGAAACGGGACTCGGAGAATCCGGCTCAAAGAGTCGATTCCGACCAGGACCAGGGCCCAGAGCGGAGAATAGTTGTAGTGCGTTCCTCCGTAGAGTCCATGGCCCTCCCGGAGCGCGGAGATCACGCCCTGCCAGGACTCCAGGTCGTAGGTGGGAGCCGGCAACGCAATGAAGAGAACCCGCAACCCGAGCGCAGCGAGGAACACCGCTCCGGCCGCCACGGGGGCGCGAGCCTTGAGATCGGTCACGGCTTGGGCGGGGAGGCTTCGGCCCAACCGGTCGCGACCTCGCCGCCGCGGCCGCGCAGACGGGTGCGGGCGAGCGGGCGGTTCGGGACGGACCCCCGCTGCGCGAGCGTTTCGTGGGCGAGCTGCTCCAGCGTCAGGAACGTCACGCCGTCGGCGATCCAGGCGTCCAGCATCCGGCAGAAGAGAGGGAGCTTGGATCGCCCTTCGACCTCGACGTGGATGCTGTGGACCTCGGTTCCCTTCACGAGCCCGCGGAAGAGGGCGAGCTGGTCTTCGTCGGAGGCGGCCTCGGGCCAGGAGAGAGTCTCGTCCAGCGTGGGAAGCGTGGAGGGGATCTCGAGCGTCTCGAACACGCGGCCCGCCGCCGATGGAAAGAAGGGGGCGCCGCAGCGGGTGTTCGACGAGTAGAGGAGGCCGCGCTCGGCCTCGACCGCGAGCGACTTCGCGTTGCACGCCCAGCCGGCGGCCGCGCTCGAGCGGGCCGGCCCCCCGAAGATCTGCCGGTGCTCCTCGTGGGCCCGCGTCGACTCCTCGCGGATCTTCTCGACCGGCCAGCGGTCAACGTGGTCGTGCCAGCCGACGTGGTCCCAGGCATGGACGCCGACTTCGTGGCCGGCGCGCGCGGCGGCCTTCATCCGGCCGGCACAGCGTTGCCCGATCATCGGAGAGGCGAGGAACGTCCCATAGAGGATCGTCGGGAACCCGTAGAGCGAGACCGCGCGGCTGCGCAGCATCTTGGCCAGGAAACCGGGCTTCGTGAAGACCCGCTTGATCGCGACTCCGGAGCGGTCCGGCCCGTAGCTGAAGAAGAAGGTCGCGCGGATCCCCCGCGCGTCAAACGCCTCGAGGAGCCTGGGAACGCCGTCTCGCGTCCCGACGTAGGTGTCGCAATCCACCTTCAGGGCGAGGCGTTTCATCGCTCACTTCGTCCTCTTGCTGAGATAGAAGTCCACCGTCAGCCAGAGCGCCTCATCCAGCAGCACCCTGGGCTGCCAGCCGAGGATCTCCCGGGCGCGGCGGATGGAGGGGACCCGGGTGAGGATGTCCTGGTAGCCCTCGCCGTAGTAGTCCCCGGAAGAGACGTTGACGATGGGAGTCTTCCGCGCCTTTTCTCCGAACTCCGGGTGCGCGGCGACCGTGTCGATCAGGCGCTGCGCAAGATCGGCGACGGAGAGATCGTTGGCCGGATTGCCGATGTTGAAGATCCCGCCGTCGGCAACGCCGCCCGCGTTCTCCAGGATCTTCATCAGGCAGTCGATCCCGTCGGAGATGTACGTGAAGGAGCGCCGCTGCGTGCCGCCGTCCACGAGCTTGATCGGCTCGCCGTAGAGGATGTTGTGGAGGAACTGCGTCAGGACGCGGCTCGAGCCCTCCTTGGGCGAGTCGATATCGTCCAAGTGCGGTCCGATCCAGTTGAACGGCCGGAAGAGCGTGAACTTCAGTCCCTCGGACTGGCCGTACGCCCAGATGACGCGGTCGAGGAGCTGCTTGGAGCAGGAGTAGATCCAGCGCGGCTTGCGGATCGGGCCGTAGACGAGGCTGGAGTTCTCTTCGTCGAACTCGGGATCGGGGCACATGCCGTAGACCTCGGAGGTCGAGGCGAAGACGATGCGCTTGCCGTAATGGGCGGCCTGCTTGACGATTCGCAGGTTCTCCTCGAAGTCGAGCTGGAAGACCGCGAGCGGGTTCTTGACGTACGCGGCCGGCGTCGCGATCGCGACGAGCGGAAGGACCACGTCGCACTTCTTGACCTGGTACTCGATCCACTCCTTGTTGATCGCGATGTCCCCCTCGAGGTAGGTGAACCGCGGATGGCCGAGAAAAGGCGCGATCTTGTCGCTCGCGATGTCGAGGCCCGACACGCTCCAGTCGGTCGTCTCGAGGATGCGGCCGGTCAGGGCGTTCCCGATGAACCCGTTGACGCCGAGGATCAGGACCTTCATCGCGCCTTCGACCCCGCGACGAAGTCCGCGCCGTCCATCTCCTCGCCACCCTCCTTCTGGAGGCGAAGGATCTCGATGTACCGGTCGTCCTCGCAGGCGACGTAGAGGCGCCCCCGCTCGGTGCGGATCTGTCCCGGGAAGTTGTCGTGCGCGCCCAGGTGCGGAAGCCGCGTCTTCCAGATCCAGGTCTTCCCGCCGAAGATGTCCGTGAAGGCGCCCGGGAAGGGATGCGTGACCGCGCGGACGAGGTCGTGGACCTCCTGCGCCGTGCGGGTCCAGGCGATTCGCCCGTCTTCCGGGCGCCGGCGGCCGAAGGTGGTGGCCTGCGATTCGTCCTGCGGGCGGCGCGGCGCGGTTCCCTTTTCGAGATCCTCGAGCCGGCGCTCGAGGATCTTGACGGCGGCGGCGGTGACCCGCGACTGGATCTCGCCGGCTGTGTCGTCGGGCCCGATCGCGACCCGCTCCTGATCCACGATGTCGCCCGCGTCCGGCTTCGCCGTCATGGCGTGCAGCGTCGCGCCGGTCACGGTCTCGCCCTTCAGGACCGCCCAGTTGACCGGCGCGCGGCCGCGGAACTTCGGCAGCAGCGAGCCGTGCATGTTGAAGGCCCCCAGCCGCGGCATCTTCAGGAGCGTCTCGGGAAGAATCCCACGGTAATAGAACGAAAAGAGGAGATCGGGCTTCGCGGCCTGGATCTCCGCCAGCGCCGCCGGGTCCCGGGGATCTTCGACGATGAGCGGCTCGATCCCGCGGTTGCGCGCGATCTCCGCCACGCTCCCGTACCAGCGCGTCTCGTTCGGGTCGTCGGCGTGGGTGACGACCACGGCCACTTCCCTTCCCCTCTCGAAAAGAAACTTCAGGCACTCGTACCCCGTGTCCGAATAGGCAAACACCGCGATCCTCGTCATCTTCGATCCCCAACTGTCGACTGTCGACCGTCGACTGTCGACTCCTCTCCGGCGCCAAGGCCGTAGACGCGCCGCACCGAGAACCGCGGCCGTCCCCGCACCTGCTCGTAGATTCTCCCGACATACTCGCCGACGATCCCCAGCCCCGCCATCGCGATTCCCAGGAGCGTGAAGAGGATCGCGAAGAGCGTGAAGACCCCCTCGACTTCCGCGCCGACGATCAGCCGCCGGATGAAGAGGAAGATGCCGAAGGCGATCCCGCCCAGGGCCACGAAGCTCCCGAGCAGCCCGAAGAGCTGGATCGGCACGGACGAGAACCCGGTCATCAGGTCGAAGTTCAAGCGGATCAGCCTGTAGAAAGAGTACGCCGATTCGCCCCCCGAGCGGGGGGCGTGCGCGACTTCGATCTCGGTCGGCCGGCGGGCGAAGCTCTGCCCCAGGGCCGGGATGAAGGTGGACGCCTCGTCGCAGCGGTTGATCTCGTCCACCACGTCGCGCGAGTAGGCCCTCAGCATGCAGCCGAAATCGGTCATGCGCATCCGGGTGATCGCGACTGTGACCCGGTTGACGAGGAGCGAGGCCGCGCGCCGCGCGAAGGAGTCCTGGCGGTGGCGGCGCACCCCGCCCACGACGTCGTAGCCCTCGAGGAACTTCGCGAGGAGCTTCGGGACCTCCTCGGGGGGATTCTGCAGGTCCGCGTCGAGCGTGACGGCGACGTCTCCCGTGACGTCGCGGAAACCCGCCAGGATCGCCGGGTGCTGGCCGAAGTTGCGCGAGAGCTCGAGGACCCGGATCCGGTCGGGCCTGCGCTGCGCCCACGCCTTGAGGATCGAAAGCGACCCGTCGCGGCTCCCGTCGTCCACGAGGATGACCTCGTAGGGCTCGCCGCGAGCGTCGAGGACGGCGGTCGTCCGGCGCAGGAACTCCTCGAGGTTCGCCTCCTCGTTGAAGACCGGGACCACGACGGAGATCCTCACTTCTTGAACTCCGCCAGGACCGCGCGCACCTCGGAGACGACCTCGTCCTGCTCCTCCTCCGTCAACCCGGGGAAGAACGGGAGCGAAACGATGCGCTCCGAGACGAAGTGCGCCTCGGGATAATCCTCCGGCTTCCAGCCGAATCGCCGCGCGTAGTAGGAGAACTCGTGCGCGGCGGCGTAGTGGAGGCCCGTCCCGATGTTCCGCTTCTTCAGCTCCTCCATGAACCGGTCGCGCGTGATCGTCAGGCGGTCCACGTCCACGAGCGGCGTGTAGAGGTGCCAGGCGTGCCGGACCGGGTAGGCGACCCTCTGGGGAAGGATCAGGCCGGGCGTATCGGCGAGCTTCTCTTCGTACCGCGCGGCCAGCCTGGTCCGCTCCGCGATGAAACCGTCGAGCCGAGGGAGTTGATGCAGGCCGAGCGCCGCCTGGATGTCCATCATGTTGTACTTGTACCCCGGCACCGCGACGTCGTAGCGGGGGCTCCCCGACTTGGCGAAGCGCTTCCACGCCTCGCGATCCATGCCGTGGAACTTCAGGAGCGACGCCTTCTCGAAAACCTCCTCGTCGTCGGTGACGACCATGCCTCCCTCGCCGGTCGTCATGTTCTTGTTCGGGTGGAAGGAGAAGACCGAGGTTGTCGGAAAGGACCCGATCTTCCTCCCCTTGTATTCCGATCCGACCGCGTGCGCCGCGTCCTCCAGCACCGCGATCTCGCGGGAGCCGGCAAGCTCCACGATCGGGTCCAGGTCCACAGGCTGGCCGACGTAGTGCACCGGCACGATCGCCTTCGTCTTCGAGGTGATCTTCCCGGCGATCTCCTCGACCCTGATGTTCAGCGTCGCCGCGTCGACGTCCACCAGCACCGGCACCGCGCCGCAGTGGACGATCGTGTTGAGCGTCGCGACGAAGGTCATCGGCGTCGTGATGACCTCGTCCCCCGGGCCGACCTCGAGCGCCAGCAGGGCGACGTGCAGCCCCGCCGTGGCCGACGACACCGGCACCGCGTACTTGCCGCCGACATACTCGGCGAAGGCGTTGGCGAACCTCTCCACCTTCGGGCCGGTCGTGATCCAGCCCGAGCGGAGGGTGTCCACCACC
>DATFWF010000207.1:0-6967 GCA_035259605.1 Thermoanaerobaculia bacterium
CCTCGCCCGTCCCGTATCGGCGCGCGGCGCCCGCATCGAGGATTCGGCGATCCTCGACTGGCTCCACGCGGTCCAGCGCGAGCAGGGGAAGGCGGACCTTTCCTTCACGTCGCTCCTGCCCGGGTTCCTACCGGACTGGCCAGCCGGCCCGCTGACCATCGGTCAGATCTGGGCGTTCTACCCGTACGAGAACACCCTGGTCACGGTGCGCGCCACCGGAAAGCAGGTCCGCGAGGCGCTGGAGGCCGCCGCGCGCTGCGTCTCGGGGATCGCCATGCAGGACGGCAAGCCCGTCTGGGAGCGCAATCCCGCGGTGTGGGGGTACAACTGCGACAACCTCGACGGAGCCGAGTACGCGGTCGACCCGACGCGGCCGGAGAAATCGCGGCTGCTGTACTTGAAGCGCGACGGCCGCCCGGTCCGCGACGAAGACGTCTTCACGGTCGCGCTCAACTCCTATCGCGCGGCGGGCTCCGGCGCCTACGGCATGTGGCGGGACTGCCCGCGCGTGTCCGAGTCGGGCAAGGCCATCCGTGATCTCCTGATCGAGGACGCCCGCAAGCGCGGGACGCTGACCCTCGAATCCAACCGAAACTGGTTCCTGGCGCCCGGGCTTGCCGAAGGACGATTTCAACCGGGTTCGTGATGGCCGAAGTTCAACGAAAGGCGAGGTGTGGGATGGCGATTCCTAAGGTCTCCGCGCGCGTGCTCTGTCTGGCGGCGCTCCTCTTCGCGGCGATCCCGGCGGGGAGGCTGGCCGCGCAGAGCTCGACCGGATCCATGTCCGGCGTCATCGTGGATTCGTCCGGAGGCGGCGTCCCCGGCGCGGCGGTGTCGCTCCGGAGCGCCGACACCGGGGCCGTCCGGACGACGACGTCGGGGGCCAACGGGAGCTTCACCTTCCCCTACCTCATCCCGGGCAACTACGCGGTCACGGCGGAGCTCTCCGGGTTCTCGCCGGCGAAGATCGCCAACGTCACGGTCACGGTCGGAGGCGACGCGACCGTGCGCATGGTGCTGGAGCCCGCGGGAGTCCAGGCGGCGGTGACGGTTTCGAGCGAGGCGCCCCTGATCGAAACGACCAAGACCGAGGTCAGCTCGGTCGTCGACGAGAAGCTGGTCAAGGCCCTGCCGAGCAACGGACGCAACTTCCTGGACTTCGTCCTCGACACGCCGGGCGTCGTCAAGGACAACTTCCGGGTCGGCGACCTCGTCTTCGCCGGCCAGCGCGGGACGCTGAACAGCATCGTCGTGGACGGCACCGACAACAACAACACGTTCTTCGGCCAGGCCCTCGGCCGGACCGGGTCCGGGCGCGCGCCGTACCAGTTCAGCCTCGACTCGGTCAAGGAGTTCCAGGTCAACTCCAACTCCTACTCCGCCGAGTACGGCCGGGCGGGCGGCGCGGTCATCAACGTCGTGACCAAGTCCGGGACCAACGAGTTCCACGGCAACGCCTTCTACTTCTACCGGGACGACAGCCTGAACGCGAAGAACTACATCGACGCGGTCAACGGACGCGCGAAGGCGCCTTACCACTTCGACCAGTTCGGCGCGACCGTCGGCGGCCCGATCATCCCCGACAAGCTCTTCTTCTTCGCCAACTACGACGGCCAGAGGAACCGGACCCCGAACACCGTGATCCTGACGATCCCGCCGGGCACACCCAACGACCCGGCCACGATCGCCGGCATCGCGAAGCTGACCGCGCTCGCCGGCAACTGGAACCAGGAGCAGAACCAGGACGTTTTCCTCTTCAAGACCGACTACGAGATCGCGTCGGGCCAGCACCTCTCGCTGCGGTACAACCGCCAGAAGTTCACCGGCGTCGGGTTCGAGTCCTCCGGCTCGACAGTCGCCTTCGAGCATTCCGGCGACTCGCTCGTCAACACGGACACGGTCGCGGGTTCGATCGCGTCCTCGTTCACTGCGAACTTCTTCAACGAGCTCCGGGGACAATGGGCCAAGGACCGGGAGCCGGGCACGGCCTACAGCAACAACCCGGAGGCGATCGTGAACCAGAGCGGATCGCCCGTGCTGACGATCGGCGAGAACTTTTTCTCCCCGCGTGAGACGACGATCGACCGCTGGCAGATCGCCGACACGGCCACCTGGCTCTCCGCCGCCCACACGCTCAAGGGCGGCTTCGACTACCAGCACGACAACATCCTCAATTTCTTCCCCGGCAACTTCTTCGGGTCGTACTTCTTCACGACGATCGCCTCGTTCAACGGCGGCAAACCCAGCGGGGACGGCGAGCGCTACGTTCAGGCTTTCGCCGGCGCCGGGACGACCGGCCCCACCACCAACCCGAACCTGCAGGACGTCTCGCTCTTCGCGCTGGACGAATGGCGCCTTCGCCAGAACCTGACGCTGAACCTGGGACTGCGCTACGACTTCCAGAAGATCGAGCAGCCGTCGGTCTTGAACACGGACCCTCAGCTGCTCGCCGCCGGGCTGCGGACGAACCAGATCCCGGAGGACCACAACAACATCGCGCCGCGGGTCGGAATCGCCTGGTCGCCGGGCAACGACGGCCGGACGCTCATTCGCGCCGGCTATGGCATCTTCTACGGACGCACGACCGCGATCATGGTCGGGACGGCGCACTCCAACAACGGCATCAACGTGACGACGTTGACCTTCACCGGCAAGGACGTCGTCCCGACTTATCCCAACCGGTTCACGACGCCTCCGGCAGGCGGTACCACCTCGGTCTCGATCTTCGTCTTCGATCCGCAGTTCAAGAACCCGATGGTCCACCAGGCAAGCGCCGGGATCGAGCGCGCGCTGACCAACGACATGGCGATCGCGCTGAACTACCTGTTCGTCAAGGGGCAGGACCTTCCCCGGACGACCGACCTGAACCTCGGCGCTCCGGCCAACGTCCCGGTCGCGATCGTCGGAGACGGCACGGCCACGGTCAAGCGTTTCACCGGGACGAAACCCTTCACGAACTTCGGCCGCGTGCTCGAGTTCCAGAGTTCCGCGGATTCGAAGTACAACGGCCTGACGGTCGAGTTGAACAAGCGCTTCTCCCACAACTGGCAGGCAAAGCTCGCCTATACGTTCTCCAAGGTGAGCGACAACAAGCCGGACGCGACCACGGTCGTGCCGCAGACGAGCGACGACGCCAAGTTCGCTTCTGACCCGACGGACTTCGGCGCCGACTGGGCGCCCGGCGACAACGACGTCCGACACCGGATCACGCTTTCGGGCCTCTGGAACATGGACTACGCCATCGGGATCAAGAACGAGGTCGCGGCGTGGTTCCTGTCCGGCTGGACCCTGTCGGGCGTCGTCACGTTTCAGACCGGCGCGCCGTATTCACTCGCGATCAACGGCGACTTAAACAACGATGGCAATAACCGCAACGACCGGGTGCCGGGCACCGACCGCAACCAGGAGCGGCTGCCGTCGCTCTTCTCGGTGGATCCGCGCATCTCCAAGCACATCCCGGTGGGGCCCTACGTGGACCTGGAGCTGATCATCGAGGCGTTCAACGTCTTCAACGCGCACAACGTCATCGGCCTCCAGTCCGTCCAGTACCGCTTCGGCAACAACGCCCTGACCCCCAACACCCTCTTCCTCATACCGTGCACGGGAGGCCAGGGCTGCACCGCCGCGATCGCCGCCTCGACGGGCCCGAGGATCGTGCAGCTCGCCGCGAAGGTCAGCTTCTAGGAGGAGGGCGGGGAGCGGCGAAGGAGCCGCGGACGAAGACGACGCACTCGTAGGACTTCCGCTTTCGGAAGCGGGCGATTTCTCGAAAGCCGAGAGCCTCGAGCTCCCGGCGGGCCGCGTCGTCGAGCAGCAGGGCGAAGACCCCGACCGCGTCGGCCTCCGCCGCGTCTCTTCGGATCGCCTCGGGGCGGACGGGGCGCGAGTACTCGATCTCGCGGATCTCGACGTCGTTTCCGAGATAGAGGCGCCCGCCCCAGGCCCAGAGCTGGAGGAACGCGAGGTTTCTTGGCTTCGGGTCGAGCGAGCGCAGGTAACGGGCGGCGGCGAGGCCGGCCGAGCTGCGGTTGGAGAGAAGGTTGACCGTTCTCTCGATCCCGTGAGCCGCGGCGAGGAGCATGGCCGCGACGGCGAGGGCCCTCAGGCGGCCGGTCCACAGCCTCTCCCATCCCGCGCCCGCCGCGATGGCGAGAAACGGGATCGCCGCCTGCAGGTAGCGCCACTCCTTGTGCGAGAAGAGCGACATCAGCACGACGATGCCGGCGAAGAAAGCGATCGGAAGGCGCGCGCGGCGTTCCTTCCACGCGGGCAGGAGCAACAGGAGGAGGATCGGTCCCGCCCAGTGGAGGATCGTGTACGGGTACTCCCAGAACGGCTGGTTGTCGACGTCCGGCCGTTCCAGGAACATGATCTTGAAGTACTGCCACAGGCTCTCGAAGGGCCTTCCCCACGTCACCCAGTCGGTGACTCCGACGCAGAGGAAGGAGCCGGCAGCGAAGCCGCCCGCGATGGCCGCGGCGCGCGCGGACGGGCGGGGAGGAGCGGGCGAGCGCAGGAGCAGCGGAGCGGCCAGCAGCGGAAGCAGGAGGATGCCCTCGCTCCAGCGGACGGCGAAGGCGGCGCCGGCGAGCAGGCCGGCGGCGAGCGGCCGCGCGAGGCCGGGTCGCGGCGAGGTCGCCAGGAGGAAGGCGCCGAGAAGAAGCGAGGTCGAGATGGGACGCGGAAAAGGGCTCGCGCCGTAGGCGAGGGGCATCCACGCGAAGGCCTGGAAGAACGCGGCCGCGGCGGCGGCCCGGCGGGAGAGGGCGAAGCGCAGCGCCAGGGCCGCGGTCAGCGCAATCGAAGCCGTCGAGAAGAGCGCGGTCGGGATCGCGGCGGCCCAGGTGAAGACATCCGGGTCCTTCGCTCCGAAAAGCGAGGCGATCCTGAGAAAAGGAGCGGCGAGGACGATCGGGTGAAAGAGGCAGCGCAGCACCCACGGTTCGTACCGCAGCCCCAGGGCAGTCCGCGCCGCGATTTCGACGATCTCGAGGTCGTCTCCGGTCAGGAATCCTTCGTACCGCCACGCGAGCCAGAGCTTCGCGCCGAGGGTCGCGGCCATGAGGACGGGGACCCAGGCGAGCGAGCCGAGCCGGGCGCTGCCCTCCGGGGCGTCAGGGATGACCGACGCCGGCCCGGACTCCGAAGGCACTCAGGCGCTTCGCTCGAGAAACGGAAGCACTCGAGCGAGCCGGCCGGCGACGGCGAAGGCCTCCCGCCGGACCGAAGCGAGGGTCTCTCCGAGAGCGGCGATGACCGGATCGAGGTCCGCCGCGAGCCCGACCGAGCCCCTCTCCTCCGATTTCGCCCGGATGACTTTGAGACGCTCCCGGAAGAGGTGAACGTCGTTCCAGTGGCCGAGCGCGTCCTGGAGTCCCTTCTCCCGGTCGATCCGGTCCTCGAGCCTCTCCATGCCCAGCGCCGCGAGATCCTCGGCGAGGTACCGCGCCCGCTTGACCCCGACGCGGTAGCGGTGAAGCCTCCGGTCGTTCGCGTCCTCGGCGGGAGGAAGGAGCTTCTCCTCGAGCTTGCGCCGGTTGGTCTCGAGCCGCGCGACCGCCTTGTCCCGGGATGGGCGGTCGAGGCGGCGGAGTCTCTTCTCCAGGCCGCGGAGCTTCGGGCCCTGCGCCGCGCGGGCCGCCCGGGCGTAGTCCCCGGCGTACTCCGCGCTCCACTGCGCGTCGAGGGTGGCCGCGACGCTCTCGGGAATCCGGCCGAGGTCGCGGATCCGCGCCAGCAGTTCCCGGTCCACCTCGAGCTGGCGCAGCGGCGAGAGGGACCGGACCATCTTCCGCGCGCGCTTCTCGATCTTCTCCCTGCCGAGCGCCGACGCCGTCGCTTCCGTGCGGCGAAGGGCCACGCGCAGGTCGTGAAGCCCCTCGGGCTCTCCGCGCAGGAACGCTTTCCTTGCTTTCGCGACCGATCGCGCGCGCAGTCCCCAAAGTGTTTCCGACACGGGGGCGCTATTATAGGGACGTGGCGGGCTCCGGGCTTCACACCTTCTTCATGAGGAGTTCAGGCGCAACGCGGAATCCCTGCTGACAATGGCCCGGGCATGAAAAAGCTCGCCGCCATCGACATCGGCACGAACTCGATCAAGCTCCTCGTGGGTTCCGTGGACGAGGAAGGCGTCCTGGAGGTGGTTTCCCGGGAGAAGGCGCCGGTCCGGCTCGGGACCGGGGCGCTCGGGGCGGGCCGCCTGTCCCCCGAGGAGATCGAGGCGGGAGTGACCGCGATCGCCCAGTTCCAGCGCGCGATCGAGGCCCAGGACACTAAGCTCGTCCGGGCCGTGGCGACCTGCGCGGCGCGCGAGGCGTCCAATTCGGGAGATTTCCTGGACGCCGTCCGCCGGAGGACCGGGGTCGAGGTGGACGTCATCTCGGGGGAGGAAGAGGCGCGGCTGATCCACCTCGCCGCGCGCAGCGAGTTCTCCTCGCGCCTGGACCCGATCTTCGTCGTGGACATCGGCGGAGGCTCGACGGAGTTCATCGTCTCGGACGGTTCCCGAGTGCTGCTGACGGAGAGCCTCCCGCTCGGGCCGGTCCGGTTGAAGGGCATCGTCAAGGACGACCCGCCCGGGGACCGCGACCGGCGCGCCCTGAAGAAGGCGATCCGGTCGGTGGCGCGGCGCGCGGCCGACGCCGTGCGGAAGGTCGGGTTCAAGACCTGCGTCGGATCGGCGGGAACGATCCAGTCCCTGGCGCTCGTCCACGAGGAGGCGGTGGTCGGCCGGGAGCCGATCCGCTCCGGCCACCGGACCCTGACGCGGGCGGGCTTGAAGAAGGTCAACGAGATCCTCCAGCGCACGACGCAGAAGGAGAAGCTCCGCGTGCCGGGCCTCGATCCGCGCCGCCGGGACATCGCGGTGCCGGGCGGGATCCTCCTCTCCTGGATCCTCAAGCGGACCGGCGCGGATTCCATCGTGGTGGGGGAGCGGGGACTGCGTGAGGGGATCCTTCTCGACCAC
>DATFWF010000208.1:0-7065 GCA_035259605.1 Thermoanaerobaculia bacterium
GAGAACCCGCTCACCGTCGAAGGCGGCGACTTTGGGTCCGGAGAGGCCGACGGCCGTCAGCGTCTGGAGGACCGCCCCGTTGAAGGCGCGGACGACCGTGACGGTATCCGATCCGAAATTGGGCACCCAGATGTTGGTGCCGTCGAACACGGATTGAAACGGCAGGGCCTGAACGGTGACCGTCTGGAGGACGTTCCCGATCGATCCGACGCGCAAGAGCTTGCCGGCACCCTGATCCGTTACCCAGAAGGTGTCCCCGGCAAAGAGAATGCCCGTAGGAGATGTGTAGCCGGTCGTCACGGTCGTGACTGTCCACGGGATCGAGGCGGTCGGAACGACGACCGAGACGGAGCCGGACGTGTTGGCGCTCAGGATTCTTGCCCCGTTGTAGGCGAGCGCCAGTGCGCCGTCGCCCAGGTTCGTGGCGACCGTCGTGACCGCGCCGGCCGCCGCCTGCGGGTTGATCATGTAGAGCCGGCCGGGAGACGTCGCGCCCGCGACGAAAGTCTGACCTCTCGCGATGAGGACGCCCTTCGCTTGCGTGGCGCCGGTCCACGTGCCGAAGAGACCGCCCGTGCCCGCGAGGACCTGCGTGACGGAATTGCCGAAGGTCCCGGAGACCCAGACGCTCAACCCGTTGGCGGCGGCGTAGTCGGCCCCCTGGAAGGTCATCGTCGTGATACCGAGATCGCTCGGGGTGTGCGGGTTCCAGAACTGGTTCAGCGCCGCCCGGCGGCTCCCGCGCTTCAAGACCCCGTCCACCGTCCGCGAGAGGAAGGCGGCCATCTGCAGCCGCGTGACGTTGCCCGTCGGGTCGTAGGTCGTTGGCGTCGTTCCGGTCGTGATCCCCAGGTAGAAGACCTCCTGCACGAAGGGGCAAAACGCGTCGGCGGCCACGTCCACGAACGGCGGGCACGGCGCGCCCGCGTTCAAGCCGCCCACGGCCAACGCGCCGGCCAGAACGCCGAGGAGGATTCCGACTCGACCGGGCAAGCGCCGTTTCGTCATGAGAGCCCTCCTTCTCCGCCGAACGTCAACCCGCGGCCGCCCGGCCGGGGTCAGAAACGCAGGATGCTGCGGCCGGTATTCAACGTCACCCAGAAGTTGATCCCATCGCTGCAGACCCCCCTGGGATTCTCGATAGGCAACGAAAGGGAAGAGATCGGCGTCAAGTCGGCCGCTTTCCAGAGCGAGAGCGTGGCGCTGCTGATGCTCGTGACCGCGACCCGTTGGCCATCGAACGCTGCTGCGTGGGCGTCGCCGAGGCCATTGCCGGTCAGCGTCGCGAGGAGGGCGCCCGAGGAGGCCCGCACGACCGCGATCCGATTCGTGGTGGCGATCGGCACCCAGATGTTGCTTCCGTCGAAGACCGGATAGCCCGCGCCGGCGCTCCCGAGAGTCACCGTTTGCAGGACCGTGCCGCCGGGATCGACCTTTTCCAATTTCGAGTTATTCGCGATCCAGATGTTCGACCCGTCGAAGACGAGTCCGCCGGGGCTGCCGATTCCCGTCGTCACCGTCGTCAACGTCGTCGCCGTCCAGGGGATCGTAGGCCCCGGAGTGACGATCGAGACGCTCGCGTCGGAGATGTTGGTCACCCAGATACGAGTCCCGTCGAAGGCGATTCCCTCCGAGTTGACGCCCAGGTTGCTGGCGACGGTCGTGACCACGCCCGCCGGCGCCGACGGATCGATTCGATAGAGCTTGCCCGGGTTGTCGTCCCCCGTCACGAAGATCCTTCCCATCGCGGAGAGGACGGCCCAGGCCTGCGTCGCTCCCGTCCACGTCTCCAGAAGCTTGCCGTCGCTCGCCCGGACGCGGGAAACCGTGGCCTCGCCGTGGTTCGCGACCCAGATGTCCGCCCCGTCGGACGCCAAGAGGACCGGATCGAGGCCGACGGTCGTCAGTCCCATCACGGTGGAGTTCTGCGTCGTCCAGAACTGGTCGAGCGCGGCGCGCCGGCTCCCCCGCTTCAGCGCCCCGTCCACGGTCCGCGAGAGGAACGCGGCCATCTGGAGCCGCGAGACGTTGCTCGCCGGGTCGTAGGTCGTCGCCGTCGTCCCGGTCGTGATCCCCAGATAGAAGATCTCCAGGACGAAGGGGCAGAAAACGTCCGCGGCCACGTCGGTGAACGGTCCGCAGATTCCGAGGAGCGCGCTGCCGGCTCCTGATGCGAGTGACGCGAACACCAGCGAAACGAGGAGGGAGACTCTCCGGCGAGATTGGGAACCCGTCATGGAAGACCTCTTGGCGCACACTAGCACACCGAGCCGATATGCTTCCCCATCTCGACTCCCGTGCAAGAGAACCAGCGCACATCGAAGCCGGCCGCCGACAGGGCGGAAGACGCCCGGGCCGCGTCCAAGGCGAGGATCCTGGCGTCCCGCGCGGCGGCGCGCCGCGCCGTCCTGCTGGCGGCCCTCCTCGGCGCTGTCTTCGTGCAGGAGTTCTGCAGCCTTTCGTACCTGACTGCCTCCGCCGACGAGCCGGCCCACCTTCCGAGCGGCTACACCTACTGGAAGACGGGCGACTTCCGATTGAACCCGGAGCATCCGCCTTTGATCAAGCTGATCGCCGCGCTCCCGATCGTCCTGTTCATGAACCCGGTCGTCCGATGGGACGATCCGAACTGGACAAAGGACCCGCCCGACCAGGCCGCATTCGGCATGCGGTTCCTCTACTCGAACAACGCCGACGAGATGCTCTTCTGGGGACGGCTGCCGGTGGTCCTTCTCTCCGTTCTCCTCGGCTGGTTCGTCTTCCGCTGGGCGCGGGATCTCTACGGGCCGCGGGCGGGGCTCTTCGCGCTCTTCCTCTACGCTTTCTGCCCGAACATCCTGGCCCACTCACGATTCGTCACGATGGACCTGGGATTGACGTGCTTCTTCTTCATCACGGTCTACTACCTCTGGCGGTTCACGAGCCTCGGAGGTCTCCGCAACCTCGTCCTGGCCGGCGCCGCGATGGGACTCGCCCTCGCCTCGAAGTTCTCGGCGGTGGTCCTCCTGCCGCTTCTGCCCGCGCTTCTCGTCGTTGCCGCGCTGATGCCGCGAGCCGACGAGGCGCGCGGGGCCCCGTTGGCGCGGCTCGCCGATTTTCCGAAGGCCGCCGGGCCGGGTCCGCGGCTGTTCCTGGCGGCGCAGGCCTGCGCCCTCGTCATCGTAGTGGCGTTCTTCCTGGTCTGGGCGATCTCCTTCTTCCCGCGGGACCCGTTCTTCTACGTGAAGGGATTGGCGAAGGTCAACGCGAACCACCACCCGGAGTACTGGTTCTACCTCGCGGGCAACTTCAAGCAGGGAGGTTGGTGGTACTACTTCCTCGCGGCGTTCTTCTTCAAGACGCCCGCTCCGATGCTCCTTTTCATCCTGGCGGGATTCGTTCTCATCCGCGTCCCTCCGAGACCCTCGTGGCGCGACGAGGGATTCCTGCTCCTGCCGGCGGCCGTCTTCTTCGTCGTCAGCTCCGCGCTCGCATCCAATGTCGGCATCCGATATGTCCTTCCGGTTTTTCCGCTCCTCTTCGTATTCACCGCGCGAATCACGGACTTCGTCCTTCATCGCCGCGTCCGGACCATCGCCGCGGGAGCGCTGGGGGCGTGGCTGGCCATCGGGACCGTGCGGGTCTTTCCCGACTACATCGCCTGCTTCACCGACTTCGCCGGCGGTCCGAAGAACGGCTACAAGTACCTCGACGACTCGAACCTGGACTGGGGAACGGACCTGAAGCGCTTGAAGACCTGGATGGACGAGCACGGCGTCGAGAGGATCAACCTCTTCACGCCGTACAGCGTCATGCCGGGCTACTACGGCATCAAGTTCGACTGGTACGAGTTCATGCGGAAGGAGCCCCCGCCGCCCGGCCTCTACGCGATCGGCTCGCAGATCCTCGTGCGCGGGCTGGTCGCGGCGAAGATGGAAGGGTACGCCACCGACTGGCTCGTCCGGTACAAGCCGATCGACCGGATCGGCCAGGGCTTCTTCATCTACAAGATCGAGTAGGGCGCTGAGCGAACCGGATCGGTCCCTCACGGCGGCTCGCCGGCGATACCTGCCCGGAGCCCTCTTTCTTCTGCTCGTCGTGGCCGTCTACGCGGATCCGCTCTTCGTGAAGAAGAACTTCGGCGGGAGAGATCTTCTCGCCTACAACCTCCCGATCGAGAAGGCGGTCCACGACGCGTGGTCCCGCGGGCGGCTGCCGGTCTGGGTCGAAGGGATCTCCGGAGGCAGGCCGCTGCTGGCCAATCCCAACGCCGGCGCGCTCTACCCGGCGCGCGCGGTCCTCGGGCTCCTGCCCTTTCCTCTCGCCATGCGGATCTATCCGATCCTGCACTGGGCGCTCGCGGGGCTCGGGATGCTCGCGCTGCTCCGCGCGCTCGCGGCGTCGAGGGAGGGCGCCTGGATCGGCGCGGTGACGTACGTCTTTTCCGGCGTGGGGATCTCCGAGGTCTTCTACACGAACCACCACCCTGGCGTGATGCTGCTCCCCTGGATACTCTGGGCGCTGGCGCGGCCCTGGCAGAGGCACGCTGCTCAGAAGGTCGTCCTCGCAATCCTCTTCGGCCTGGACTTCCTGGGCGGCGACGTCTTCACGATCTCCGCCGGAATCGGCGCGGCGGTCCTGTGGATCTTCACGGAGACCGACAAGCCTGGCCGCGTACGCGCTCTCTTCCATCTCGCCGCGGCGCTGGCGCTCGGCCTGCTCCTCGGGCTGCCGCAGATCCTGGCGACGTATCTCTGGGCTCCCGAGACGACCCGGTCCATCCGCGGAATCCAGCTCCGGGAGGTCGTCGCCTACTCGATCAGCCCCTACCGGTTCCTGGAGTTCCTGGTTCCCTATCCCTACGGCAAGACCTGGGATCTCGACCCGATGGAGCTGTGGGCGACGACCGTCTTTCACGGCCGGGGCACGGGCTTTTTCTCGAGTCTCTACGCCGGAGCTCTCGCCGTCATCGCCGTCGTCTCCGTCCCCTGGCGCAGGCGGAATGCGAGGCGCGCGCCCCGAGACCCGAAGCCCGCTCCGCCGGTTGTCCCGGAGGCGCGCGGACTGCGCTTCGGCCGTTTTCTCCTCGTCGGCGGACTGGCGCTCTCGGTCCCGCCGAGCCTCCTACCCGACTTCCTGGCCGGCGGCGCTTCCCCCATTCCCCTTCGCTACCCCGAGAAGTTCGCCGTCGCCGTCGCCTGCGCGCTCGCGATCCTGACCGGTCTCGTCTTCGAGAGGCTGCTCCGCCCGGAGGTGCGGCTTCGATGGACGCTCTGGGTCGCCGTCGCCCTGGCGGCCGCCTCGGTCTTCTTCTCTCTCTCCTTCGGGTTGACCCGGGACGCGGTGATGCTTCTGACCGGCGTCGAGCTCCCGTACGGGAACCGAGCGGCCGGCATCACCGGCCTGGCCTTCGTGGAAGGAACTCTCTACTGGGTCGCGACGATCGTCGCGCTCGATCTGGCACGCCGGGGAAGCCGGCGCGCTTCGATCGCCGGCCTCATTGTGTTGACGCTGGTCCCGGTCATCGCCTCCTCGAAAATCGCGCAGACGCACGACGCCCGGAAGCTGCTGGGACAGACGCCCTTCGCCCGGTTCCTGGCGCGGAGCGATCCCAACGGCTCCTACCGGACACTTGGCGAAGGCGGCTACCCGCCGCCGTCGCTCGCGGGGGAAACCCAGGCCCGGACCGATTCGGCGCAGTTCGAGACGATCCGCAACGAGTGGCAGTACTACGCGCAGCTCCTCTGGGACCGGGGCACGGTCTTCAACGCCGACTTCGACATCGGCGACACGGCCCGGATGGAGAGCCTGCGCCGGCTCTCGATGATGGCTGCCGGCGCTCCCAACTCCGAGGCGTTCTTCGGCTTCCTGTCGCTGCGCTGGGGGATCCGGTACGCCGACCAGCGCGCGCTCGCCGGCTACCGCCGCGTCCGGGGAGACGGCCTGATGGACTGGGACGAGCACCCGAAGGCGTATCCCGACATCCGCCTGCTCGAGAGCTGGCGGCAGACGCCCGACCCGCAGGAGGAGATCCGCGCGCTCCCCGCGCTCCGGGACGGAGAAGCGGTGATCGAGTCCGCCCCTCCCTCCTCCGGAAGCGCGCGGCCGGGGCAGATCCGAATCCGGGAGAAGACCCCGGAGCGGCTGCGGCTGGACGTTTCCGCGCCGGACGCGGCCTGGCTGTTTGTCTTGCGGGGATTCTTCCCGTACCGGACGATCCTCCTCGACGGGAAGAAGGTCGAGGCTTACCCTGCGCAGCTGGCGTTTTCAGCCGTCCCGATTCCGGCGGGCAGCCACCGGATCGAGTGGACGGAGAACGTTCCCGGAGGAAAGGTCTCGCGGTGGGGACCGTTTGTCTTTGCGGTGGTTGCTTCGGTGCTCTTAATATTGCCGCGCCGCGCCGCTGGGGACGACGGAGCGGGAGAGGCGACTCCCTCCCCTGCGACGCCGGGCCGGATCCGGGTTTAGCGGTCCAGGACGTCGTAGGCGCAGAAGCGGGGGCCGCACTTTTCGTTGGCGAGGGTCTTCCCGCTCCACCGCGAGACGGCGGCGACGACGGAATCTCGCTGGCGGTAGCGCAGGAGGAGGACCTTTTCGCCGGCGTGGAGGGCGGCCTCGTTCGACGACGAGGTCACGACGGCGCGGTCGGTGTAGTACTCGAAGAGCGGCCCCTGGAACCACGGGTTGAGGGGGGTGTCGGAGACCGGGACGAAGACGAACCGGGTGAAGGTGTCCTCCCGCAGCGCCTCGAGGAACGCGATGTCCTCCGGCGTGCCGAGCTGCTCCTTGAGGATCCCCGCGTAGGAATCCTTCGCCGCGAGGAGCAGGTAGACCACGAGCCCCGCGCAGCCGGCGGCCGCGAGGAGCATCGCCGGACGAATTCTTTTCCGGGAGGCGACGAACGCGGCGGCAATCGTGGCGATCGGGAAGCAGAGCCAGTATTGCCAGTACTTGTGAATGAAGCTCCCCTGGCGGAAAGCGGCGAGCCAGATCACCGCGACGGCGAGCGTCGAGAGGGAAAATACCGGGAGAAGGCGCTGCGCAAAGGAGGCCGGCTCGTCCGTTTTCCCCCGGCGACGAAGGCGC
>DATFWF010000209.1:0-9075 GCA_035259605.1 Thermoanaerobaculia bacterium
ACACCCTCGGTCTGGATGGCGAGGTCTTCCTTCGTGAACTTCCGCTTCGCCTCGCCGCGGGACATCTTCCGGCCGGCGCCGTGGGGAGCGCTCTCGAAGGCGTCGCGGTTGCCGAGGCCGCGAACGATGAAGGAGCCGGTCCCCATCGAGCCGGGAATGATTCCCAGCTCCCCTTTCCCCGCGCGGATCGCGCCCTTGCGCGTGACGAGCACCTTTTCGCCGAAATGGACCTCGTCGGCGATGTAGTTGTGGTGGCAGTTGACGGAGGTCGTCAGGCCCAGCCCCGAGACGTCCCCCTCGAGGCCGAGGGCGAAGGCGAGCTGCCGCAGGATCCGGTCCATCATGATCTCGCGGTTCTCCCGCGCGTAGCGCTGGCACCACTCGACGTCCTCGCGGTACTCGCGGAACTCCGGCGTCCCGGCGAGGAAATAGGCGAGGTTGGGATCGGGCAGGCTGTCGGCGAGCCTCTTCACGGCTCCCTTCGCCTTGCCGATGTGGATCTCGGCGACGGACTTTCCGATGTTGCGGCTCCCCGAATGGAGCAGCGCCCAGAGCATTCCGTCGTCCTGGTCCCGGCAGATCTCGATGAAGTGATTGCCTCCGCCGAGCGTCCCGAGCTGGTGGAGTGCCTTGTCCACGAGCTGCCCGGACGCCGCGTGGGGCTTGTCGCGCCCTCGCATCCACGCCATCGCGGCTTCGAAGGGCTCGCGCTTCTGCTCGAAGCCGACCGGTATCTCCCGCTCGATCGAGTGGCGGAGCTTCTTCAGGCCGCCCGAGTCGAGGCGGCCGGCGGGAATGGAGGTCTTCCTGGCCATCATCCCGCAGCCGATATCCACGCCGACGGCGGCGGGACAGACGGCGCCCTTCGTGGCGACGACGCTGCCGACGGTCGCGCCGATCCCCAGGTGGACGTCCGGCATCGCCGCCACGTGCCGGAAGACGAACGGAAGCGACGCGGTGTTCTTCAACTGCTCCATCGCCTGCGGCTCGATCTGGTCGGTCCAGACTTTCACCGGGACGCGGGCGTTGAGGACGGTCTGGATGGGCATCGAAAAAGTCTAGGTCTAAGGTCCAGGGTCCAGGGTCCAAAGCACGGGGTCGAAGAGAGAGGACTATCCTCCCGCTTCCAACCGTTGAAGGTCAGAATGCATTGTTCGCCCCGAACGAGACTTCTGCAAGCGGGAGTCCTCTTCGCGGTCCTTTCGACGCCGGCCCTCGCCGAGAAGGAAGGGGTCATCGTCCGGCGCCCCGGGGAGATCGAGTTCACGGCGACGGTGAATTCGAAGGCGTTCGATTCCGGACCCGCCATGCCCGGCTACCACGCGATCGTGTGGCGGGGCGGGAAGGCGGCCCACGCCGCGCTGCTCGAGGCGGAGGTCACCGACCGTCAGGTCCTGGAAGCGATCGAAGCGATGGGCGGCAAGCCCGGCGACAACCTGCCGATGGAGAGCTGGGAGGAACGAAAGAACCCGAAGAACCCGGCGCCGGACCTGGTGATCGCCGGGCCCGCAGTGGACGTCTTCCTTCGCCTGCCGGGCAGGCGGGAGCCGGTGGCGCTCCAATCCGTCCTCGAGGACCCGGGCGGCCGCGGCCTCTCGATGAGGTTCGGAGGCAACTCCGCCAACATCCCGAAGTGGAAGTCCGGGTGCATCGTCTGCCTCTACTCCTGCCCGGGCAGCAAGGTCGGCAATGCGAAGTACACCGTCCGCGACTACGCCAGCGACGCCACGCGGTTCCGGGTCCGCCCGGGCGTCCTGCCTCCCGACGGGACGCCGGTGCGGGTGATCCTGCGTCTGGCTTCGGCAGGAGCCGGTTGAACGTCGGCAGGCGGCGGAATATCCTCGAACGAAAGAAAGGTTGGTTGAGGACACATGGCCAAAGCAAGCTTCGCGGCGGGATGCTTCTGGGGCGTCGAGGCGGCCTTCCGGCAGGTCGAGGGGGTTCTCGCAACCGCGGTCGGCTACGAGGGCGGGCGGACGAAGAACCCGTCCTACGAGGACGTCTGCACCGGAACGACGGGCCACGCCGAGACGGTCGAGGTGGACTACGACCCCTCGAAGGTCTCTTACCAGAAGCTTCTCGAGGTCTTCTGGGAGAACCACGATCCCACGACGCGGAACCGCCAGGGCCCCGACGTCGGCGAGCAGTACCGTTCGGTCGTCTTCTTTCACTCGCCCGAGCAGGAGGCTGCCGCGAGAAAATCGAAAGACGCTCTCGAAAAGAGCGGAAAGTACCGCCGCCCGATCGTCACCTCGATCGAGCCGGCCGCGACTTTCTACCGGGCCGAGGACTACCACCAGCAGTACCTGGAAAAGCGCGGCCTGGCGCACTGCCGGATCTGACCCGCGAACGGCTTCCACGGGAAACTCCGTCCAACGGGCTACAATGCCCCGCTCGACCTCCGATCCCTTAACTCTGGAGAAACATCCATGAAAAGCCGAATCTGGATCGCCGCTATGGTCTTCCTCGCTCTCGCGGCTGTCGCTGTCTCCGTCCGCGGCGCGGACACTCCAGTCTGCCCCGCCGACGACAAGCTGGCGGCCATGCCGGGCCTGCGCGCCTTCATCGACCCCCAGACCGGGCAGCTGCGCCCGCCGACTCCGGAAGAGGAGCAGACCTTCACGGCAGCCCTTCGGCCTCAAGCCGCCCGCGAAAGAGAAGCTCTCGAGATCGTGGTCCACGACGACGGGATGGTCTCGATGGACCTGAAGGGTCAGTTCCTGCAGAGCGTGGTCGTGAGGAAGGCGCCGGATGGCTCTCTCTCCATGGGCTGCGTTTCGGGACCGGCTCCCGCCGAGGTTCCGCGGAACCTGGCGCCCGCCAAACCGGCTCCGGCGCTGGAGGAGAAATGAGGCGGAACCGTCCTCTCTTCGCGGCCGCGCTCTCGGCCGGGCTGCTGGCCGCCGCTTCGCCGGCACTCGCCGGAGGCGCGAGGATCACGATCTTCAACACCAACGCGGCCGGAGTCGGCTTCAACGATCCGACCCCCGCGGCGCCGGTCGGCGGCAACACGGGCACGACCGTGGGCGAGCAACGGCTGATCGCCTTTCAAGCCGCCGCGAACATCTGGGCGCTGCTCCTGGACAGCCCGGTCGAGATCCGGATCCAGGCGAGCTTCCAGTCCCTGAGCTGCGACGCCAGCTCCGCGGTCCTCGGCCAGGCCGCGCCGATCCAGGTCGTCGCGGACTTCACCAAGGCGCCCGTGGCCAACACCTGGTACGTGACGGCCCTGGCCAACAAGATCGCGGGCAGGGACCTGATGCCGGGAGATCCCAAGACGAACGCCGACGACATCCACGCCACGTTCAACGCCAACCTGGGGCAGTCCAACTGCCTGGCCGGGGTCGGCTGGTACTACGGCCTCGACAACAACCACGGGAGCCAGATCGACCTCATGACCGTCCTCCTCCACGAGTTCGGGCACGGCCTGGGATTCCTGACCCTCGTCGATTTGAGCAGCGGCGGGGAGCAGGGGTCCAAGAGCGACATCTTCGAGCACAACATCCTCGACACGACCACCGGCAAGCTCTGGTCCGAGATGAGTGGCCCCGAGCGCGCGGCTTCGGCTCTCAACGGGCGCAAGGTCGCCTGGAACGGGGCGGCGGTGCGCGCCGCCGCGCCCTCGACGCTCGCCCCGGGGACGCCCTCGCTCCTCGTGACCGCTCCCGCCTCGGCCGCCGGAACCTACCTGGTGGGGACCGCGTCCTTCGGCCCGGTGCTGACGCAGCAGGGAATCACCGGAACGGTCGTCGCGGCCACGGACGCGGCCGACTCCGTCGGGCCTTCCACGACGGACGGATGTTCCACCATCACGAACGCGTCGGCCATCGCCGGCAAGATCGCGCTCGTGGACCGCGGTCCGACGGGCGGCAACTGCACCTTCGTTCTGAAGACGAAGAATGTCCAGGCCGCCGGGGCGATCGCGGTCCTCATCGCCGACAACACCACCGACACCCCGCCCGCGGGGCTGGGCGGGACCGACAGCAGCGTCACGATCCCGGCGGTCCGCATCACGCAGGCCGACGGAGTGAAGATTCGCGCCGCCCTGGGCTCTGGCGTCACGGCGACCTTGCTCACGGATCCCTCGGTGCTCGCCGGCGCCGACTCGCAGGGGCGGACCCTCCTCTTCGCGACCAACCCGGTCCAGGAGGGCTCTTCGATCTCCCACTGGGACACGATCGCGTTTCCGAATCTGCTGATGGAGCCCAACATCAACGTAGACCTGAAACACGAGGTGGACCTGACGCTGCCGCTCCTGCGAGACCTCGGCTGGTTCGCCGACTTGGACAACGACGGAGTGCCCGACGGCGTGGACAACTGTCCCAACGTCCCCAATCCCGACCAGGCCGACGCGAACCGCAACGGCATCGGCGACGCGTGCGAGGCTCGCACGGTCGGCAAATCGACCCGGCATGGTTCGACGCGCATCGTCAAGCCGCGCTAGCGGCGAGGGAGGAGCGATGAGGAAACCAGCGCTGCTCGCGGCGGTCGCCCTTCTCCTGGGCGCCGCAGCAATCGAAGTCCGGGCCGAGGAGCCGAAGATCGGCCCGGGCGGCTGGGAGATGACGACTTACTACGTCGGCTTCCTCTACAAGGGCGAGAAGTGGACGCCGGAGGAGACTCCGGAGACGAAGAAGCTCCAGGAAGGCCACATGGCCAACATCCAGCGGATGGGAGCGGAGGGCAAGCTGGTCATCGCGGGACCGTTCACCGACGGCGGGGACCTGCGCGGGCTCTACGTGTTCCGCGTGGCCTCGATGGAAGAGGCCAAGGCTCTCGTCGAAAGCGACCCGGCAGTGAAGGCCGGACGGCTGCGTTTCGAGATCCACCCGTGGTTCGCCGCCAGGAACATCACGGTCACGCCGCGGAAGGAAGAAACCAGGAAGTGACGAGGAAGGACGCGCATAGCGCGGCACCTCATGTGATTCCTTGGTCAGCGAGGAACCTGCTGCGGGGCGACGGAGAGTAGATCCTTCGCTCGCTTCGCTCGTTCAGGATGACAAAAGGGGACGCGGTTGCGTCCCTTTTGTCACTTCAGGTTCTCGCGGAGGAAAGCGATCATCCGCGGCCACGCCTGCTGGGTCGCCTTCAGGTTCGCCCCGTTTCGGTCGGCCTGGGCGCGCAGGAACCCGTGGCCGGCTCCCTCGTAGAGGTGCGGCTCGTAGGTCTTGCCGAGCTTCTTCATCTCCGCCTCGGCCGGCGGAATCGTCGCGTCCACCCGCGCGTCGTCGCCGCCGTACAGGCCCAGGACCGGCGCCTTGACCTTCGCCAGCGCCTCGGCGCTCGGCGAGACCCCGTAATAAACGACCGCCGCGTTCAGTGACGGCTGGTTCGAGGCGTACGCGAAGCTCTGGCCACCTCCCCAGCAGAACCCGATCGTCGCGCTCTTCCCGTTGGCCGCGGGGAGCTTGATCGCCCATTCGCGGATCGCGTTCAACCTCGTCGTGACTTCCTCCGGCGTGAGCTCGCGGATCAGCTTGACGACGTCGTCGCGGCTGCCGGCCGAGTCCGTGCCTCCGCCTCCCGGCCCGTGCCCGGAGATCAGGTCGGGCGCGACCGCGATGAACCCGTCGCGGGCGACCTGGTCGGCGACCGCGCGGATCCAGTCGGAGAGGCCGAAGATCTCGTGGATGACGATGACGACCCCGGCCTTGTCCTTCCTCTCCGGGTAGACGATCCAGGTCTTGACGGGCGCGCCGGAGGCCATCTTCACGTCCACGAGCTCCCCGTGGCGCGGAGACTTCTCGAGCTGGGCCTTCGCGTCCGCCTCGCCGGCTGGAAGGTTCGGATCGCGCGGGGCGGCCGGAGCGGCCACGGCCGGAGACGCCGACGCCGCCGGGGCCGACGCCGCGGGCGCGGCCGGCGTGGCTGCCGCCGTTGGGACCGCGGCGCCGTGTCCCATGTGGCCCGCGTGCGGATCGGTCTGCGCCAGCGAGGGGCCCGCCAGGATGAGAACGAACGCCGCCGAGATCGCCGAAACTCGCATCGAAATCCTCCTGTCTGCGAGATTATTACTTCGACTCCCCATGCCCGAAGAAACCATCTCCCATTACCGGATCCTGGGCAAGCTCGGCGAGGGCGGCATGGGCGTCGTCTACCGCGCTCTCGACACGCGCCTGGAGCGCACCGTCGCCTTGAAGCTCCTCCCCCGCGACGCCGTCGGCGACCCCGAGCGGCGCTGGCGCTTCGAGCGCGAAGCCAAGGCGGCCTCGGCGTTGAACCACCCCAACATCGTCACGATCTACGACATCGACCGCGCCCCTTTCGGAGAAGGCGAGCCCGTGGATTTCATCGCGATGGAGTGCGTCCAGGGCGAGACGCTCGACAAGGTCCTGGCCGCGCGCCGCCTCCCGATCGAGGAGGCGCTCGGCTACTCCGAGCAGATGGCGGGAGCGCTCGCGGCGGCCCACGCGGCGGGGATCGTCCACCGCGACATCAAACCCGGAAACGTGATCATCTCGAAATCCGGGCAGGTCAAGGTCCTGGACTTCGGGCTGGCAAAGCTTCTCGACACGGAAACGGCCGCGTCGCCGACTTCGACCGATTCCCTCGCGGCGACGATCACCGCCGCCACCGCGGCGCCGGGCACCCGTCAGGGTGCCGTTCTCGGGACGCTCGCCTACATGTCGCCGGAGCAGGCCCAGGGCAAGCCCGTGGACGCTCGATCGGACGTCTTCTCTTTCGGCTGCGTCCTCTACGAGATGTTCTCGGGGAAACGCCCGTTCCAGCAGGACTCCAACCTGCAAACCCTCGCGGCGATCCTGCGGGACCCGGTCCCGCCCCTGAAATCCGCGAGGCCCGACGTTCCGGCCGCCGTCGAAGGGATCGTCGGCCGCTCCCTGGAAAAAGACCCCGCCGACCGCTATCCGTCCGCCGTCGAGATGCGCGGCGACCTCGCGGCCTGTCGCGCCGTCCCGGCCGCGCCGGCCGTTCGGGTGCCCCCGCAGAGCCGGCGGCGCGGGCTCATCGCGGGCCTCTCGCTGCTCACGCTCGCCGCCCTCGGAGCGCTGGGCTGGTACCTCGTCCGCGAATCCCGCGTGCGCCGCGCTCGCGAGGCCCTGGCGCAGATCTCCATCCTCGCCGAGGCGAACAGAGGCATCGAGGCCTTCCGGCTGGCGAGGGAGAGCGAGCCCGTCCTGCCGGAAGACGCCGGCCGCCTGACCCGCACCTGGAGCGTCGTCTCGGTGACGACCGAGCCGCAGGGCGCCGAGGTCTCGGTGCGAGAGTACCTCGGAGCGGGCGACCGGTGGCTCTCGCTCGGCCGCTCTCCCACGGCACCGACTCGGCTTCCCTTCGGCTATTACCGGTACCGGATCTCGAAGGAAGGCTTCCAGACCGTCGAGAGCGTGTCCCGGCTCCCTTCCCTGGCGTTCCGCCTCGACCCGCCGTCCGCCGTTCCGCCCGGCATGGTCCGGGTCGCGGGCGGGAGGTTCCAGTACCGCAGCTCGGACCCCGTTGAGCTCGGTGACTACTGGCTCGACAAGTACGAGGTGACCAACAAGCAGTTCAAGGAGTTCCTGGATCGCGGCGGCTACCAGAAGAAGGAGTACTGGAAGGAACCGTTCGTCAAAGGCGGGAAAGTCCTCTCCTGGGAAGAGGCCATGGCCGAGTTCAAGGATTCCGCGGGCCGACCCGGCCCCGCCACGTGGGAGCTCGGAACGTATCCTGAAGGCCACGCCGACTACCCGGTCTCCGGTGTGAGCTGGTACGAGGCCGCGGCCTACGCCGAGTTCGCGGGCAAGAGCCTGCCGACGATCTTCCACTGGTACAAGGCGGCGGACATCGGCATCTTCTCCGACATCCTGAAGCTCTCCAACTTCGGCGGCCAGGGTCCCGCGCCGGTCGGGAAGTTTCAGGGACTGACGCAGCCGGGCGCCTACGACATGGCGGGGAACGTCCGGGAGTGGTGCTGGAACGCGACGAGCAACGGGCGCCGCTACATCCTCGGCGGCGCCTGGAACGATCCCGGGTACATGTTCAGCGCGTCGGACGCGCAGCTCCCGTTCGACCGGACCGCAGCCAACGGCTTCCGCTGCGTCAAGTACACCTCCCCGGTCGGCGGCGCGCTCGTCGCATCCGTCGATCAACTGACGCGCGACTACTCGCGCGAGACTCCGGCATCCGACGAGACTTACCGGGTCTTCAAGAGTCTCTACGCCTACGACAAGACGCCGCTCAACGCCGCGGTCGAATCGGTGGACGAAAGCTCGCCCTATTGGCGCAGGGAGAAGGTCGTTTTCGACGCCGCCTACGGGAACGAGCGCGTTCCCGGGTACCTTTTCCTGCCGCGCAACGCGGCGCCGCCCTATCAGGCCGTCGTCTATTTCCCGAGCTCCAACGCGCGCATGATGGATTCCAGCGAGGACCTCGAGAGATTTACCCTGGACTTCGTGATCCGGAGCGGCCGCGCTGTCCTCCACCCGATCTACAAGGGGACGTACGAGCGCCGGAAAGGGGCGGAGGGGGTCGGTCCGAACGACATGCGGGACCTGAAGATCGCCTGGTCGAAGGACATGGGCCGTTCGGTGGACTACCTCGAAACGCGCCGCGACATCGACAAGGGGAAACTGGCCTATTACGGGCTGAGCCTCGGGTCCATCACCGCTCTGCCTGTCCTCGCCATCGAAGACCGCTTCAAGGCCGCGGTACTCCTCGCGGGAGGACTTCCGTTCACGCCCGTCCCTCCCGAGGCCGACCCCGTCAACTTCGCGCCGCGCATCAAGATCCCGGTCCTCCTGCTCGGCGGGCGGGAGGACTTCATCCACCCGGTGGACACCGCTCAGGTCCCGCTCATGCGCCTGCTCGGCACGCCGGATAAGGACAAGAAGCACATCGTCTTCGAGGGCGGCCACGCCCCCCTCAAGATCCAGCCCCTGATCAAGGACATCCTGGACTGGCTCGACCGCTACCTCGGCCCCGTCAAGACGACCGGCTGAAGAAGGAGGAGTCGTTGCGGCGTGGCTTGGGAATGTTCGCTCCGTGGTGCTCTCTTGCCCTGCTCGCGGCCACCCTGCCCCTTCTGCGGACGACTGAGGGTGAGCGGGGCGCCGCGGTGGTCCTCCACGAGAACGGCAT
>DATFWF010000210.1:0-11195 GCA_035259605.1 Thermoanaerobaculia bacterium
TTACCCAACGATACAGGTTGTCACGTTCTATCCGGGAGCCGGCCCGGAGGTCATGGCGTCTTCCGTAACCGCGCCGCTCGAACGGCAGTTCGGACAGGTGTCCGGTTTGATTCAGATGACATCGTCGAGTTCGTTCGGGAGTTCGATCATTACGCTGCAGCTCGCGCTCGATCTCAGCATGGACGTTGCGGAACAGGAAGTTCAGGCTGCAATCAACGCCGCGTCCAATTTTCTGCCGCGCGATCTTCCGAATCCACCGATCTACAGCAAGATCAATCCTGCCGACGCGCCGATCATCACGCTCGCCCTGACCTCGAAGAGCCTCCCCCTCTCGAAGGTCGAGGACTACGCGGACACCCGCTTCGCCCAGAAGATCTCTCAGCTTCCGGGCGTCGGCCTGGTGTCGATCTCCGGCGGCCAGAAGCCCGCCGTGCGCGTCCAGGTCAACCCGACCGCGCTCTCCTCCTACGGGCTGACGATGGAGGACGTGCGCACGGCGATCGCCCAGTCCAACGTCAACCAGGCCAAAGGAACGTTCGACGGGACGCACCAGTCCTATTCCATCGGCGCCAACGATCAGCTCTTGACCTCCGAGCAGTACCGTCCGCTCGTCATCGCCTATAAGAACGGCGCGCCGGTGCGGCTCTCCGACGTCGCCAACGTCCTCGACGACACGGAGAATGTCAAGCAGGCCGCGTGGATGAACGACACGCCCGCCGTGATCATGAACATCCAGCGGCAGCCGGGCGCCAACATCATCGCGGTCGTGGACCGGGTCAAGGCTCTCCTGCCGCAGCTCCAGGCGTCGCTGCCCAGGGCGATCGAGGTGTCGATCCTGACGGACCGCACAACGACGATCCGCGCCTCGGTCCACGACGTCGAGTTCGAGCTGATGCTGACGATCGCGCTGGTCGTCATGGTCATCTTCCTCTTTCTGCGTACGCTCGCCGCGACGATCATCCCGAGCGTGGCGGTGCCGCTCTCCCTCGTCGGAACGTTCGGGGCGATGTCGCTTCTCGGCTACAGCCTGAACAACCTGACCCTGATGGCGCTGACGATCTCGACCGGGTTCGTCGTGGACGACGCGATCGTGATGATCGAGAACATCTCGCGCTACATCGAGGAAGGGATGGACCCCCTGAAGGCGGCGCTGAAAGGCTCCGAGCAGATCGGGTTCACGATCCTCTCGCTGACGGTCTCGCTCATCGCGGTGCTGATCCCGCTGCTCTTCATGGGCGACGTCGTGGGCCGGCTCTTCCGGGAGTTCGCGATCACGCTCTCGGTGACGATCCTGATCTCGGCCTTCGTCTCGCTGACGCTGACGCCGATGATGTGCGCCAAGCTCCTGCACCACCGCCCCGTTTCGGAGCAGGGGCGCTTCTACAGGGTTTCCGAGCGGGCGTTCCAGAGGATCATCGACTTCTACGGCCGCACGCTGACCTGGGTCCTGAAGCACCAGCCGCTGACCCTCGTCATCGCGGTCGCGACGCTGGCGACGACGATCGTTCTCTACATCGTCATCCCGAAGGGGTTCTTCCCCGTGCAGGACACCGGCGTCATCCTCGGCATCTCCGAGGCGCCGCAGACGATCTCCTTCTCGGCGATGGCGGAGCGCCAGCGCTCGCTCGCGCGCGAGATCCTCAAGGACCCCGCGGTCGCCAGCCTCTCCTCCTTCATCGGGATCGACGGGACCAACACGACGACCAACAGCGGACGGATCCAGATCAACCTGAAGCCGCTGGAGGAGCGCAAGGCCAGCGCGACCGAGATCATCCGGCGCCTCCAGCCCAACCTCGCGAAGATCGAGAGCATCACGCTCTTCCTCCAGCCGGTCCAGGACCTCACCGTCGAGGACCGCGTCAGCCGCACGCAGTTCCAGTACAGCCTGGAGGACCCGGACCCGCAGGAGCTCGCCGTGTGGGTGCCGCGGTTCCTGGCGAAGCTCCAGACGCTCCCCGAGCTGACCGACGTCGCGAGCGACCAGCAGAACGCGGGCCTCCAGGCGAGGCTCGTGCTCGACCGCTCGACCGCGTCGCGCCTGGGGATCACGCCGCAGATGCTGGATGACGCGCTCTACGACGCGTACGGCCAGCGGCAGGTCTCGACGATGTTCACGCAGCTGAACCAGTACCGCGTGGTGCTGGAGACCCAGCCCGGTTTCCAGCAGAAGCCGGACGACCTGAAGAACATCTACCTGCGCTCCTCCGGCGGCGGCCCGGTGCCGCTCGGCGCCTTCACCGAGATCCAGACGGTCAACGCGCCGCTCGCCATCAACCACCAGGGGCAGTTCCCCGTCGTGACGATCTCCTTCAACCTGGCGCCGGGGGCGTCGCTCGGGCAGGCGGTGCGCGCGATCGAGAAGGCCAAGGCGGAGCTGGGAATGCCCCAGAGCATCCAGGCGAACTTCCAGGGGACCGCGCAGGCCTTCCGGGCGTCGCTCGCCAACGAGGTCTTCCTGATCCTGGCCGCGATCGTGACGGTCTACATCCTGCTCGGCATCCTTTACGAGAGCTACATCCACCCGGTCACGATCCTCTCGACGCTTCCGTCGGCGGGAGTCGGGGCGCTTTTGTCGCTGATGATCTGCCGGACCGACTTCTCGGTGATCGCGCTGATCGGGATCATCCTCTTGATCGGCATCGTCGAGAAGAACGCGATCATGATGATCGACTTCGCCCTCGACGCGGAGCGCAAGGAGAAAAAGGCGCCGGGGGACGCGATCTTCCAGGCGGCGCTGCTGCGCTTCCGGCCGATCCTGATGACGACGATGGCGGCGCTTTTCGCCGGGATCCCGCTGGCGCTCGGCACCGGGATCGGCGCGGAGCTGCGTCGGCCGCTGGGCATCGCGATCGTCGGCGGCCTGATCTTTTCGCAGATGCTGACGCTCTACACGACGCCGGTCATCTACCTCGCCTTCGACCGGCTGGCGCGGCGGGTCACCGGGCCCGTCGGGCGGCGCGACCGGGCGAGGCGCAAGATCGCCCGGGCGGAGACCGCGTGAGCCTCTCTTCCCCCTTCATCCACCGGCCGATCACCACGACGCTGATCGTCATCGCGATCGCGCTGGCGGGCGGGATCGCCTACAAGTTCCTCCCGGTCTCTCCCCTGCCGCAGGTCGAGTTCCCGACGATCAGCGTCCAGGCGGGCCTGCCGGGCGCCTCCCCCGACACGATGGCCTCCGCGGTCGCCACGCCGCTCGAGCGCCAGTTCGGGCGAATCGCCGGGATCACCGAGATGACCTCGTCCTCGTCGCTCGGCTCGACGAACATCACGATCCAGTTCGAGTTGAACCGTAACATCGACGCCGCCGCGCGCGACGTCCAGGCCGCGATCAACGCGGCGCGCGGCCAGCTCCCCGCCAACCTCCCCAACAACCCGTGGTACCGCAAGGTCAACCCGGCCGACGCCCCGATCATCCTGCTGGCGATGACCTCGAACATCGTGGACCGGGCGCGGATGTACGACATGGCCTCCTCGATCCTCCAGCAGAAGCTCGCGCAGGTCCCCGGGGTGGGCCAGGTCGTCGTCGGAGGAGGAGCGCTGCCGGCGGTGCGGGTCGAAGTCAATCCGACCGCCCTCTACAACAACGGCATCTCGCTCGAGGAGGTGCGGACCGCGCTCGCCAACGCCAACGCCAACCGGCCCAAGGGCGAGATCGGAGGCTCCGACAAGGCGTGGTCGCTCTCGACGACCGATCAGCTCTTGAAGGCCTCCGAGTACCAGGACCTGATCATCCACTACAGCGCCGGAGCGGCGGTCCGGCTCTCCGACGTCGCGAAGGTGACCGACTCCGTCGAGAGCATCCGCGCGGCCGGCCTCTCCAACGGCAAGCCCGCCGTGCTCCTGATCATCTTCCGCCAGCCGGGCGCCAACATCATCGAGACGGTGGACCGGGTGCGGGCGCTCCTGCCGCAGCTCCAGGCCGAGATCCCTCCGACGGTGAACCTGGGCGTCGTCATCGACGCCACGCGCACGATCCGCGCGTCGGTGCGGGACGTCCAGATCACGCTGGGAGTCTCGATCGCGCTCGTCATCCTGGTCGTCTTCGTCTTCCTGAGAAACCTCCGGTCCACCTTCATCCCCGCCATCGCGGTGCCGGTGTCGCTGATCGGGACGTTCGGGGCGATGTACCTGCTCGGCTACTCGATCGACAACCTGTCGCTGATGGCGCTGACGGTCGCGACCGGGTTCGTCGTGGACGACGCGATCGTCGTCATCGAGAACATCACGCGGCACCTGGAGAAGGGCCTGTCGCCGCTCGAGGCGGCCCTGCGCGGAGCGAAGGAGATCGGCTTCACCGTCATGTCCATCTCGATTTCGCTGATCGCGGTCTTCATCCCGATCCTCCTGATGGGCGGGATCGTCGGCCGCCTGTTCCGCGAGTTCGCCGTCACGCTGTCGGTCTCGATCCTGATCTCGCTGGTCATCTCGCTGACGGCGACGCCGATGATGTGCGCGCGGCTCCTCAAGCCCCACCGCGCGGTCGAGGCTCGCGGCCGATTCTTCCGCCGGAGCGAGCGGGCCTTCACCTCGGTCATCGACGGCTACCGGAGGTCGCTCGACTGGGTCCTGCGCCACCAGCCGCTGACTCTGGCCGTCACGCTCGCGACGATGGCGGCGACGATCTTCCTCTACGTGAAAGTCCCGAAGGGCTTCTTTCCCCAGCAGGACTCGGGGCGGCTGACCGGCTCGATCCAGGGCGACCAGCAGACCTCCTTCCAGGCCATGCAGCGCAAGCTCTCCGAGTTCATGGCGATCGTCATGGAGGATCCGGACATCGAGAGCGCCAACGGCTTCCTCGGAGGCACCGCCAACAGCGGCCGGATGTTCGTCTCTCTGAAGCCCAAGGGCCAGCGAAAGGCCAGCGCCGACCAGATCATCGGGAGGCTGCGGCGGGCGACCGCCCATGTCGCGGGCGCGAATCTCGTGTTCCAGCCGGTGCAGGACGTGCGCACCGGCGGAAGGCCGGGCGCGGCACAGTACCAGTACACGCTCCAGGGAGACAACTCCGACGAGCTGCTGGCCGCGGCCCCGCGGGTCTTCCAGACGCTCCGGCACCTTCCGGAGCTGGCCGACGTCACGAGCGACCAGCAGAACAAGGGTCTTCAGGCCTCGCTCGTCATCGACCGGGCGACCGCGGCGCGGCTGGGGATCACGCCGCAGATGATCGACAACACGCTCTACGACGCCTTCGGCGAGCGCCAGGTCTCGACGATGTATACGCAGTTGAACCAGTACCACGTCATCATGACCGCGGACCAGCGGTTCTGGCAGAACCCCGACGGCTTGAAAGTGATCTACATCAAGTCCAGGGAAGGCGACCTCGTCCCGCTCTCCGCCTTCGCGAAATACGAGACGACGACCGCGCCGCTGGCGGTCAACCACCAGGGCCAGTTCCCATCCGTCACCATCTCCTTCAACCTTCCGCCGGGCGTCGCGCTCGGGACCGCGGTGGACGCGATCCAGCGCGCGCAGGCGGAGCTTCGGCTTCCGGCCGGCATCCGGGGCACGTTCCAGGGGACGGCGCAGGCCTTCCAGGCCTCGCTCGCCAACGAGCCGATCCTGATCCTCGCGGCGCTCCTCGCCGTGTACATCGTGCTGGGCGTCCTCTACGAGAGCCTGATTCACCCCATCACGATCCTCTCGACCCTCCCGTCGGCGGGGGTCGGCGCGCTGCTGGCGCTGCTCTTAACCGGCAACGACCTGTCGGTCATCGCGCTCATCGGGATCATCCTTCTGATCGGCATCGTCAAGAAGAACGCGATCCTCATGATCGACTTCGCGATCCAGGCGGAGAGGGACGAGGGGAAGAATCCCGAGCAGGCAATCTTCCAGGCGTGCGTCCTGCGCTTCCGCCCGATCACGATGACCACGATGGCCGCGATGCTGGGCGGGCTGCCCCTAGCGCTGGGCGTCGGAACGGGAGCGGAGCTGCGGCGTCCGCTCGGGATCTCGATCGTCGGCGGTCTTCTCTTCTCGCAGATGCTGACGCTCTACACGACGCCGGTCGTCTACCTCTACCTCGACCGCTTCCGCCTGCGCTGGGCGCGCCTCCGGCGCAAGCGGGTCGCGCGGCCGGCCCCCGCCCCGGCCCGGGAGGCGCTGTGAAGGGCTCTCTTCGAGTCGCGGCGCTGCTTCTGTTCCTCGGAGCGCTCGCCGGATGCGCGGTGGGGCCGGACTACAAGCGTCCCGAGACGCAGGTCCCGGCCTCCTTCAAGGAGCCGGCGCCGGAGGGAAACCCCGCCGCTTCGCCGGAAGTGTGGAAGCCGGCCGCGCCGGGGGACGAGGACAGCAAGGGAAGGTGGTGGGAGGTCTTCAACGATCCCCTGCTCAACACGCTCGAAGAGCAGGTCAACGTCTCCAACCAGAACATCGCGCAGGCCGAGGCGATCTTCCGAGGGGCGCGGGCGGCGGTGCGCGGCGCCCGGTCCGACTTCATTCCGACCGTGACGACGAGCCCGTCGTTCACGAGGTCCCAGAGGGGCACGAACCCGCCGGTCAACCTCTACTCCCTCCCCGTGGACCTCACCTACGAGGTGGACATCTGGGGCCGCGTCCGGAGAAACGTCGAATCGAGCGTCGCGGCCGCGCAGGCTTCGGCCGCGGACCTCGAGGGCGTCCGGCTGACGATGCAGAGCGAGCTCGCCGTGGACTACTTCGCGCTGCGCGGCTTCGACACGGTCAAGGACCTGCTCGACACCAACGTCGTCGCCTACGAGAAGGCGCTCCAGGTGACGACGAACCGGTACCGGCAGGGGATCGTCTCGGGCCAGGACGTCGCGCAGGCTCAGACGCTGCTGGAGGCGACGCGAGCCGACGCGACCGAGGCGGCGCTCCAGCGCTCCTTCCTCGAGCACGCGATCGCCACGCTCGTCGGGAAGCCCGCGTCGGAGTTCTCGATCCCGCCGTCGGTCGGGCTGTCGCTTCCTCCCGCGATTCCGACGGGCGTTCCCTCCGAGCTCCTGGAGCGGCGCCCGGACATCGCCTCATCCGAGCGGCGCGTCGCGTCCGCCAACGCGCAGATCGGCGTCGCGATCGCGGCGTACTTCCCGAAGCTGCTCCTGGGCGCCTCGGCGGGCTACGCGGGCCCGACCATCTCGGACTGGTTCACGCTTCCCTCCCGCTTCTGGTCGATCGGGCCGACCCTGGTGGCCACGCTGCTCGACGGCGGCCGCCGGCGCGCCGTGACCGACCAGGCCCGCGCCGCCCACGAAGCCACCGTCGCGGTGTACCGGTTGAACGTCCTGTCCGCCTTCCAGGGCGTCGAGGACAACCTCGCGGCGCTGCGCCTCCTCGAGCAGGAGGCCGCGCAGCAGGCTGCCGCGGTCACCGCCGCGGAGAAGTCGCTGACGATCGCGCGCAACCGCTACCTCGCCGGGACGACGACTTACCTGGAGGTCGTGACGGCCCAGGTCGCCGCCCTGAACAACGAGAGGTCGGCGGTGCAGATCCAGGTCCGCCGCCTGACGGCCGCCGTGAACCTGATCAAGGGACTGGGGGGCGGCTGGACGTCGCAGGAGCTTCCGTACGGAGGCGCCGCCGCGGCGGCCGCCTCGCGCTAGACGGTCGTCAGACGGCGAGCCCGGTCTCCTCCGCCACGATCCTCCGGAAGATCGAAAGGAACGCTTCCCTGCGGAAGGGATCGAACCGAGAGGAAGCGAGGAAGTCCCTGGCGGCCGTGCGGTATCCCTCGCGCTCCCTCTCGCTCATGCCGCGGAGCGCCTCGCGCAGCTCCGCGTAGCCGCCGAAGAGCCGCGCGTCCACGAAGCACTCCGGCGGAACCGCCTCGGCGATGTCGGGGGCTCCGCGGTAGACGGGGATCGTGCCGGCGAAGAAGCAGTCGAAAATCTTCTCTGTGATCCAGCCTTTCAGCGACATGTTCTCGAAGCAGAGAGCGTAGGCGTAGCGGCCGAGAGTCTCCGACTTCGACGCCGCCCGCCCGCGCCACGCTCTCCTCGCCGCGGCGTACAGCGGATCGGGACGGACTTTCTGCCACCGTTTCCACGCGGCGCGGTGGAGGCGCCGCAGGGTCCAGGGAATCCACGTCTTCCCGACCCGGAACGGCGCCTCGTACCATCCCGGGCCGTAGAGATCGATCTCTCCCTTCGCCCCGAAGAAGGCCAGCGCCCGCAAGCGCTCGGTGTAGAGCTCTTGCGTCTGGAGCCTCGGCAGCTTGTTCGCGTTGATCATCACGAGGAACTTCCGGCCGCCGCGCCGCCAGATCTCCTCGTGGACCCGGTCGAAGGATTGCGGCCACCGGAAGCGCTCGACGCGGACCGGCTTGCCCGTGAACGGGAGCAGCGTCTCCGTGTCGCTCCAGGAGAAGACGCGCTTGAAGGCGCGGGCGGCTTCGGGCAGCGCCCGGTAGAGCCCGGGCTCGACGATCGGGCATTCCATCGCGAAGAAGGCCGCGAGCGACGTGTCGCCGCGATCGGCGATCCGGCGGTAGTTCTCGAGCATCCCCATCGAGACGCAGACGTTTCGCTCGGCCAGCGGCGGCCCCTCCAGCCGGTCCGCGGTGTGCACGGGGATCCCGGCGGACGCGAAATGCTCGCGGATGCGGGCGTACGGCGCGAGGATGTCGTCCCCGCCGACGGGAACGGTTCTCGAGTCGAAGAGCCGGTCGCCCAGGAAGTGGTGGGACGGCGGATCGAGGAAGAGCGCGGCCGGGGCGAGCCGCTCCATCCCTACGCGGCCCACTTGCGCAGCCAGTCTCCGAGAAAGCGGAACGAATGGAGGACCGCGCTCCGGTCCGTCGCGGCGCCGGCCGCTTCCTGCTCGAGAGCCCGGCGGGCGGCCGGTTCGACCAACTCGTCGAGCGGGCCCTTGCCGGGGTCCGCGAGGAACGCGGCTCGACCCGTCTTTCCGATCCAGCTCTTCAGCGGCAGCGCGAAACCCATCTTCCGGCGGTTCCGCGCCGTCTCGGGCAGCCACGAGGACAGGGCCGACTTCAGCGCGATCTTGGCGTCGCGCCGGCTCGCCAGGCACTCCGGCGGGATCCGCCCGGCCAGCTCCAGCAGATCGCGGTGCACGTAAACCGGCCTCGCCTCGAGCGAGACCGCCATGCTCGCCCGATCCACCTTCACGAGGATGTCTCCGGCGAGCGTCAGCTTCAGGTCGAGGTAGCGCATCGCGTTGACGAGACCGACTTCTTCCGGCGGCGCCTTCGAGAGATGCCCGCGGACGACTTCGAGCGGCGAGTAATCGTGAAGGGCGCTCGCGAGCGGTCCCCGAGCGACCGAGGCGAGCTCGTCAAGCGCGAGCCCGACGTTCAACATGTCGAAGAGCATCTCCGGGGCCCGCGCGGTGTACTGGGAGGAAGTCCGCCTCCAGGGGCTCCCCCCGGGAAGCGCGGCATCGGCCGCCGCCCGGACCGCCCGGGCGATCGGCGGCCGCAGCGCCCAGTCCAGGCCGCTCCGGAGCGCGATGCGCTGGTACTTGCGGTAGCCCGCGAAGGCCTCGTCGCCGCCGTCGCCGGAGAGCGCGACCTTCACTTCGCGGCGCGCCTCGCGGCAGACGTAGTAGGTCGGAAGGAACGAGTAGTCGTTCGTCGGCTCGTCGTAGTTCCAGAGGAGCTGGTCCCAGATCTTCTCGATGTCGTCCGCCCGGACGACCGACTCCCGGTGGTCGGTCGCGTAGAGCTCCGCCACGGCGCGGGCGAACGGCCGCTCGTCGTGGCTCTCCTCGGCGAAGCCGACCGTGAAGGAGCGCACGCGCAGGCCGCCGCGGGAGAGGGCGGCGACGACCGAGGAGGAATCCACTCCTCCCGAGAGAAACGCCCCGACCGGCACGTCGGCGACCGAGGTCTCCAACGCGGCGGTCTCGAGCGTGTGGAGGATCTCGGGCTTCCAGTCAACGACCCCACGGTCCGGCGCGAGGCGCCAGTCCCACCACGCCGACGGCCCCCGCGCGATCCGCGCTCCGCCGCCCTCGAGCGCGACCTCGAGCCAGTGGCCGGGAGGAAGCTTGCGGGAGCCCTGCCAGATGGTCTTCGGGTCGGGTACGAAGCCGAGCGTGAAGAAATCGGCGACCGCCGTCATGTCGAGACGGCGCGGGAATCCTTCCCAGGCGGCGATCGCCTTCAGCTCCGAGGCGAAGAGGAACGCGCCGCCGATCTCGGCGTAGTAGAAGGGCTTTTCTCCCGCCCGGTCCCGCGCGCAGAAGAGCCGCTTCTTCTCTTCGTCCCACAGCGCGAAGGCGAACATCCCGGTCAGGCGGTCGAGCGACTCGGCGCCGAACCGCCGGTACGCTTCGACGATCACCTCGGTGTCCGACGAGGTTCGGAACGCGGCGCCCAGAGCCTCGAGATCCGCGCGGACGCGCCGGTAGTTGTAGATCTCTCCGTTGAAGGTGATCGCGTAGCGGCCGTCGGTCGAGACGAAGGGCTGGTCGGCCTCGGGGGAGAGATCGATGATCGCCAGCCGCCGGTTGGCGAGGCAGGCGCGTCCGTCGGGGGACCTCCAGAGGCCGGCGTGGTCCGGCCCGCGGTGCGCCAGCAGGTCGCGGATCTTCTCGACCGCCGACGCCTCGACCGGCGACGGCGCGACGACCCCGGCGATGCCGCACATCAGGCGGCCTTCCGGGCGTGCCAGCGCCGGTAGAAGAGGCCGGCGATCCAGGGGATCCTCGGGAGGCGGCAGAGGACGCGCAGGCCGGCGAGAAGGACCAGGAGCCGGCACCTCTGGACCCGCGGCGAGGCCGCGATCGTCCCCGCGCGGATCTTCCCGAGGGCGGCTCGCGCCGCGCGGCGGTCCCCCTCGATGTAGCGGCTGACCGCGATGAAGAGCTGGTCCTCGGCGCGGTGCGCCTCGAAAGCCGCGAGCGCTTGCGCGCGTGAAACGTCGCGGGCGCCGTTCTGGAGGTGGTGGTCCATGATCGCGAAGAACCGCGACGGTTCGGTGCGGAGGTGGTGGTAGCGGTTCGACGAGCTGCCGTGGAAGTGGCGGTAGCTCATCAGGTGATCATCGAGGATGCCGATCGGCGCGCGCCTCGCTATGCGGATCCACATGTCCAGGTCCGCGCTGTTCGCGAAGAGCGATTGGCGGTAGCCGCCGAGCTCCCGGTAGAGAGAAGCGCGCACCATCGACGTCGGGCAGACGAGGAACGTGTTCTTGTTCTCGAGCAGCGCGTTCCAGACCGTCGGAAAATCGAGAGGCCGGCCGCCGGGAACGCCGCGCGGCAGCTCCAGCCGCCCG
>DATFWF010000211.1:0-12772 GCA_035259605.1 Thermoanaerobaculia bacterium
GACCATCCTGGCTCGCCGCTGCGCTTCGCTCTCGCTCGTCGCCGGTGTCACTTTCGGAACGGCCGCTTTCTGCTCGCCGCAGCTGATCGGGAGCAGCGCGGCGAAGAGGAAGGATAGCGCCGGCGTGGCCGCCGCTCTCAAGGCGCCTTCTCTCCCGAGAGCCCGCTCCCCCAGACCACGCGGCCGCCGACGACCGTCATCAGCGGAACGAGCGCCGGGATCTCCTTCTCCGGGACCGTCATCGGGTCGCGCGCGAAGACCGTCAGGTCCGCCTCGAACCCGGGAGCGATCTTTCCCCGCCGGTCCTCCTCGAAGGCGGCGTACGCCGCGTCGGACGTGAAGAGCGCGAGCGCCTCGGCGCGGGTCAGCCTTTCCTGCGGAAGCCACCCGCCCGGCGGGTTTCCGGCGGGGTCCTGCCGCGTCACCGCGGCGTAGAAGCCGAGCACCGGGTTCTCCGATTCCACCGGGAAGTCGCTGCCGCCGGCGAGCCTGGCGCCCGCCTTCTTGAGCTTCCTCCAGGCGTAGGCGCCGGAGATCCGATCGGGCCCGACCCGTTTCTCCGCCCACGGCATGTCGGAGGTCGCGTGGGTCGGCTGCATGGAAGCGATCACTCCCTCGCGGCCGAACCGCGGAATGTCCGCGGCGGCGAGGATCTGCGCGTGCTCGATGCGCGGCCGCGTTCCGCCGGCGGGGGGCCGCGGCACCGCGGCGGCGGCCTTCGCGAAGGCGTCGAGGGCGTTTCGGTTGCCCCGGTCTCCGATCGCGTGGACCCAGAGCTGCCAGCCGTTGCCGCGGGCGTCGCGGGCAAGCTCGTCCAACCGCTCGGGCGGCGTGACGAGGAGGCCGCGGTTCCCGGGCTCGTCGGAATAGTCGGACAGGAGCGCGGCGCCGCGGCTGCCGAGCGCGCCGTCGGCCAGGACCTTGATCGCGCGAACCGTCAGGAAGTCGCTCCCCTTCCCGATGCGCGGGCCCTTCGCGAAGAAATCCGCGAGAGCGGCGGGATCGCTCGTCACGGTTGCGTAGACGCGGATCGGCAGCTCACCCGCGTCCGCGAGCCGGGCGAGGCCCGCGATCTCCTCACGCCCGTACCGGGAGGCGTCCTGAACTTCCGTCAGGCCGCGCCTCGCGCAGGCGCGCGTCGCCGCGAGGATCCGGCGCTCGAAGTCGGCCGGCGTCGAAGGCGGCATCGCCGCGTCGACCAGGCCCATCGCCCGGTCCACGAAGACGCCCGAAGGACTGCCGTCGGCGCGGCGGACGATCCGGCCGCCCTCGGGATCCTTCGTCGAAGCGTCGATGCGGGCCGCCTTCAGGGCCGCCGTGTTGACCCACAGGGCGTGGCCGTCCACCCGCCGCGCCGCCGCCGGCCGGTCCGGCAGCGCCGCGTCCAGTTCGCGGGCGTCCGGGAAGGCCTGTCCCGGCCACCGGTTCTGGTCCCACCCGCGCCCCTCGGCCCAGGTTCCGGCCGGGAGCGACTGCGCGGCCGACGCCATCCGCCGGGCGGCCTCGGCCGCCGTCGGCGCGCCCCGAAGGTCCGCGGACTCGAGCGACTTACCGAGGCCCTCCAGGTGGCCGTGCGCGTCGGCCCACCCGGCGAAAACGAACGCGCCGGACAGGTCCACGCGCGAGGCGGAGGGCGCCATCTTCCGGGCCTGCGCGGCGTCGCCGGCGAAGGCGATGCGGCCGTCCCGCACCAGCACCGCGCCCTTCGACGGCTTCGCGTCGGCGGAGACGTAGAGGGTGGCGCCTTCCAGCAGGAGTCCCGAATCGGCCCCGCCGGGGGCTGCCGCGGCCAGCAGCGAGAGCAGCAGGCCGCAGAAGAAACTCACCGCCAGATCTTAACCCTGCGCGCGGAAGGCGCCCTCACCGGCTCCGCAGGAGAAGAAGCGTCTGGTCGTCGTACTGCGGCATCTCGCGCGCGTAATCGGCGACCTCGGCGAAGATGCGCTCGGAGAGCGCCCGGAGCGGCTTCTTCAGCCCGGAGGAGACCACCGCGGAGAGGCGATCCACGCCGAACTCCTCCTCCCTGGCGTTGACCGCCTCGGTGATGCCGTCGGTGAAAACGCAGAGTAGATCGCCCGGCGCGAGCGAGAGCGTGACCTCCCTCCAGGCGGCGTCCGGAAACATGCCGACCGGAACACCCGTCGCGGGCAGCGACTCGATCTTCTCCGCCGCGCGGACGAGGAGGGCCGGATTGTGGCCGGCCGAGACGTAGGTCAGCAGCCCCTGCTGCGGATCGAAGAGCCCGAAGAAGAGGGTCAGGAACTTCCGCGTCGCCGCGTAGCGCCGCAGGTGGCGGTCGATCCTCTCGACGAGCTCGACGACGGTCTTCGCCTCGTCGATCTGGAGATGCACCGCCGCGTGCACGGTCGAGACCAGCAGCGCGGCGGGGATTCCCTTGCCCGAGACATCCGCGACGAGGAACCCGAGCCGCCCGCGGGACAGCGGGAAGAGGTCGTAATAGTCGCCTCCGACCTGCCGCGTCGGGAGGCTCGCCGCCGCGAGCTCGACGCCCTCGACCTCGGGGAGCGAGCGCGGAAGGATCTCGCGCTGGATGGCGGCGGCCAGCTCCAGCTCCCGCTCGATGCGCTCCTGCTCGATGGCCGCGCGGTGCAGCCGGGCCGTCTCGATCGCCGCCGCGGCCTGGTTGGCGAAGAGGGACAGCAACCGCGCGTCGGCGGGCGTGAAATCGAGGACGCCGCCGTCGCGGGATTCCTTGTCGGCGACGGCGAGGACGCCCAGCCGGCGTCCGCCGACCGAGATCGCCACCGCGAGGCACTTGACGCAGGAAGCCAGCCGAACTCCGGCAGTCGGGACCGTGGCGGCCGCGTTGTTGATGACCGCATCGCCTTCGGGAAGCTCCCACGCCGCGAAGAGATCCGCAGGCAGGAGCTGCTCGCCGAGGCTTCTCTCGAGGAGCAGGCGCCCGTCCTCGTGGAAGAGGGCGAGCGTCCCCTTCCCCGCGTCGGTCAGCGAGATCGAGCGGAACAACACTTCGTCCGCGAGCGCCGAGACCTCGAGCTGGCCGCCGAGCGACAGGCCGAGGTCGTAGAGCGACTCGAGCTCGACCAGGCGCGTACGGACCTCGAAGTCCGCCTCCTTGACCTGGCGGCTGTAGCGGTGCGCGCCGAGAAGCCCGCCGAGAACGATTCCCAGGAGCGGCGCGATCTCGGCCGCCTCTCCCGAGGCGACGCCTTCGAGGGCGAGCTGGCCGTGGACCTCTCCCTCGGCGGTCAGCGGCACGAGGAGCAGCCCCTCGCGCGGCGCCTTCTCGAAATCCTCGTGGAAAAAAGCCTCGCCCCCGTCGCCGGCCACGGCGCAGCGGACCCAGCCTTCGCGCTCGCGCAGGTAGACCGCCGAGCGCCGGGCGCCGCTCCAGCGCAGCGCCGCCCCGGCCAGCCGGGCGAGGAGGGGTTCGGAGCCCGAGAGCGGCTCCTCCAGCGCCTTCCAGAGGCCGGCGAGCCGGGTTGAGGCGGCCGCGGGCGGCGCGGAGTCGGTCACGCCGCGGCGACAGCCCGCACGGCCTCGGCCTCGGTCGGGTAGATCGACGCGTACTGCGCGAGCCCCATGATCCGGAACGTCTTGTCGATCGTCGGCGTCAGGCAGCAGAAGGCCAGCTGCCCCTTGCGATCCATCACCCTCTCGAGCACCTCGATCAGGATCGAGATCCCGATGGAGTTGACGATGCGCGTCTTCTCGAGGTTCAAGACCAGCGCGCGGGCGCCGGATTCGAGCTGCGCGTAAGCCTGCCGCGCGATCTCCTCGCCCCCCTGGTTGTTGATGTAGCCATCCGTCGTCAGGACCGCCACGTCCCCGCGCCGCTCGGCGGCGACCCTGCAGACCTCGCTCACTTGTATTTCCTCATGAGAATCCGCGTCCCTCCCTGCCCCGACGTAATTTCCACCGAATCCATCAGGCTCCGCATGATCTGAAGCCCCCACCCCCGCTTCTGGCGGCCGGAGAAGGTTTTCTCGGCCGACGGCGGCTCGACGGACGCCTGGTCGAATCCCTTTCCCCGGTCCAGGACCTCCACCTCGAGGTACTCCCGCTCCCCCTCGCGGCCGACGCGAAACGTCAGGTGCAGCCGGTCGTCGCGCGCGTGAGCGTGCTCGAACGCGTTGATGCACGCCTCCACGAGAGCGAGCTTGACCTCGTCGATCTTATCGTGGGCCATCTCGATGAACTCGCCGAGGGCGGCCGCCTGAGCGGTGGCGACGATCTCCATGTCCGGCGCGACCGGGATCGTCAGGGAGACCTCCCGCGCGCCGGCCCGGTCGACGCTCATCCGGGCCGATTCTCGCCCCGCCACCTCAGTCGCCTCCGGCTTCGCGCAACGTCAAGTTCGCTCGCGCTTCAGAGAATAACCCGCAGCCGCGCCTGCCCGCGTGACGGGGAGGGCGGCGGCGCGAAGAGCGGCTTGGGGTCAGGGGACTGGGTCCCCTGCCCCGGTGTCTCGTCTTCACCGGCTTCGACCTAAAAACGCAGGAAGACCTGGAGGGAGCGGATCACGACCGACGGGACCAGATCGGAAGAGAAGAGAACGAACGCGGCGCCCACTTCCGCGGCGAGGAGAGCCCAGGCAAAGCCCCGGATGCCGGTCTCGCGGCGGGAAAGCGCCGGGACCCGGACTAGGGCCGATTCGAACGTAGCTGCCTGCGCTGCTTTCATGTTCGCTCGGTCCCCGTAAGGGCAAAGCGTCTGCCAGCTTGGCGACGGGGCTCCGGCGCAGCACAAACCCTTTTTCGTCAAACTGTTGCGGGCCATCTCCGTGGAACGCACGGTCTGTCATTATAGTGACAATTGGACACATAATCCAGAAGAGATCCGGCTATAGCTACGGATAAACTATTTTTTATTAGATATTTGGAGACAGAAGTGTGACTTTTCGATACTGAGACTTACCGGCTCAACACCTTCTTCCGATAGAGGGTTCGCCGGCTGATGCCGAGAAGTCGGGCCGCCCGGCTCTTGTTGCCGCCGGCCATCTTCAGGACCCGGCGAATGTGCCGCTCCTCCAGCGCCGCGAGGTTGGGAACGTCGCTTCCTTCCGTTTCCGGCGAGGCGTCGGGCCTCCCGGGGGCCCTGGCCGGCAGCCACTGGAGGTCCTCGAGCCGGATGACGCTCCCCCGGCACAGGGATGCCGCCCCTTCGAGCAGGTTCTCCAGCTCCCGGATGTTGCCCGCGTAGTCATGGGAGAGCAGGGCCGCGAAGGCCTCCCGGTCGATCGTCGGCGCTTCCCGGCCTTCCCGGGCGGCGAAGCGCTCCAGGAAATGGCGGGCCAGGCGCGGGATGTCCTCGCGCCGCTCGCGCAGCGGCGGCAGGGCGATCTCCACGACCCGAAGCCGGTAGTAGAGGTCCTCACGGAATTCGCCCGCCGCGATCTTCTCGGGCAGCCGCGCGTTGGTCGCCGCCAGGACGCGGACGTCGATTGCGACTCTCTTGCGGCCTCCGACGCGCTCGATCTCGCGCTCCTGGAGGACCCGGAGCAGCTTGGCCTGGAGCGCGAGCGGCATGTCGCCGACCTCGTCCAAGAAGAGCGTCCCGCCGTTGGCCGCCTCGAATCGGCCGGCCCGCGCCTCGACGCCCGTCGCGACGCCGCGCTCGATGCCGAAGAGCTCCGACTCGAGGAGCGACTCGGGCAGCGCCGCGCAGTTGATCGCGACGAAGGGCTTCTCGGCGCGGTCGCTCCGGGCGTGGATCATCCGTGCGACGAGCTCCTTGCCGGTTCCGCTTTCCCCGGTGATCAGGACCGAGGTCCGCGAGGGCGCGACCCGGCCGATCAGGTCCAGGACGCGCCGGGCGGCGGGAGAGTCTCCGACGAAGAGCCTGCCGGCCGCCGCCCGCCCGGTCTCGTCGAGCAGCCGCCGGTTCTCCTCCTCGAGCCGCTCGCGCTCCCGCGTCAGACGCTCGAGGTGCCGCCGGTTCTCGATCGCCATCCCGCAGAGGCCGGCGAGCGACGTCAGGAACCGGGCGTCCTCGTCCTCGAAGGCGGTCCGCCCGCCCTGCCGCAGCTCCTTGTCGGCCAGGACGAGGACGCCGACGGTGCGCGCCCCCGCGCGGATCGGCACGCCCATGGCCGTCGAGACGGGGACCCGCAGCAGGCGGAAGTTGCCCCGCTGGAGGGGAGCGTCTCCTTTCAGCAGGTCGGCGAGGAACTCGTCCTCCGCCACCGCGGACTCGGAGAGGCGCTTGGGAAACCCGACCCGCGCTTCCGCCAGGCGCGCTCCCCCCTCGTTGAAGGTCGCCAGATACCCTCGCGACGCGTCGAGCACGCCGACGGCGCGGCCGAGCACGTCCTCGACCAGGGCCTCCTCGTCGGGCAGGGAGCCGAGCGAGCGCCCGGCGTCATAGAGCGTCTCGAGGAGCAGGAGCTTGTGCTGGGTCTGGAAATCCGGGCTCACGATCGGTCAGTGAGCGCTCTTGCGGTCTCCGGTCTCGCCTGCCGCGGAAAGGACCTTTTCACGCCGGGCCTGCGCGACGGTAAGCTCGGCCGGCCGCGTCGGCGCCCAGCTCGGGTTCCAGGCGCGGTTCTCGGCGAGCAGCTTCTCTGCCCGGTCCAGGTCGCCCTTCTTCGCGAGCAGGGCGGCGAGCCATGCTTTCGCCTCGTAGACGGCGCGCCGGCCTTCGAACGCGGTGTCGCCCGCGTTTGGCGGATTGATGCTCTCCTCGAGCAGCGCGATGGCTTCGTCGGTCTTGCCCAGGCGCGCCTTGGTGAGGGCCATCATGGCGTTCCAGACGGGGAAATAAGGCTTGCGCTGCCGGTCCCGGTTGTTCATCTCGAACTCCGCCAGCAGCTTCGGGCGCCTCTCTCCGAGGCGTTTCTCCGCCGCGTCCAACCGGCCCTCGACGAGGTCCACGGCGGTGTCCGTGAATGCCATCCAGTGCTCGGTCTCCTTCTGCTTCGGGAGCTGGGCGACCCGGCGGGCCGCGTCGTGAACGGCGGCCTTGTCGTCCGCGTGGATCGCGACCCGCATGGTCGAAGCGTAAAGGTCCATCCGCTTTCCGTCGGTCAGGGCGTCGCCGGCGGCCTGGAGGTACTGCTCGATCGCCCTGGCCGGTTCGCCCTTGCCCTCGTACGCGACGCCGAGGTGGTAGTGCGACTCGTAGAAGTCCGGCTTCAGGGAGAGCGCCTTGTTGAGGTTGGCGATCGCCTCGTCGTAGTGGCCGGTGTAGGCCTGGATCTCCCCGAGGCTGTCGTAGGGATTGGCCTGGTCGGGGGCCATGAACTGGTACTTCTTCAGGTTCTCGATGCCCTTCTCGTATTCGCCGCGAAGGGCGTAGTAGTACCCGCACTGGTTGTAGACGTCCGCGTTGTTCGGGTCCCTGGCGAGGAGGTCCATCATGATCCGGATCGCTTCCTCCGGCCTGCCCTGGGCCATCTCGTCGCCCGAAATCCACTGTGCCGCATCCACGTCGTTGGGATACTTCTCGTGGATCGTCCGGATCAGCTTCAACCGTTCTTCGCGGGTCCCCTTCTCACCGAGCGAGTAGTAATCCACCCAGAGCTGCTCCCGCTCGTTCAGCCGGTTCCGGAGGCGGGCCGCGCGCTCGACAAGCGACTTGTACTGGTCGCTGCTGGAGAGGTTCGCGAGGCGCAGCATGGCCATGGCGAAGTTCGGGTCGAGCGAGAGAGCGCGCCCGAAATCCGCCCGGGCTTCCTTGCGGTAAAACCGCCGGAAGTTCTCGACACCGGCCCGGTAGGCTTCGTAGGCCGCTGCGGACGAGGTCGTGACTTCCCGACGGCTGGTCGTCAGGTAGAGCGCCAGCAGCCCGCCCGCCACGAGCAGGAACAGGACCGTGACCAGGGCAACGGCCCGGCGGGATCGAATACCCATCCTGGTGATGATACGGCCGGTCGGCCCCCAGGTTTCAACCGGAGCGGTCGATGGGTTAATCGTCGACTGTCAAGAGTTTAGGCACCGTTTTCCGGCCCCCCGTCCTCGACTACCGACCTTCGACTACCGACTATCGACTCCCCTACTGCACCCGCAACAACAGGAAGGTCATGTCGTCGTACTGTTCCGCGCCCCCGACGTGCCGGCGGATGTCTGACAGGATCCCGTTGGCCAGGTCTTCCAGGCCCTCCGCCTGCCGGGCAGCCAGCGATTTCATGAGCCTCTCCTCGCCGAAGGGGTTCATGGACTCGTCCATCGCCTCGGAGAAGCCGTCGGTGTAGAAAAAGATCAGGTCCCCGCGCTTGAGAAAGATCTCCCGGGTGTCGTACGGGACCTCGCGGAAGGCCCCGAGCGGGAGGCGGTGCTCGGGAGGATCGAGGGGCCGCGGACCCCCGTCGCCCGCCCGCAGGAGGATCGGCAGGGGCTGGCCCCCGATCGCGTAACGCAGGCTCATCGCGTCCGGGTCCAGGACGAAGTAGCCGAGCGAAACGAACATCCGCCGCTTGATCGAGTAGATGCGGCGGTTGGACTCCTGGAAGAGGACGCCCGGGTCGCGGGTCGTCAGGGCCCGGGAGTACACGATTTCCTTGGAGGCGACCATCAGGAGCGAGGCCGGAACGGATTTGCCCGACACGTCGCCGATGACGACCCCGAGCGACCGGTCCTCGAACGGGATGAAGTCGTAGAAATCTCCGCCGACGACCTTGGCGGGCAGGCTCCCGCCGAGCAGCTCGAACCCGGGGAGGTTGGGCACCGACCGCGGCAGCAGGCTCGACTGGATGTCGCGCGCGATCTCCAGGTCCCGGCGAAACTCCGCCTGGCGGGTCATCTCGTCGTGCAGCTGCGCCGTCTCGATCGCCAGAGCCGCCTGGTTGGCGAGGGTCGAGAGGAGCGCCCGGTCCTCCCGGTCGAACCGCTCTCCCGAGAGCTTCTCCTTGAGCGCGAGCATTCCCATGAGCCGCTCGCGGTAGACGAGGGGAACGACGAGCCGGAAACCCTCCGCGGAGAGCCGCTCGCGGAACTGCTGGCTCTCCTCGTCGGCGAAGGACAGCGACAGCTCGTCGAGTCCGACCGGCTTTCCCTCGCGCCGGAGCACGCGGCGCAGGTCCGCGTCGGGAGACAGCCGGTCCTCGCGCCGTCCGCGCCGCTCCAGGAACCCGTCCCGGTCGCGCAGCCAGACGGACGCCCGCTCCAGGCGCATCGTCGCCGTCACGCTCGCCGTCAGGTAGTCGGTGATCTTGCCCAGGTCGAGCTCTCCCGTGATCGCCTCGCTCATCTCCAGCAGCGCCGCCTGGTAATCGAACTTCTCGCGGAAGAAGAGCTTGTCGAGCGGCGTCTGGAGCCGACGGCGGAGCAGCTCGAAGAGCGGGACGACGACGAGGAAGAAGCCGAAGTTGAAGAGCGGCGAGGCCGAGAGCCTTTCGGCGAAGAGGGCGTTGGCCGTCGCGATCGCCGCGATGTAGAGGCCGAAGAGGATCGCGGTCGTCCCGGCGTAGAGGAAGGTCCGGCGCACGACGAGCCGGATGTTCATCATCTGGAAACGGACGATCGCGTAGGCGAAGGTCAGCGGGATCAGGATCATCGGGACGATGCCGTAGAAGACGTAGTCGTCGTTGTTGAAAAGCGACGGCAGCACGATCCCGAGGAGAACGAACGGCGTGGTGCCGAGGATCGTCCCGACGAGGACGTGGAACGCCTGCCGCCGCTCGGAGGGCTCGTGGAGCGTGAAGGCCGAGTGCGCCAGCGCGGCGAGGCCGAGGATCAGGTAATCGCCCAGCAGGACCCACGAGGAGAGCGGCGCCCCCGAGAGGATCGAGACGCGCTTGCCCTGGAGCTGGCGGAAGACGTCGTAGAGGAAGACGACCGGCGGGATCGAGTAGATCAGGTAGAAGAGAGCGGGGCTCGCCGACAGGAATCCCTCCAGTTTCCTCTTCCAGCCCGCCGCCTCCTCGCCCCACTCGTCCCGGGCGGCGAAGGAGAAGACCTTGGGCCTCGGGAAGATCAGGAAGAAGTGCAGGAAGACCGCCGGGAGCAGGAACAGGCTGACGGTTCCCGTGTTCTGCACGAAGACGTCGATCCACCAGTAGGAGGCGGGGCGCAGCCGGCAGACGAAGAAGAGCAGGAAGAGCACGCAGAGCAGGAAGAAGACCTGCGCCGCGCGGTCGTCCGGGCGGCGCGCGAACACGAAGAAGCCGATGAAGAAGAAGAGGAACCCCAGAACCGCCGCGTAGAGGTAGGTCGTCCCGCCCAGGCGAATCGAGGAAAGCCGTAACGGAACGGTCTTCAGCTCGCCGCCTCCGGAAGTCCTCGCGGCCGCCGCGGGCGAGGCGCACGGGCCGCGGCGGACGAGGTACGGAACGGTCTCCCCGATCCTGTGGCGGCGCAACTCCCGCGAGGCGTCGGAGATCGAGTTGACGAGGTGGTTGCCGAGCCCCAGGATGCAGTCGCCCGCCGCGATCCCGGCCTTCTCGGCCGCCCCGCCCGGGGCGACCATGCGAACCTCGATGCCGCCGGTGCGGTACGGGACCGGCACGATCCCGTCGTTGGGACGGGCCGAGAACATGTCGGCGATCGAGGCGACCGCGATCGCCAGCCCGAGCAGCCCGACGGCGTAGAACCAGACCCGGAGAGAGCCTCCCGCGCGCGCTCCGCGCTCCTCCGTCCCGAAGGCCGTCATGCTCCCTATACCCCCCCGAACACCGAATGTTAAGGGAGAACTCCCGCTCGACTATCCTTCGCGGGTGCCGTTCATCACGTTCGAAGGGGGCGAGGGCTCCGGAAAATCGACGCAGGTCCGGCTCGCCGCGCAGCGCCTCCGGGGCCTGGGACGCGACGTCGTGGCGACGCGGGAGCCCGGAGGCACCCCGGTCGGGGAGACCCTGCGCGAGATCCTGATGAACGCGGAGAACTCCCACCTCGACGCGGTCACCGAGTGGCTGCTGATCGAAGCGGACCGCCGCCAGCACGTCCGCGAAATCCTGAAGCCCGCGGTCGCCCGGGGGGCGTTCGTCCTCTGCGACCGGTACTCCGACGCGACCGAGGCCTACCAGCAGCAAGGCCGCGGGCTCGACCCGAAAGCCGTCGGCCTGGTGGACTCGATGGCGCGCGACGGGCTCGTCCCCGACCTGACGCTCCTCTACGACGTGGACGCGCCCTCGGGCCTCGCCCGGGCGAGGGCTCGCGACGGAGGCGTGTCGGGAAGGTTCGAGGCCGTCGAGCTCGCTTTCCACGAGAGGGTCCGCGAGGCCTACCTCGCCATCTCCAGGCGCGAGCCGGAGCGGGTGCGCGTGATCCGCTCCGACGCCCCGCGCGAGGAGATCTTCGAGAGGACCTGGCGAGTCCTCTCGGAGAGGTTCTCGCTGTGAGCGGCTCGGCGGTCCTCGAGCGCCTGGCGCAGCGGCCCGAGACCTTCCCCGGCGCGCTTCTCCTGACGGGGCCCTCCGCCCGGCGGCTGGGGGAAGAGGCGCGCCGGCTCGCGGCGATGCTGCTGTGCCCGGGAGAGGATCCGGAGCGCCGCTGCGACGCGTGCCGCCGCGCGCTCGCGGGCATCCATCCCGACGTCGCCGTCGTCGAGCCGCAGGGAGTCCAGATCCGCATCGACGGCGTGCGCGAGGCTCTCGCCTTCGGCGCCGGCAAGCCTTACGAGTCCTCGCGCCGCGTGGCGGTCGTGTCCAGGGCGGAGCTGCTCGGGCAGGAGGCAGCCAACGCTCTCTTGAAGACCCTCGAGGAGCCCGGAAAGCACTTCCACTGGATCCTGACGACGACGCGCGCCGAAGCGCTTCTCCCGACGGTCCGGTCGCGCTGCGTCGCGGTGCCGATCCCGCGCGAGCCTCGGGCCGAGCGGATCGAAGCGTGGGTCGCCCGCGGATTTCCGGCCGACGACGCGTCCGACCTCTCGGATCTCGATGTCGAATCCTCGGAGGACCCGGCCGCAATCCTCGAGGAGCATCGTGCGTGGCGATCGGACGTGGTCGCCGCGCTCGAGTGGGGAGTCTCGCGGCGCGCCGTCACGCCGCTGCTCCTCCTGGCCGAGGCGCTGGCGCAGGCCGACGCTCCCCGCGCGAGGCTCTTTTGCGAGATCCTCGCCGACGCGGCCCTCTCCTCGGCCGGCTCGAGCGACGCGATCCGGCACCGCGCTGCGGCGGCCGGCATCCTGGCGATCGCCCGGAGAATCCCGGCGGAGGCTCTTCGCCGGGCCGCGTGGAAGGCCGCCGACGCGCCTCCCGACAACCGCCGCGGAAACAAGCGCCTCCACTACGAATCGGTCCTGCTCGACCTCCTCTTGGCGGCGCCCCCGTCATCCTGAGGGAGGCATGAGAAGGGAAGGATCAAGAGGCTCGAAGGAGCCGCGGAGGCTCGGGCCTGGAGACGGTGTCGGAGGGACCTGAGAGAGAGCGGACCTGAGAGTACGGATTGGTCTGAGGCGTGACAGACAACGGAAAAGCCATCGCCCAGACCCACCCCCTCCGAGCGACTCCTTCGAGTCGGGACAGTATATCCCTTTGGCGGAACCCTTTTGCAACCCCTCCTTTTCGCCCAAAAAAAGAGCGGGGCGCCGTGCCCCGCTCCTGGTCAGACCGCCGGGGCGGTTACTTATTGAGCGAAATCTCCAGGGTGCCGGTCTTGCCTTCCTCGACCGTGACCTCCAGGGCCTTTTCGTGGAACCCCGGCCTGGAGACCGTCACGACGTGATGGCCTGGCGCCACGGTGATCCCCCGGTCCAGGGCATTGACCTCCTCGGCCGTCCCCACGAACCGATTATCCACGTATACCGCGGCGTCCGCCGGCTCGACCGTCAGGTGCAGCCGCGTGGTGGCCTGGACCCGCTGGATCCGGTTGCCGCGCCACTGGTCGTTGCCCTGCGAGCGCGAAGGGTTCGG
>DATFWF010000212.1:0-10641 GCA_035259605.1 Thermoanaerobaculia bacterium
CCCGCCCCGCCTCGCGCGGGACATCCCCGGGTAGGCTGCTCGAGCCCGAGGGCGACCTCGGGCCCAGAGGAATGATCACGGCCTCTCACGAGGCACAGAATTCGGCTTACAGGCCCGCTCGGGGCCCACGTCGCTACGCGGTTTCGGATGATCTGCGCCCGTCTGGGCGCACCGGCGAGCGGCTCGCGTGTGCGCTCGACCGCTCGCCTGATCCCGGTCTGCGGCTCCGCTCCCGCGGCGGCAGGCTCCTCCTCGCCTTCGCTCGTAGACTCCTGCCGCCGCGAGCTTACTGGCCGGCGTTCCCTGGAAGCGGTGCCTTCTCTCGTCGTGTCGCATGGGAGGGAGGAATTGCAAGGCATACGTCAATGGCGTATGATGCCCGCTGTGCTGATCGTCGAGACACGCGCTTTCACCGCGCGAATCGACGATCTGCTGAGCAATGAGCAAACCGGGAGTTCCAGCTTTACCTTGCGATGCGACCCGACGCCGGAAAGATCATTCCGGCTACGGGTGGGTTACGGAAGGTCCGGTGGAGCGGAAGGGGGCGAGGAAAGTGTGGATGTCGGCCGAGCCGACCTGACTCCCGCGCAGAAGAGAGTCTTGCGGCAGATCGTGGAAAGTGAGTACCGATGAGGCAGGATCTTTTCGAAGAGCTTCGGCGGAGCGTTCGCGAAGGGGAGGAGATCCTGCGGGGCCGCCGCAGGCCGTCGCGCACGTTTTCCGTCGCCGAGCCGGATGTCCGAGCGGTGCGGCGGAAGTATCGGCTCAGCCAGACGAAGTTCGCGGCGCTCCTGGGGATCAGCCCCGGCACCCTGCGAAACTGGGAGCAAGGGAGGAGGAGACCCGAAGGCAGCGCGAGAATCCTTCTGAGAATCGTCGCGCGGCATCCCGAAGCGGTTCTTGACGCCGTCAGCGGCAGGAGCTCCGATTAGCCTTCCCTGCCCTAGAGTGGGTACCTTGGTTTCACGAAGACCGTCGAGCAGGCTGAGGCGAGGGGCGACCCTTGGCGTAGCGGCTTTGTCGGGGCCGGTCGAGGTTGAGCGTCTCGAGCGCGGGATTGGGTTCCTGCGATCGAGAGGTTACGAGGTGCGCGAGGCGTCCAACCTGAGGCGGCGGAAGACGTTTCTCGCGGGAACCGACGAGGAACGAGCGGTCGGATATCGGGAGCTCCTTCGGGATGCCTCCGTCGATGCGATTGTCTTTCTTCGGGGCGGATACGGGGTTTCGCGCGTGCTGCCTCTGCTGGACGCGGAAGAGGTGCGGGCGAATCCGAAGATTCATCTCGGCGCGTCGGATCTGACCGTCCTTCATGCGTGGATTGCCGCGCATGCGCCGATGATCACGTTTTATGGGCCGATGGTGGCGGTGGAGATGGCGGGGGAGAAGGCGGAGGAGCTGGACTGGGAGTCCGTGCTGCGAGGGGACCCGATCGCGCCACACAAGATTCCCGCGGAGCATGTGCTGGCGCCGGGGTCCGCGGAAGGGACGCTCATCGGAGGATGCCTCTCGCTCCTCGCGTCGCTGTGCGGGACGCCGGAACAGGTCAAGGCGCGGGATTCGATTCTCTTCTGGGAGGACGTGGGGGAAGACACGTATCGGCTGGACCGGATGTTGACCCAGCTGGAGCGGGCGGGTACATTGGACGGCCTCCGAGGCATGGTCATTGGATCGGTCGTTCCGCGGCGGGACGGGGAGTCCCGCGAGACCGTGCGCGACTACCTGTGCGAGCGTTTCCGCGGTTCTCCGTTTCCCGTCGCGATGGGAATCCAGGCCGGGCATCTGAAGAATTCCCGAACACTCCCCCTCGGCGCCGTCGCGCGCCTCGAGCTCCCCGGTGAATCCAAAATTCAAAATCCAAAATCCAAGATCGGTTCCCTGGCCTTTGACGGGCCGGTCGTCGAATGACTCAGTTCACGGTTCCGAAGCCGTCGCCCGCCTCCTCGCTCTCCCGATTCCTGGTGTCCTACCCGGCGGGGTCGAAGATCTATGGCGAGGGGGACATCGGGACCGAGCTGTTCGTGATCCGGTCGGGCGAGGTCGAGATCACCCAGACGAGGAAGGCCGAGACCTTCACGCTGGCCCGGCTCTCGAAGGGCGACTTCTTCGGCGAGGAAAGCCTGCTCGAGGAAGTGCCGCGCGACGCCACGGCCCGCGCGCGGACCGACGTCGAGGTCATCCGGGTCAATGGCGCCGTCTTCGAGCAGATGCTCGCCTCCAACCCGGCGATCGCGATCCGGATCATGCGAAAGATGCTGCGCCAGACGAGGCAGGCCACGGCCTCGCTCCAGGAGATCTCGGGCGTGCGGCTGACTCCGGTGTCCGGGGCGCCGATCGCCGCGAGCCCGGAAGGGCAGCCCGTTCCCGCTACCTTGAACGGCAAGCCTCAACTCGTGACGCTCGACCGGAAGAACCGCTTCCCGTTGAACGAGGAGGGAGACACGATCGTCGGAAGGGCCGATCCGATCGCCGGGACGACCCCGGACGTGGACCTGACCGCCTTCGACTCCGATCGCACCGTCTCCCGCCGCCACGCGCGGCTCTACACGATTGGTGAGACGATGTACGTCATGGAGGAGATCGGTGTCGCCAACGGGACTTTCGTCAACGACCTGAAGCTCACGACCGGCGCTCCGGCGGTCCTGCGCCACGGCGACGACCTGAAGCTCGGCTTCGTGACGCTGACCTTTTGGCGTCCGACGGCCTGATCGGCCTGCGGGATCCGGTCGCGCGGATTCCCCGGATCGGACCCACCCGTGCGGCGAAGCTCGCCGAGGCGGGGCTTCGCACGATCGGCGACTTTCTCCTGGCCCTGCCGTTTCGTTACGAGGATCGCCGCCGGTACGGAACGATCCGGACTCTCTCGGCCGGGCAGGCCGCGACGCTGCTCGTCCGTCTGACCGGGGTTCGTTCGACCCGGATGCGGCGGGGCGGCCTGCGCATCGAGGCGGTGGCCGACGACGGCACCGGGGCGGTCCGAGTGGTCTGGCACAACCGATATCCGTCCTTCGCGGTCAGCGCGCAGAAGGGCGGGGCGCTGGCGCTCTACGGAACTCCGGCGGTCACGCCCCGAGGGGAGCTGCGGCTCGAAAACCCGGAGACGGAGTTCTTCGAGCCGGGCGAGGAGGCCGACCCGCTCCACTCCGGCCGGATCGTCGGCGTCTATCACCGCGCCGCGGGAATCGGATCTCGGGCCTGGAGGACGATCGCCCGCGCCGCCCTCGACCGGCTGGAGAGGGCCCCACGCTCGGCGAGCGGAGAGGGCGAAGAGATTGTTCGCTCCCTGGAGACGGCCCACTTTCCCGACCGCCTCGAGGACGTCGAGCCGGCCCGCGAGAAGCTCGCCCGGGAGGAGCTCCTCGTCATCGCTGCGGGGATCGAGGCGAAGCGCGCTCGCCTGCGCGAGCGCCGCGGGGTCGTGCTCGCGGCCGACTCCGCGATCCGGGAAACCGCGCGGACCGCCCTGCCTTTCGCGCTGACCGGGGCGCAGAAGCGGGCGATCCGGGAGATCGCCGGCGACGTCTCGTCGGGCCGGGCGATGGCGCGGCTTCTCCAGGGGGACGTCGGAAGCGGAAAGACGATCGTGGCGGGGATGGCGCTGCTCCTCGCCGCGAAGAACGGAGTCCAGGGAGCGCTGATGGCGCCGACGGAGATCCTCGCCGAGCAGCACGCCGCGAGCCTCGCCTCCTGGATGGAGAAGGCGGGAGTGCGGCTGGGGCTCCTGACCGGGCGGGTCAAGGGAAAGGCGCGAAAGTCGCTCCTCGACGCCCTCTCCTCACGCGAGCTCGACGTCCTCGTCGGCACGCACGCCTTGATCGAGACGCCGGTCCGATTCGACCGCCTCGGCCTCGTCGTGGTGGACGAGCAGCACCGCTTCGGCGTCGCGCACCGGGCGAAGCTCTTCGGGAAAGGGGAATCGCCGCACGTCCTGGTCATGACGGCGACGCCCATCCCGCGGTCGCTCGCGTGGGCGATCTACGGTGAGCTCGACGTCTCGGTGCTCGATGAGATGCCGCCCGGACGCTCGCCCGTCATCACGCGGGTTCGGGAGGAGAAGGCCCGCGAGCGCGTCTATCGCTTCGCGGCCGAGCGCGTGAGGGCCGGCGAGCGAGTCTACGTGGTCGTCCCGGCCATCGCCGAGGGCCCCCGGGAGGTCGCGGCGACCCGCGAGACCGCCAGCCGCATCGCGGCGTTCGCCCCCGGAGTGGCCGTCGGAACGCTTCACGGGCGCCTGCCCGCGGAGGAGCGCGCCCGGGTCCTGGGAGACTTCACGGCCGGACGCATCGGGATCCTCGTCGCGACCACCGTCGTCGAGGTCGGCGTGGACGTGCCGGAGGCGACGTTCATGGTCGTCGAGAACGCGGAGATCTTCGGGCTCGCCCAGCTTCACCAGCTCCGCGGCCGCGTCGGCCGCAGCTCCCGCAAATCCTGGTGCGCGCTGATCGTCGGCGATCGAGCGGGGGAGGAGGGCAGGGCCAGGCTCTCGGTCCTCGAGAACACGACCGACGGCTTCGTGATCGCGGAAAAGGACCTCGAAGCGCGCGGGCCCGGCGACCTCTTGGGCGTCCGCCAGTCGGGCCTTCCGGCGATGCGGGTCGCCGACCCGGTCCGGGACCTGCGGCGGCTCGGCGAGGCGCGCCGCGAGGTGCTCGAGCGTCAGGCTCTCGGGGAGACGATCGCGAGCGATCTCTTCACCCACGGATGATTCCCGCGGGCCGGGTCGGGGAGGCGGGCATATAGTCCGACGAATCGCCGGCACTTGCGAAGGGAGGACTCATGCTCCACATCATCTGGTCGATCATCATCGGTTTCGTGGTCGGGCTTCTGGCGCGCGCGGTGCTTCCCGGCGCGGACACGATGGGATTCTTCGGAACCGCCATCGTCGGGATCGTGGGCTCGATCGTCGGCGGGTTCATTGGCCGGCTCTTCAAGAAACCGGAGCCGGGATCGGCCTTCCATCCGGCCGGCTTCCTGATGTCCTTCGTGGGCGCGATCGTGGTCCTGCTGCTCTGGCGGATGATAGCCAGGTAGCGCCAGCCTCCGCCCGGCATTTCCTTGGACAGCGCGACCCTTCTGAGTCTGCTCGTCGGTACGGGGCTCGCGGCCGCTTGCGGCTTCCGTGTTTTCGTGCCTCTGCTGGTGATGAGCGTGGCGGCCCGCGCCGGCCACCTCCAGCTCGGAGCGGGCTTCGGCTGGATCGGCTCGACTCCGGCGCTGATCGCGTTCGCCGCGGCCACGGTCCTCGAGATCGCCGGGTACTTCATTCCGTACGTGGATCACGTTCTCGACGTCCTCGCCGCGCCGGCGGCCGTCGTCGCGGGGACGCTCGCCACGGCGTCGTCGGTCATCGGGATGAGCCCGTTCCTGAAGTGGTCGCTCGCGATCATCGCGGGCGGCGGCGTGGCGGCCCTGGTACACGCGGCGACCGGGGCCACGCGGGCCGCGTCCACGGCGGCGACTGCCGGGCTCGCGAACCCGGTGGTCGCGGCGGCGGAAGCGGGGGGCTCGACGCTGCTGTCGATCCTCGCGATCGGCGCGCCGATCGTGGCCTTCGCTGTCCTTTCCCTGCTCTGCTATGCCGGCTGGAGGCTCGTGCGGATCGCGAGGAGGACACCCCGCGCCCGAATCCGCGGATGACTCCGGCCGCGGCGCACTTGCCTCGCGGCCCAAGCTCGGTTCAAATGGGCTGCCAAACTTCGAGGAGGGCTATTTGAAGCTTCTGGTGACGGGAGGCACGGGTTTCGTCGGGACGCACCTGGTCAACGAGCTGCTCCGCCGCAGGCACGCCGTCACGGTCCTGGCGCGGCATCGCGATTCGGCCCGCAACCGCTACAACCGGCCGGTCTTCCGCTCCACCGGCAACGTTCTCGACCCCGAGTCCGTCGAGCGAGCGGCGCGGGGACACGACGCCGTCATCCATTTAGTCGGCGTGATCTGGGAGAAAGGCGATCAGACCTTCGACCGGGTGCACCGTGTCGCGGCGGAGAACGTGGCGAGCGCGGTGAAGCGCGCCGGCGTCCGGCGGCTGCTCCACATGGGCGCGATGGGGAGCTTCCCCGATTCGCCGTCCGAGTACGGCCGGACCAAGGCCGCCGGAGAGAAGGCGGTCCGGGAGTCGGGGCTCGACTGGACCGTCTTCCGGCCTTCGATCATCGTCGGTCCGGGGGACGGGTTCGCGACGCTTCTGGCCGGGCTGATCCGGGGCAACCCCGGCTTCATCCCGGTGATCGGGCCGGGGACGGTGCAGTTCATGCCGGTCTCGGTGTACGACGTGGCGCGGATCTACGCCGACGCGCTGGAGAAACCCGAGACGATCGGCCGATCCTTCGAGGTCGGAGGGCCCGAGACCCTGACACTGAACCGGATCTACCGCGAAATCGCCGCCGCGATCGGTAAGCCGCGCAAGCCGCTCGTCCACTTCCCTCTCTGGTGGGGAAGGTTCCTCGCGGCGCGTTTCGAGGCCATGGCGCGCCGCGGATGGCTCGACGCGCCCCCGCTGACGCGCGACCAGCTTCTCAGCATGACCCGCGACAACACGGGGGACACCGCTCCGACCTCGGCGGTGTTCGGCGAGACGCGGCGCGATTTCCGCTCCGCGATTCGCGAGTACCTCGGCCCGGGCCTCCACGACCCCCGCTTCGGCATGGGAAGCGAGACCGACCTCGAGCCGGTCCGCCTCCTCCGCATCCGCTGAAGAAAAAGGGGGAGGCGCCGCCGCCTCTCCCTCGCTTCCTGTTTTGACTGTCGACTGTCGACTGTCGACTGTTGACTCGTCCTACTGCCCGCAAACCCCCGCCGAGTAATAGCTGTCGCCCGAGAAGTTGTCGCCCACCGCGAAGTACACGAAGAGTGGCCCGCCGGACACGTTGACGCCCGCAACCGCGGCGACGCTGTACGAGACGTAAAAATCCTCCTGCTTCAGGTCGCCGGCGCCTACGGTGTTGATCAGGCTGAACACCGGGAACTGGGCGTGGCTCAACGCGGGGATCGTCACCGTCACCGCCCCGAGGCTTGAACCGTCCGAAGTCCTGCGAGCCGTGAACGTCGCGGAAACGGGGAGGGCGTTGGGATTGAAGTACCCGATGTTGGTTCTCAGGCCGATCCCGGCGGTGACCTCTCCGGCGGACGCCTGGGAAAGCGCCGGCAGCGTGCCGAACCGGCAGGGGGCCTCGATTGGCAGGCCGTGGATGAAGAACCCGAGCTGACCCTGGTTGCTCGAGCGCCGGTCGTCGAGGATCCGGCCTTCCACCAGGACGTCGCGGTCCGTCGTGAATCGAAGCGCGCCTACCTGGGGGCCCGTCAGCCCGAAGGTCGAGCCGAGGATGTCGTTCAAGACGAGCTGCTGGTTGACGGCCACCGACACGGTCTTCGTCGAGGTCGGCCCGGCGAGGCCCGCGGCGTTGCTGGCGAAGTAGTCGATCGTGATGTTCGCGGCGGCGGACGCCCTGCTGACGATCCGGACGTCCTCGATGAAGTTTTCGCCTTTCGCTCCCGTGGCTTTCACGGTGACCGGGAGGTAGAGAACGTTTGGCGCCGCGGTGCCGGGCGCGGGGCGAAGCTGTCCGCGGATCGCGCCGCCCGGGAAATCGGTGGTGTGGACGTTGAAATAGTAGCCGGGCGGGTTGGCGATGACCTCGGCCAGGAAGGACGGCGCGATCCCGTTCAGCGTGCCGGAGGAGACGCCGTTCGTGAAGGACTGGTTGAAGGGAATGATAACCGGGCCGGTGACGCCGGCGGCTCCGCGGTGGATGTGCGACGCCGTGATGCTGGCGATGTTCTGGGCATAGGCGGTGAAGGTGATCGACCCCGCCGCCTGGTCGATGTTGATGACCGCGAAGCCCACGCCGTCCGGATCGGCCTGGTTGGGGGTCTCGTTGGCGCCGTTCAACCCCGCGACATAAGTGACGACCTGGGCCCTCACGGTGCCGGCGGCGAAGAAACAGATTGCGGCGGCGAGCCAGAGTGTGCGCTTCATGCCTTTTCCCTCCTCTTGTTGGGCGCACGCGCGCGCCCTCGCGCGCAACCCTATGCAAGGAAAGCGCCGGGGAATCTTTCTTGAGGAAGCGCTAATCCCGGCCCGGCCGGGGCGCCTACGAGGCGGACTTGCGGAGGCGGATCGTTCCGGAGTGGGTGCGCACGACGACCTTCGGGCCTCCGCCGTTGATCGCCCCGGCTCCCCGCTGGGAGCTGCGGTTGCGGGTCACGGAGATCTCCGGAAAGTCGGACCGGATGAGGGATTCCTGGTCGTCCGCGTCCTGGACCTCGACGTCCACGTCGGCCCTGAAGTCGGGGGGAACGGTCAGCGTCACGTCCCCTCCCGCGTCCCGGACCGAGACTCCGCCCCGAGCCTCGCGGCCGAGGATCGTCAGCCGGACGTCTCCGCCGCCGGACTCGGCCTCGATGCTGCCCCGCGCTCCGCGCAGGACGATGTCGCCCCCGCCGGTGCGGACGCTGGCGGCGCCCCCGACGTTCTCGACACGGATGTCCCCTCCCGAGGTCTCGAGCGTAATCGTCCCGGTGACCGCGCCGGCCCGGATCTCCCCGGCCAGCGTCTTTGCCTTCAGGTCGCCCGTGACCGGGCCGATCTGGATGTCGCCGCCGTACGTCGTCAGGTCGGCCCCCGCGCCGGCCGATGCGACGTGGATCTCCCCGGAGTGCGTGACGATCTTCACGTTGCCCGAGACCCTGCCGATCTGGTAGGTGCCGCCGCCGGAAGTCGCGAGGAAGTCTCCCGCAACGTCGCCCCGGGTCACGACCTGGTCCTCGCCCGGCAGCCCCGGCACGACCGCGGCGCGCGGAACGCTTCGGACGACGACCCGGGGGTTGACCCGGATCTCGGGAATCGTGATCGCATAGCCGCGCCGCTCGGGCAGGAGGGTCTTCGCCTCGCTCTCCTTCGTGCCCGCCGCGAGGACGGCGATGGATCCGTTGAGTGTGGAGAGCTGGAGCTTCCCGCCGTTCTGGCCGATGGCCCCGGAGTAGTCGCGGTGGAGGGGCAGGATCTTCACCCGCCGCATCTCGCGGCTGTAGTCGCGCTCCGCGTCGCGCAGCTGCACCTCGACCTGCTTCATGGACTGCTCGATCTCCTTCTGCAGCGCCTCGATGTCCACCACGACGTCGTCGCCGTCCTCGCGCACGACGACACGGCGGGGAGAGCGCCTGGCCTCGGGCCTCTCTGGCTTTTCGGTCTTCTGGGGAGGCTGGGGCGGCTCGGGAGGCTCGGGAGTCTCCGCCGAAGCCCTCACCGGGAGCGGGAAGGTCGAGGAGATCGTGCCGTTCATCGTCGAAGCCGAGAGGTCGAAGCGCGCGTCCTTCGGGAGCGTGACGAGGACCGAGCCGTTGACGGTCTTGGCGTGCAGCGCCGCCAGCGAGGGGAGCGCCTGCATCGCGATGTCGATCTTGCCGTTGACGCTCTCCGCGGACACCGCCCGCCGTCCTCCGCGCACGAGGACCGGTCCGTTGACGCTCCGCAGCTCCAGGTCGGCGTCCGGCCCGTCGGAGCGCACCTCGCCGTTGACCGTGTGGAAGACCGCGTGGACTCCCTGCGGCAGCGTGACCTGGTAATGCGCGGTGATCTTGCAGTCCTCGCAGCGGGACTCGCCCGGACCGCGGTAGCGGTAGCGCTCGCCGCTCTTCTTCTTCCAGTAGCCCGTCTCCGAGTACGGCCAGATCGACTTCAGCGTCAGGTCCTGGTCCTCGCGCTTCTGCTGAATGGTGGTCGCCCGAAGGATCTCCTCGGCGCGTTCCTTGGTGGGAGCGGTCACCGAGATCGAGACGGTGGCCGAGAAGTCCTTCCCGGCGGCGGCGGCGATGTCGCCCGAGATGTTGTCGACGCGCAGGGTCGCGCCCGGGGACAGCGTGGCGTTGAAGTGGTCGGTGCGCTTGACGGTGACGCCGTTCTCCTCGGCCCCGGCCAGCGCCGCCGCGAGCATCAGGAGCGCGCCGAGCGCCAGCGCGATCCAGAGCCCGACGCGATCGGAGCGTCCGTGAGCGTGAGCGGTCATCATTCGGAGAGACGCTGAAGTCGTCATGGGGTTCTTAGAACTCCATTCCTTTCAGAGCCGACGCGGCCTTGGCGCGGACGAAACCGTTCTCGGCGGGATCGAACGCCTTCTCGCGCAGCGACTCGATGGTGCGCGGATCGGGGGATTCCTTGGCCGACGCCGCGAGGGCCTCGACGGCCACGAGGCGCACCGCCGGGTTGCGGTCGGCGGAGAGCGCTTCCAGGAACGCGGCGCGGATCTCCGGCGAGATCGGGAACGCCGCGAGCGCGTCGGCGGCCTTCTTGCGGACGCCGGGGTTCGGGTCCCGCTTCAGCGTCGCGGTCAGCGCGCGCACGATCTCGGGCGACGCCGGGACCGACTTCGAGGCGTAGCTGTTGGAGACCTGCTCGATCGCCTGCGACTTCTCGCCCGAGGTCTGCGTCGAGCGCGATACGAGGTAGGCGAGGAGCTTCGCCATCTCCGGGTCTTCGGGGCGCCCGACGATCGTGCGCCGCGACTCCATGTCGAAGGACACGCCGATCCGCCCCTGGGCGTCGGCGGGGGTATACGAGACGTTGGCCAGGCGCGCGCCCGATTCGAGCGGCGGCACCGCGGTCTTCCCGGAGGGCTCCGCCGACGCCGCCGCTGCCGGAGCCGCCGG
>DATFWF010000213.1:0-13078 GCA_035259605.1 Thermoanaerobaculia bacterium
AGGCCTCCGTCGAGATCGGGGGCGACGACGCCGAAGCTCTCCACAAGGAGGGCCGGCTCTTCCTCGACGCGCGGCGCAGCTCCGTCTACGCCGAGGGGCACATCCCGGGCGCGAGGAGCTTCCCCGTCTGGGAGTCGGACATCGACGGCCGCGTCAAAGCCTTCTTCGACGAGGGTCTCGACCAGAACGCGCCGATCGTCATCTACTGCAGCGGCGGCGACTGCGAGGACTCGCACATGCTCGCCGAGAAGCTCTACATGGTCGGGTTCAACGCGCTCTACATCTACAAGGACGGCTTTCCCGGCTGGAGCAAGCGCGGTCTTCCCGCGAACAAGGGCGCGAACCCGTGAGCTGGCTGACGCACCCCTGGCTGACGATCCGCGTCCAGATCGCGCTCGGCGCGATCTTCCTCGTCGCCGCGCTTCCGAAGATCGCCGATCCGCCGTCCTTCGCCCACATGATCTACAACTACCGGCTCGTTCCGGGGTCGCTCGTCAACGCGATGGCGCTCGTCATGCCCTGGGTGGAGATCCTCGCCGGGCTCGCGCTGATCCTGGGCGTCTGGCGCCGCGAGGCCGCGGTCGTCTGCGGCCTGCTGATCCTCGTCTTCCTCGCCGCCATCGGAGTCAACCTCGCCCGCGGCCACGCCGTAGACTGCGGCTGCTTCGACGTTCACGCCGCGGGCAAAAGCCGGGAGGAGCAGCTGACGGACATGAAATGGGTCCTCCTGCGCGATGTCGGAATCCTCGTGATGGTCGGCCAGGTGCTGGCGGCTTCACGAAGGCAGGTCAGCCCGGCGCTTCGCTAGCACGACGCACATGAGGCCGTGAGCGTCCTCGAGGTATTGGGCAGCCACGGCTACGCGCCCAAGCTCGAAGGCGTCACCCGGTTCCCCGTGGGGCGTCCGGACCGCGAGGTTTTCCCCATGACCGCGGCCGACGGTTCAGCCGTCCTCGTCAAGGTCTATCCGGGCTTCGCGGGTGAGACTGCCTTCCAGAACATGACGGTCCTCTGGCGCTCTTCCTTCGGGCGAGGCCGTCGGTCCCCTGGCCTGCCGAGGCCGATCGAATATGTGCCCCTTCCTGGCGTCGATCGGGGAGCTCTCGTCATGGAGCACCTCGAGGGGCAAACGCTCCTCGAGCTCGGAACACTGGAGGAACACCTGGAGCCCGCGATGCGGCTCGCCGCGGATCTGCATCGCTCCGGGATCGCCGCACCGCGGCTGCGGAACGCCAGGAAGCTCGTCCTGTCCGTGCGGCGCAAGGTGGAGCGCGTCCGGGTGCTCGCCCCGCATTTCGGTCCGGATCTTGCTCGGGTCGCCGAGACCCTGGAGGCGAGCCGTCCGCGAGACGCCGAGCTCGTCCCCTGCCACGGAGACTTTTCGCCGAGGAACGTCCTGGTCGGCATCCGGCGGCATGTCCTCATCGACTGGGATCGGCTCCAGCTCGCCGATCCGGCGCGCGACGTCGCATATTTCGGGACCTGGTGTTGGGCGAAAGGGCTCCGATCCGGCATCGATGACTGGCGAATCCTCGACCGTGCCGTGAGAACTTACGAAGGTCTGCGACCGGAGGTGAAGCTCGCACCCCGACTCGATTTCCACGTCGCGGCGGCTCTCGTGCGGATCGCGCACGGCTTCATCGAGCTGTGGCCCGCGGAGGCGCACCTCGTCCCGCGTCTCACCGCGGAAGCGCTCCGGCGGCTTCCATGAGAATCACGGTCTTGACGCACAACCTCTCCTCGAATGCGGCGATGCGCGCGCACCGGCTCGCGCAAGCCGCATCCCGCTTCGCCGACGTGACTCTGATCGGCCCCGTGGCGCGGGCAGGACCATGGGCGGCGCTTCCGCGAGATGTCCCGATCGTCTCGGTCAAGAAGAGGCGATTCCCGGATTTCTTCCCCAGATTCGTCGAGCTCGTGGAGCGAGCCGACGGCGACGTTCTCATCGCCGTCAAACCGCACCTTGCTTCGTTCGGCGCGGCTCTCGTGGCGTCGGAGAAACGCGGGGCGGCGGTGATCCTGGACGTCGACGATCTGGAAGCGGCCCTTGCTCCACGGTCGACCTGGAGCGACGATCCTCTCACGACGGATCTCTCCCGTCCCGGATCCATGGTCTATGTCTCGCTTCTCTCCCGCGCCACGGGTGCCGCCGCGGCCGTGACCGCGTCCTCGACCGCGCTCGCCCGCCGATTCCAGGGAGAGGTCGTTTACCACGGCGTCGACGCCGATCTCTTCGATCCGGCCAGGATCGACCGCGAGAGGGCGCGCCGCGCCTTCGGCTTCATGGGCCCGACGGTTCTTTTCGCCGGGACGCCGCGCGGGCACAAGGGATTGAAGGAGCTGGCGCTCGCGGTGGCGCGCATTCCCGGCGCGCAGCTCGCGGTCGCCTGCCGCTCCATCGACCTTGGGGGTCCCGAGTGGGATGGGCTAAGTTTTCATCGCATCCCTCTCCTGCCCTACGGCGACCTTCCGCAGCTGCTGGTGGCGGCGGATGCCATTGCGATCCCGCAGCTGGCCCGTGAGGCCGCGGACTACCAGATGCCGATGAAAGTCTTCGACGCCATGGCCGCCGCGCGGCCGATCGTCGCGAGCGCGGTTTCCGATCTTCCGATCGTGCTCGAGGGTTGCGGGCGTCTCACCCCTCCCGGAGACGTGGAGGCGCTGGCCGAATCGATCTCCGACGTCCTCGACAACTCCGTCGAGAGTCGGGAGATGGGCCAGCGGGCTCGGGAGCGGTGCTTGTCCCGGTACACCCTCTCGGAGACCAGCCGCCTTCTGGAGAAGATCGTGGGGCGTGTCGCCGGAAAGCTCCAGGGGCCGGCGAGGAGCTGACCCGACCCGCTAGCTTTCGGAAGCGGCGAGCCAGGCCGCATCCGCCAGTTCGAGAAGGCGCCGGTACAGCGGGCTGCGCGAGAGAAGTTCGTCGTGCGTTCCGGAGTCGGCGATTCGCCCCGCTTCCAGGAGAAGAACACGGTCCGCCTGGGATGCGGCCTTCAGGTCATGGGTGATGAGAATGCAGGTCTTGCCGGCCATGAGGCGATCGAGTGCTTCATTCAGCTTCGCCTCCGCAGCCACGTCCAGGCCGGTCATGGGCTCGTCCAGCAGGAGAATCGACGCCCGCCGGACGAGCGCGCGTGCGATGGCAAGCCTCTGCCGCTGCCCGCCGGAGAGAGTCGAGCCGCGACCACCCAGAATGGTGTCGTAGCCCTCCGGGAGTCCTTCGATGAACTCGTCCGCGTTGGCGGCCCTCGCGGCCGCGACGATCTCCTCCATCGTCGCGTCGAGCTTCCCATAGGCGATGTTCTCCCGGACGCTCGTCCCGAAGAGGATGGAACCCTGCAGAACGAGACCGATCTCGCGGCGCAGAGATTCCCGCGTGAACCGGCGAATGTCCACGCCGTCGATCGAGATGGCCCCTTCCAGCGGCTCGTAGAGACGCAGGATCAGGCTGACCAGCGTGGACTTGCCGGCTCCCGAGGCGCCCACGACGGCCACCCGCTCTCCAGCCGCGATTCGAAACGAGACCCTGCGAAGCGTTTCCGCGCCTTCGTAGCCGAAGGAGACGCGGTCGAAAACGACTTCGCCGAGAAAGTCCCGCGCCTCGACGGCGTCCGGGGCATCTTGGATCTCGGGCTCCCGCTCGAGGATCTCCGCGATCCGACTCGCGCTGACCGACGCCTTGGAGAGCTGCGTCGAGAGCTTCGCGAGGTTGCGGATGGGCCGGTACATGCCGTTGAGGTACGACACGAAGACGAGAATGACCCCGATCGTCAGGTTCCCCCGCAGAACCGCGAGCGAGCCGAAGAGCACGACGATCCAGGTCCCCGCGGCGCTGATGACCTCGACGGCTCGCGCCGAAGCCGCCTCGATCCGGTCGTTGCGGATGCTCTCTTCCAGATAGGCCGCGCTCTCGGTTCCGAATCGCTCCTCCTCGTACCGCTCCCGCCCGAAGGCCTGGACGAGCGGCACGCTGGAAAGGACCTCGCTGATGCGGCCGGCGATCGTCTCCTCCTTCTTGCGCTGCTGTCGCGCGATGCCGCGAGCCTTGCGGTAGAGGGCGAAAAGGTTGGCGCCGAGGAACGGCACGGTGGCGAGGACGACGAGGGTCAGGCGCCAGTCGAGCAGAAACAGGATGACCACCATCGCGGCGAGTGTCAGCAGCTGCGAGAAAACCGTGACGATTGATTCCGCGAAGATGTCCTTCAGGGCGTTCGTGTCGCTGGCGATCTTCGTCAGGAGCTCGCCCGCGCGGGCGCGGTTGTGGAACGAGAGCGAGAGGCGCTGGAGATGTCCGAAGAGCTCTCTCCTCAACCTGTGGACCATCTGGTTGCCGAGGCTGGCGGTGACGTGAACCTGGGAATAGGCAAAGACCCCGCGGAGCAGAGCGATGACCACGATCAGGCTCGACACCGCGATGATCGAGGCGGTCTTGCCGAGCTGCAGCAGCCCGTGAAGAAACGACATCGACCTCGGAAGGGGCTTTCCGAGCAGGATATTGTCGAAGATGATCTTCAGGGGCCAGGGTCGGGCGAGCTCGGAGAGAGTCAGGCCGAGCGTGCAGGTGCCGGCCCAGGCGAGGCTCCACTTCGAGCTGGAGAGCTGATGCCGGACGATCTGAGCGAGCCGGCCGCCTTTCTTTTCGGCAACGCTCATCATCGGGAGGCCCCCGGGGGAAGGCACGCCGACACCCGTTCCTCGGAAAGGCTCAGGAGGTCTTGCGTCAGCGGGCGCCGATCGGGAAAGAGCATCGAGAGATAGACGTGCCGAGCCAGCGTCAAGGCCGCATAGGCCTTGAGCGAGGCGCGCGCCGATTCGCCCGAAAGCTCGACGAAACGTTCTTCGAGAGCCTCTTCGAAGTCGGCCAGGGCGTACGGGTCGCCGCGCGTGCGAAGAGCCTGCTCGGTCACGTGCCCGAGAAAGTTCCCGGGATCGAGCCCGGGGTCGCCCGTGCAGTAGAGATCGAAGTCCAGGATCACCAGGCTGTCTCCGTCAACCAGAACCTGATCGGCGTAGAAGTCGCGATGGATTCCGGCCGGCGGAAGCCCGGTGACAGCGTTTCCCAGGCGTTCCCCGGCCTTCTTCAGTCGCATGCAACGGCTCCGCCAGCGCGGCTCGGAGCGGGCCACCTTCTCGAGGCACTCGCCCAGGATACGAAGCTCATCGGCCATCCCATGCCGGCTCTCGGCCGGAACGCGGCAGAGATGGAGCTTGCGAGCCGCCTCGGCGATCCGGCGGGCCAGAGCCGTTTCGCCGGGCTGCAGGAGCTGCGAGGCGGGCCGTCCCGACGCCTTGCGCTGCATCCACATGCGAAAGGCCGGGACGACGCCGATCGGCTCAGGAACGGAGATTCCGTCCGGGCTTCTCTCGTCGAAGCCGGTCCGCCAGAGCGCGGACAGCAGCCGGTGGCCGGACTTTCCGAAGCGGTGAACGCGGATCTTGCCGATGACCGTGAAGGCCTCGACCCCGCCTTCCCGCTCGACCTCGAGGTCGTATTCGACGAGACAGCGCCTCCCCGGCTTGTGCCGCGTCACGCGGATGGCCGCGACGCGCAGGCGCCCTCCGGGACCTCCCGATAGCCGGGGCAGGCGGAGAAACTCGCGCCGGACGACTTCCGGATCGAGGGCCAGCGCGAGGGTCGGCAGCGCGGGGTCGGCCGCGGCGTCGAACCGGTCGAGAGCGGGGGAGCTCACGCCGTCTGCCTTCGGTCGAGGACCTGGTCCCAAAGGGCGAGGAGAGCGTCCACTTCGCGGCGAACGGAGAAGAGCTCCTCGGCCCGGCGGCGGGCGGCGAGGCCCATTTCGCGGGCGGTCTGCGGTTCGGTGAGGAGCCTTTCGAGCGCCGCCGCCAGAGCGGGGGCGTCCCCGGCCGGCACCAGGAGTCCCGTCCTGCCGTGCTCGACGAGCTCCGTCAGGCCGCCAACGGCCGTGGCCACGACCGGGACTCCGCAGGCCGCCGCCTCCATCAGCGCGACGGGCATTCCTTCGCTCGAGCTCGTCAGGACCCCGATCGCCGCCTCGCGCCAGCGTTCGAGCACCTCCTCCCTCGGGGCGGCGCCCCTCATTTCGACGATGTCCTCGAGGTGGAACTCGGCTCGCCGTGCCTCGAGCTCCCCGCGCTCGGCGCCGTCTCCGACCAGGACGCAGCGAAACTCGCGCCCGCGGTCCCTCAAGAGGGCGCAGGCTCGAAGGAGCAGCTCGTGATTCTTGACCTTGACGAGCCTCGCGACGCAGAGGATTCGCGGAGGTTCGGGCCTGGCGCCCGGCGCCGGGCGGAACCGCTCCGTGTCGACGCCGCAGGGAATCACCGTCAGGCGCGCCGCGGGAACGCCGAAGTTCCGCTCGATGTGCCGCGCATTGGCGCGGGAGACGGTCACGACACCGGCGGCCGCGCCGGCGCGGGCCGCGAAATCCTCCGGCGGCCGGCGGTAGACGTCGTATCCGTGGGCCGTGAACGTGAAGGGACAGTCGAGCTCCCCGGCGATCTCCCGCGCCTTCGCCGTCGCCTCCCGCGCGAAGTGCGCGTGGACGAGGTGCGGCCGGAACCGGCGCAGGGCTTCGCGGTACGGCGCTTCTTCGTAGGAGGTCCGCTCGAGCAGGCGAGCCCGGGCGATCACGTCGTGCCGGGGCTCGTCGGCCGGAAGCCGCAGCGAGAGAATCCGGACCTCGACGCCTCGCCGCGCGAGCTCCGCGAGCTCGTCCGCGATGAAGGCCTCCGAGATCTTCGGGAAGACGTTGAGCACGTAGGCGACTCGAAGGCGGCTCATGATTCCTTCGCGCGGCTTTCGATCAGGGTCCGTGCGATCTCGGAGACGCGGCGGGCGTTCACGTCCCAGGTGTAGTGTTGCGCGACCTCGCGCGCCGCCGCCTCGCCGACCGAGCGGCGCAGAGACGGGTCCGACAGCAGCCTGTTGCAGGCGGCTTCGAAGGCGTCCAGGTCTCCCGGCGGACAGAGAAAGCCGGTCTTGCTGTCCTGGACGACCTCCGCGATCTGGCCGATCGCCGAGGCGACCACCGGGGCGCCGCAGGCCATGTATTCGAAGAGCTTCAGCGGCGAGAAGTAGAAAGGATGCTCGGGACGCGGGTAGGGAGCGAGCGCCGCGGCAAACTCCCGCAGGAGCGGCGGCACCTCGTCCTGAGGGATCGACCCCGTCAGCACCGTTCTCGAAGCGAGACCCCGTTTCGAGATCTCGGAGAAGGTGGCGCTCTTCAACGGACCGTTGCCCACGATCACAAGCTGCAGGCCTTCGTGCCGCCGCGCCAGCTTCTCGAAGAGCGGGGGCAGGAATTCCACGCCGTGCCACGGGCGGAAACCGCCGACGAAACCGAGCACCGGCCCTCCATCGAGTCCCCAGCGCGATCTCGTGGCCGGGTCCGGAGAGCCCGGGTGAAAGATCGACGGATCCACGCCGTTAGGCAGGACATGGATCCTCTCGGTCGGGGTCCCCAGGGAAGCGACGTGCTCCGCGAGGGGGGCCGACACGGCCAGGACGGCATCGGCCTTCGAAAGCGTCCACCTTTCGGCCGCGGCGGCGAGGTCTCCGAGCGCGCCATGCCGGTATGCCGTTTGCTCCAGGGAGAGCGGGGCATTGAGCTCCAGGAGGAGGGGACGCTCGAGCGCTGCGGCCAGCCGCGCTCCGGCCGACCCGAACATCGCGCCGCGCTCGTAAATGATGTCGGGGGGGTCGTCCTTGAAGCGCCGGAAAAGCTTCGGGAAAAGCTCCTCGTCATAGAGCAGCCGGCGAATGTCTCCCGGAAGCGCGCTCTCGACGCCGAATCGCTCGAGGGTCTCCTTGAGCGAGATCACGGCTTTGACGGTGGCGTTTCCGGGTGGCAGCGTGAGGAGGCGGGAGGCGGCAAGCCGATCCGGCTCCTCGAACGGCGATTTCATCGCCGAAGGGGCCACGACGACGACAGTATGCCCGGACCGCTGAAGAGCCGCGACGAGGTTTCGCACATGCGTGGCCGCGCCCTTCCTTCCGAGGACGGGGATTCCAAGGTCGGCGCAAATGTAGAGAACCTTCATCGAACGGCCACCGGGTTAAGACGCCCGTTAAGAATGTATGAAATATCGACAGCCTTCGTCTATATTTCAAACAGGGGGGGTTACTCAATCCCGAAGCGCAGGGGCGCTCCTATGAGGTTTTTGTTCTATTCGCACGACGGGCTGGGGCTGGGCCACACCCGACGAAACCTGGCCCTGGCGGACGCCATCACGCGGCTCCAACCGAACGCAGCCGTCCTCGTGGCGACGAGCGTGCAGCCGATCAGCTTTCTCGGCATCCCGCAGAACGTCGGAATCCTGAAGCTTCCCGGGATCCGAAAGGTCAACAACGACTTCTATGTCGGGAGACGGCTCCCGATCTCGCTCGCCGACCACGTAGCCATTCGGTCGGCGATCCTCCGGGCGGCGGTCGAGTCGTTTCGCCCGGACGTTCTCCTCGCGGACAAGCATCCCTTCGGAGTCGGCAACGAGCTCCTCCCGGCCCTCGAGGTGACTCGGAGGAGGGGCGGTCGGACGGCTCTCGGACTTCGCGACATCATCGACGATCCGCCCACGGTCGGTTCCGAATGGGAGCGGCAGGATCTGGCCCGTCGGATCCCCGAGCACTACGACCGCGTTCTGGTCTACGGGTGCCGGGACGTCTTCGATCCCATCGCCGAGTACGGGTTTCCTCCGGCGATTGCCGAGAAGACCGTGTTCTGCGGCTACGTGGTGAACCGGACGCGACGCCGCTGGCGGTCCGCCGATGCGCTGCCGTCTTTCCCCGAGGATCGCCCCACGGTCCTGGGCACAGCCGGAGGCGGTCAGGATGGAATCGAAGTGCTCGACGGTTTCTTGAAGGCCAGCGCCGGAGCGGGCTGGAACTCCGTGGTCGTGTGCGGCCCGCAGACTCACGAGGGCGACCGCAGGGCGCTGGAAGCGCACGCGCTCGACGCCGGCGCGGCGTTCCGGAGCTTTCTCCCCGGCCTTGCCCAGTGGTTCGGGAAGGTCGACGCGCTGGTCTCCATGGGCGGATACAACACGCTCGTCGAAGCCGTTCGCAGCGGCACTCCGACCGTCTGCGTCCCTCGCGTCGTTCCGCGTACCGAGCAGCTGCTTCGGGCGAAGGCCTTCGCCCGGCTGGGACTCCTGCGGCTGCTCCCTCCGGAGCGGCTCGAGCCGGAAAGTCTCCGGCGAGAAATCGCCGCCGCGCTCAATTGGTCCCGCGGAGATCTGAGGACGCGCGCTCGGGCCGCTCTCGATTTCGACGGCGCGCTCCATTCCGGGCTCGAGCTGCTCGAGCTCGCCGGCCTCGACGAGAGGGGCGCGCGAGGGCGCGCGATGCCGTTCTTTCCGGGTGCCGCGTGAAGACCGCTCGCCGGGCCGCCCTGCTCCTCGTCGCCGCGGCGGCCGCCGCGCTCGCCTGGGGCTTCCTTCGGAAAACCTCCGACCCGCGGCTCGATCTGGTGACGTCCCCGGTGACGCGCCGCGACATCAGCGCGACCGTGACCGCCACCGGGACTCTCGATCCGATCGTCAAGGTCGTGGTCGGCAGCCAGGTGTCCGGCCGGATTCAGACCCTGTCGGCGAGCTACAACGACCGGGTGAAGAAGAACCAGGTCCTGGCGCAGATCGAGCCCTCTTCCTTCAAGGCGCGCGCGGACCAGGCCGACGCGCAGGTCGCGAAGGCGCGCGCGGCCGTCGTGGACGCCGGGAGCGTCTTCCGACGTGTCCAGCAGCTCTTCAAGGACCGGATCGGGTCGCAGGCCGACCTGGACGCCGCGAAGACGAAGTTGGCCCAGGCGGAAGCCGACCTCAAGCAGGCGGAGGCCAATCTGAGCCAGGCCCGCGTGGACCTCGCCAATACGCGGATTCTCTCGCCGATCGACGGCGTCGTCATCTCCCGCAACGTGGAGGAGGGACAGACGGTCGCGGCGAGCCTCCAGGCCCCGACGCTCTTCACCATCGCCGACAACCTCGGGAAACTCCAGATCGTGGCGAACGTGGACGAGGCGGACGTGGGTCAGGTCGCCGAGGGGCAGGAGGCGGTGTTCACGGTGGACGCGTTCCCGCAGTCCACGTTCCGAGGAGTCGTCCAGCTGATCCGTAACAGCCCCGAGAACGTCCAGGGCGTGATCACCTACGGCTCCGTCATCCAGGTCGACAACTCGGAGCAGCGCCTGAGGCCGGGCATGACCGCGAACGTCACGATCGTGACGGCGAAGAAGAAGCGAGTCCTGGCGGTGCCGAACGCGGCGCTGCGATTCCGTCCGCCGGATTCTTTTCGCAAGAACGGCCCCGATGCGGAGGACGCTTCGCCCGGGGAAGCAAAGAAGGGGAAGCGCCAGAAGAGCCACGTCACGATCTGGTGTTGGAAGAACGGCTCCCCGGATCCCGAGCGCGTCAAGATCGGCATCACGGACGGCGCCTACACCGAAATCAAGGAAGGGCTCGACGAGAAGGGCGTCGTCATCGTGAGAGCCCGTTCCGGCGATGCGTCGGGGCAGAAGACTTCGGCGCCGGCCGGCAAGTCCCCGGTACGATGAGCCCGTTCCTGTCGGTTCCGATCGCCTGGCGCGCCCTCGGGAGCAACCGGCTGCGCAGCACCCTGACGATGCTGGGCGTGATCATCGGCGTCGGGGCCGTGATCGTGATGGTCGCGATCGGCTCCGGAGCGCGAGCCCAGATCGAAGAAAGGATCGCGACGCTCGGCGAGAACATCGTCCTCGTGACGCCGGGATCGCAGGCGTCGGGGGGCGTGCGGGCCGGAACCGGCTCGGCCCAGTCGCTCACCGTGGAGGACGGGGAAGCCCTCCTGACGGACTGCCCGTCGCTCTCGGCCTCGAGCCCCGTTCTCGAGAAGACGCTCCAGGTCATCGCGCGGAACCAGAACTGGTACACCCACGTGCAGGGCGTGTCGGCCAGCTATCTGGAGATCCGGTCGTGGCCCCTGGAAGCGGGCGAGTCCTTCAACGAGCAGCACCTGAAGGGATCGGCGAAGGTCTGCCTGCTCGGCGCGACGGTGGTCGAGAAGCTTTTCGGCAGCGACGATCCGGAAGGGGATTACGTCCGCATCGCCGGCGTGCCTCTGAAAGTGATCGGCGTCCTTTCGCGGAAGGGCCAGTCCGCGCGCGGGGCGGATCAGGATGACGTCGTCCTCGTTCCGGTGACGACGCAGCTCCAGCGGCTCTACAAGAAGAACCGGCTGACGTCCATCATCGCCGTGGCGCGGGACGGGACGGCGCTCCGCGCGGCGGAGGAGGAAGTGGCCGGGCTCCTGCGTCAGCGCCACAAGATCGGAAACCCGGAAGAGGACGACTTCACGGTCCGAAGCCAGGAGGAGATCGTGGCCGCGGCGACCGCCACCTCCCGGACGCTCGGAGCCCTCCTGGCGAGCGTCGCCGCGGTGTCCCTCCTCGTGGGCGGAATCGGAATCATGAACATCATGCTCGTTTCCGTGACCGAGAGGACCCGGGAAATCGGCATTCGCCGGGCCGTCGGGGCGCGCGGCCTGGACATCCTGGTGCAGTTCCTGGTCGAGGCGTTGGTGCTCGCGTTTCTCGGCGGCCTCGTCGGCGTCGCGCTGGGAATCGGAGGATCGCACGCCCTGGCCAGCGCCGAGGGGTGGCCGGTGCTCATCTCGGCGCCCTCGATCCTGCTGGCGTTCCTCTTCGCCGGCGCGGTGGGAATCTTCTTCGGCTTCTACCCGGCGTACAAGGCGGCGGAACTCGAAACGATCGACGCGTTGCGCTACGAGTGAGCCGGGGGGAAAAGGCCCGCTACGCCGGCATCAGTTCCCGACGTTTCCGACGAAGATGTTCTCGACGAAGCACTGGTGGACGAAGGGAGAGGTGAAGCGGGACGCGACCTCCGCCGGGATGTCGGACTCCCGGATCTCCCGGAAGTCGAACCCGATCGCGCCGTCGGGATGGACCGTCGCGACCAGGTACCCGTAAGTGTTCGTTCTCGCCTCCTTCGCCTTGGTGGCCGAGGGAGGCAGGGCGTAGCGAATGGCGCCCGTCGTCCCGATGATCCAACCCGGCAGGACGCCGCCGTGCTCGCGCCAGTAGGGAGAATCGAAGATGCCGCTCATGAAGAAGTGAGAGTGGCTTGCGAGAACGGAAACCTTCTTCCCCGCTTTCTGCGCCTTCAGTAGCGCGGCATACACCCTGCGCCCGTTCTTCTCTCCCTGCGCCCAGTCGCTCATGCTGTGGTCGGAGGCGAGGCTGTCGGGCAGCGCGGCGTGCATCCCGGCCACGAGCGCCGTGATCGAGGGGTCGGCGATCGCGCGGTCCACGACCCCTTCGAGCCAGATCGTCTGCTCGAAGTCGAACTGGTCGTTGGACGCGTTGTCGAGCGAGATGAAGTCCACGCCCCTCTCGACCCAGTGGTAGTAGGTCTTGAGCCGGCGGTCCCTGGGATTGTCCTTCAGCCGCTGGCTCTGGATCGGAGGGGCGTTCAGCCAGTCGGCGAACTGCGCCAGGTAATCGCCGCGCGACTTCGGCGCGACCAGCTCGTGGTTGCCGATCGCCAGGAAGACCGGGATCGCGCCGAATGGCGCGACCTGGCTCTGAATGAAATCGTCCCAGGCGATGCGCTGGTAATCGAGGATCGTCGGGGGCCTCAGTCCGGCGACCTTGCGGGCCTGAAGCAGGTCCTCGTCGAAATCATGGAGCGCCCGGAAGTCCCCCAGGTGCCAGTAGAAGGCCGCGCCGTTGGAGACCGCCCCCGCCGCGACCGCGGGCATCACGACGTCGCCGCAGTTGCGGGAATCGCCGCCGACCACGAATGTCCACGACGAGGCGGGGTCCGGGGTGGCCTTCGCGGGCTCGTCCCCGCCGCGCGCCGGCGTGGCGCACGCCGCGAGCGCGCCGCAGAGCAGGAGCCGGACAACCCGGTCTCCTCGGCTGTTCATTGCGGAAGGGACGATAGCAGACGCTCTTGCCGTGCGAGCTCTTCGCGGAGAGCTTCCGCTCACGGGTGGCGAGATCGCGCCGCCCTCTCCGGCTCCGGGCCTAGGCCGCCCTCCAGAGGAATCCGCGGCGGGCGGATCTGCGGAGCTTCATCGCGGCGGGAATCGTCGTCAGGGCCCCAAGGG
>DATFWF010000214.1:0-6452 GCA_035259605.1 Thermoanaerobaculia bacterium
CCCCCGCCTCGACCGCCTCGATCCTTCCCTCCCCCTCGAGCAGATCCGCGGCGGCCGACAGGTCGGCGTCCGACTGACGGCGCGCCGCGCCGGCGAGGCCGCCGAGGGCCTTCTCGAGAGCGCGCATCGCGAAGCAGTAGACGCCGGCGCGGGCGCTCTCGTTCCCGTCGGGGGCGCGATACGAAAGGGCCGTCAGGTCGAGCCGGCCTTCCCGCTGCCGTCGGACGAGGCCGCGAACCGTCTCGGCGCGGAGCAGCGGCACGTCGGCGCGCAGGACGAGCACCGCGCTCGTGGACCGGGGAAGGACCCCGATCGCCCGGCGCGCCGCGTCGGCGGTCCCCGCCGGGGGATCCTGGACGAGAAGCGTGACCGGCCGGCCGGCGAGCAGGTCCTCGATCTCCCGGCGCGCCGGCCCGATGACGACGACGGTCCGGGCGGGCGAGAGGGCCGCGCAGGTCTCCAGCGAGGCCTCGAGAAGGGTCCTGCCGCCGACGCGATGGAGGACTCCCGGCCGGGACGAGCGCAGGTTCATGCCGGCGCCCGTGGCGAGGAGGATGACCGAGGGACGGGCCGCGCGGGCCGCCGCCGGCCGGCGCTTCTTCGAGGGAGGGCCCTTCTTCACCCCCCGAGTATAGAGGGGCGTCCCGGCGTCAGGACGCGAGCAGGTCCTGGAATTCCGGGCTGTCGCGGACGGGGTCGAAGTCCTTGTCGTGGCGGGCCAGGACGCGGTGGCGCTGGTCCTCTTCGATGGCGCGCCGCAGGTGCTCGATGGCCGTTCCGGCCTCGCCGTTCTGCGCGTAGCAGCACGCGAGCAGGAAATCCACCCGGCCGCCTCCGTTCTTGCGGGCCGCGTGCTTCAAGTGCTCGATCGCCTCGGAGACGTTCCCGCGGTTCTTCTCCAGGAGGGCGGCGTAATAGAAATCTTCGGGCTCGACGAGTGCCGGCCCGGCCGCCTTCTTCTGCCGCTCGCAGATCGCCAGGTAGACGCGGGCGCGGTCCACGAGCTCCTTCTCGCCGGCGTACTTCTGGATCAGGTCGAGGAAGTTCCTCTCGGCCTCGTCGAACTTGCGCTTCTGGAGGGCGGCCATGCCGCGGTCGAAGTCCTTCTTGGCGTTCTCGGTGTTGCGGGACAGCTCCTTCAACGTCAGGGGGGTCTTCGCGGCGGGAGCCGGCGCGGAGCCGTTCAAGCCGAGCTTCTCGATCTTCTTCTCGACCTCGTCGATCCTGGCCGAGAGCGTCTCGGCGAGGCCCTGAACGCTCATCTTCCCCGCGTTGTCCTTGAGGAACTGCGTGTCCGTGTCTGTCCAGCGCTTTGTCGTCAAGATGCCTCCAAGGCGCGTGAAATAAAAACGGCGTATTCTAGGGATGCTTTCCTCTCCTGTCAAATCCGGGGCGCCCGGCCGCCCGAAATGCGGCGACCTTTCCGGCTGTTCTCCTTGCCCGGAGGGATATCCATGCGAAAGACCATCCGCGTCTCGGCCGTCATCCTGGCCCTCGCGCTCTCGCTCGCTCCCCTGGCCGCGCGGCCAGGCAGCGACAAGATGTCCACGGCGACCGGCAACGTCACGAAGTTGAACGCCGCCGAGCGCGCGGTCAACGTCAACGTGTCCGACGGCTCCGACATGCGCTTCGTGTGGACCGAGGACACCAAGATCAACGGCACTCTGGCGCCCGGAGCCAAGGTGACGATCCGATATACGACCTTGCCGGACGGGCAGAACCTGGCTCACCAGATCAGCGTCGCCAAGAACTAGGCCGAAGGTGTCCGGTTTTTGGGACCCGGCGCGAATGGGCTCTCGCCTGACACCCGGCGCCTGTCTTTCCCAGGCACCTTTACCCTGACACCTATCCCCGCTAAAATCCGCGCTTTCTGAAGGGGTGAGCCTGATGGGAATGTACATAATCGCAGAGCCGTGCATCGGAACCAAGGACACGGCGTGCGTGGACGTGTGCCCGGTGGACTGCATCCATCCGCGCAAGGACGAGACGGACTTCGCGACGGCCGAAATGCTCTACATCGATCCGGACGTCTGCATCCAGTGCGGCAACTGCGAGCCCGCGTGCCCGGTGACCGCGATCTTCACGGAGGAGACGATCCCCGAGAAGTGGAAGCATTTCCTGCAGGTCAACGCGGACTGGTACAAGAACCGCCAAACGTAAATCGGGAATCGGAAACCGGGAATCCGGGGCCCCTCCTTCTTCTTCCGATTTCCCGATTTCCGTTTAACGTTTCCCGGTCCCGAGGACCCGGGCCAGGAAGGCGTCGGCCCTCGCGTCGGCGTCTTTGGCGTCTCCGGCCCGGTACTCCAGCGTCGAGGCGAAGCCGTGGCCGGCCTCGGGATAGACCTTGAAGTCCACGCTCTTGCCGGCCGCCTTCGCCTTCGACTCGAAGTCCTTGACGGTGTCCGGCGGGATCCCCTCGTCCTTCCCCCCGAAGCTCCCGAGCAGCGGCGTCTTCAGGGCGGCGATCTTCGCCGTGTCGGTGACGAGTCGGCCGTAGTAGACGACCGAGCCGGCCAGCGGCTCCGCGAACGCCAGAGCCAGCGAGTAGCCGCCGCCCATGCACCAGCCGATGGAGCCGATCCTGGTGGCGTCCACGTCCGGGCGCGACTTCAGGTACGCGACGGCCGCCTGCAGGTCCCTCATCGCGCGGTCTTCGGGCATGCCCCGCATGAGCTGGTGGGCGACGTCGGGATCCTTCGTGACCTTGCCCCGGTAGAGGTCGGGGGCGAGCGCGACGTAGCCCTTCTTCGCGAACTCGTCCGCCTTGCTCTTGACGAAATCGTTGACGCCCCACCACTCCTGGATCACGATCAGCCCGGGCTTCTTGCCGGACCCTCCGGGCGTCGAGAGGTAGGCGGAGACGGTGTCGGAGCCGCTCTTGTAGTCGATCATCCTTCCGGCTTCCGCGCCCTGCATCGCGATGGACAAAGCAAGGCCGGCGATCGAGAGAACCGCGAGTCTTCGCAACATGGTTCCGCCCCTCCTCGCGGTTATCATCCTTCGACGTGGATCCCGGCACAAGCGAAGCCCTCTTCCCTCTCCGCGTGCAGGACGGCGAAGCGCTCCTCCAGCGCCAATACGACCGCCTCGCGGCACGCTTCGGACTCGACCCGGCGCGGGTTCGCCTGTCCCGCCGGAAGCTGACGGGCGGCGAGATCGTTTACGGCCCGCCGCACCGGATCACGATCTCCGCGCACCTTTCGCCGGCCGAGCGCGAGGAGACGCTCCGGCACGAGGCGGCGCACGCGTGGGCGTTCCGCCGCAAGGGCCCGAGGGTCGGCCACGGCCCGCTCTTCCAGAGGCTCGCCCGGCAGATCGGCGTCCGGCGCGGCCCGGCGCCCGAGACCCGCGCGCTCGCCGAGTTCCGGCGCCGGCGTGCGATCGAATACCGCTGCGAGGGTTGCGGTGAGATCTTCCGGAGGATCCGCGCGTTCCGCGGCGCCCGCGACTGCGTCGCCTGCTGGCGCGCCGGCCGCCCCTCGCGCCTGAGACGGGTAAGGGACAGTCGATAGCTCCGCCGGCTTCTCCCATACGATAGCGGGACCCATGGCCCGCTTCCCCCCCGGTTACAGGATCGGACACTGGACGGACGGCGAGCGTCTGACAGGATGCACGGTGATCCTGCCGCCGCCCGGGACGATCGCGGCGGTGGACGTGCGAGGCGGCGCTCCCGGGACCAGGGAGACCGGCGTGTTCACGCCCGGAAACCTGGTCTCGGAGGTCCACGCCGTCGTCTTCTCGGGAGGAAGCGCCTTCGGCCTGGCGGCGGCCAACGGGGTCATGTCGTGGCTCGCGCGCCGCGGCGTCGGCTTCGCCGTCGGGAACGCGCGCGTTCCGATCGTGCCAGGGGCGATCCTCTTCGACCTGGGCGTCGGCGAGTCGGGCGCGTATCCCGACGAGACTTCCGGCGAGGCGGCCTGCGACGCCGCCGCGGACGGCCCGATCACGACGGGGCGCGTCGGGGCGGGAGGAGGCGCCACGGTCGGGAAGCTCCTGGGAGTCGCGAGAGCGTCCCGCGGTGGCGTCGGGGCGGCGTCCATCGAGCTTCCCGGCGGAGAGCGGGTCGCCGCGCTCGCGGCGGTCAACGCGTTCGGCGACGTCGTCGATCCGGGGACGGGCCGCCGGATCGCCGGGGCGCGCGGGCAGGGCGACCAGTGGCTCGAGGCTCGCGCGCTGATCGAAGAGAGCCTCGAGGCGAGCCCGCATGCCGGAGCGAGCACGACCCTCGTCTGCGTGGCGACGGACGTTCCCTTCGAGCAGGGCTCGCTGAAGCGCGTCGCCATCGAGGCGCACGACGGAATCGCCCGCGCGGTCCGGCCGGCGCACACCGTTCTCGACGGGGACGTCGTCTTCGCGCTCTCTCCCTCCGGCCCGCCGCCGCCGATCCTTACGAGGCTGCGCGTCGGCGCCGCCGCGGCGGAGGCGGTCGCCCGCGCCATCGTCAACGCCGTCGAAAAGAAGTGACATCCCGAGGTCAGGGCGTCCTCCTGGTCCTGGGGGCCGCGCTCCTCTGGTCCACCGGGGGCCTGGGGATCAAGGAGGTCGCCGAGCCACCGCTCAAGGTCGCGTTCTACCGCTCCGCGTTCGCCGCCGCGGCGCTCTTCCTCATCCTGCGGCCGAGGGTCCGGCGGTGGAACCCGCCGTTTCTCGCGGCGTTGGCGACCTACGCCGCGTGCCTGATCACGTTCGTCGTCGCGACGAAGTGGACGACCGCGGCCAACGCGATCTTCATCCAGTACGCCGGCGTCATCTGGGTGCTCCTTCTCTCCCCTCTCGTCGTCGGCGAGCCGCTCCGCGCCCGGGACGCCGCCGCCGTGGCGGTCGCCTTCGCCGGCATGGCGCTCTTCTTCGTCGGCCGCCTGGGCCCGGGAGGGCGAGGCGATCTCGTCGCGCTCGCCTCCAGCTTCTTCTGGGCGGGGCTGATCCTGTCGTTGAAGCGCGAGAAGGAAGGCGGCGCCGAGGCGGCCGTCGCGTGGGGAAACGTCGTGGCCGTGCTGGCCCTGCTCCCGTTCGTGGCGTCGGACCTCTCGCTCTCGCCGCGCTCCGCGGCGATCCTGGCTTTCCTCGGCGTCTTCCAGCTCGCCTTCGCCTACATCCTGTTCGTCAAGGGGCTGAAGCTCGTGTCCGCGACGCAGGCGTCGTTGATCGGCATGGCCGAGCCGGTCTGCAACCCGATCTGGGTCTTCCTCGTGATGGGAGAGCGCCCCGGCGTCTACGCGCTGGCCGGAGGGGCGATCGTGCTCTCCGCGATCGCGTGGCGGACGGTGGTGGCGTCGCCCGTCGAGCCATTGCCGCCGCCGGACTGACCGAGTTCCTTCAAACGCCCTGGGGACTCATGGGGTCGGCTCGCTCTTCGAAGAGGGGCTGCTGGACCGGACCGAGCAGGGGCAGGATCGCCTCGAGAGAGTCCATGGCCCAGGACGGACGGCGCTCGCGGTCCAGGCGCAGGACGGCGATCTCCCATTCCGAGAGCACCCGGTCGATCGTCGCGTCGATCGCCTGCTGGAAGGCCATGTCCACGTCGCGCAGGCCGTCGAACTGGAGCGAGCCCACGATCGGGACCTTGATCAGGAGATGGTAGCTCGACGTCCACCACTTCACCAGCGGCTCGAGCGTCGGGTGCTTGCCGGTCTGGAGGAGGTAGCAGTAGTTGTCGAGGACGCTCCGGTCGCAGATGACGATCTCCGCCTTGTTCTCGGCGACGAGCTCCTCGGCGATCTCGGTGTGGAGGATCCACGACTGGGCCGCGACGGTCGTATCGCGGTTGATCGGGAGCGGGCAGAACCGCGCGACCTCCCGGACCATCTCGACGATCTTGTCGCGTTTCTTGAGTAAGGCGGCGAGCTCGAAGCAGAGTGTCGTCTTGCCGACGCCGTGCGTCCCGATGAAGGCGACTTTCATGAGATGACGGGGCGAGCCTACCAGAAGAGAGTTGAGAGTTGGTGAGTCGCGAGCCCGCGAGGCTCAACGGTCCGGGGTGATTTCGACGAGGGAGAGCCATAAGAAGGGACCCTCCCTCTTGCGCAGTCCCATCGCGGCGGCCGCCCACTGGCCCGAAAGGACCTCGCCCTTCCCGACGACGCGCCATCGGAAGGGAAGATCGCGCAGCATCACCTCGAGGCCCGACCACAGGACCAGGAAGATCTTTCGATGCGTCGCGAGGCGGGGAACGTCGCGCGCCGGATCCGCGATCCATCGCCACTCCACGCCCGAGTAGAAGTCGAGGCTGTAGGCCTCCAGCCCGACGAGAAAGCCGTCGCAGCCGGGAGCGCACTCCGCGCGGATTCGCTCGCCCCACGCGGGGATCGGGTTGCGGCGCTCCAGCCTCTCCTCGCACAGCGCGACGGAGAGGAAGAGCACGCCGCAGGAAAGAGCCACCGCCGTGATCGCGCGCACCGGCCGGGTCGCCACGGCCCCGCCGGCGGCGAGGGACGCCGCCAGGCCGACGA
>DATFWF010000215.1:0-7501 GCA_035259605.1 Thermoanaerobaculia bacterium
GGGAGGCGGCTGGATTCAGAAAGTCCCGCTCGTCGGGATGAAGGCGAGCTTCCGAGGGCCGGCCCTGTTCCGGTCCGAGAACGGCTCGACGGAAGCGAAGCCGGGCGAGAACCTGGTCGCGTTCTCCGGAGTCCAGAAGCCATCCGCCGAGATCCGCGACGCCGAGATCGTCTTCGTCGGCTACGGAATCGTCGCGCCCGAATACCAGTGGGACGACTACAAAAGCGCGGACCTCTCCGGGAAGGTCCTCCTGATGATGAACAACGACCCGGAGAGCGACCCGAAGCTTTTCGCCGGCCAGACCCGGCTCTGGTACGGCCGCTGGGACTACAAGTACCTGATGGCCGCGAAGAAGGGAGCGGCGGGCGCGATCCTGATCCACACGACCCCCTCGGCAGGGTACCCGTGGCAGGTCGTCCAGAACTCCTGGACCGGGGAGAACTTCGAGCTCCCGGACGACGGCTCTCCGCGCGTCCAGATCCGGATGTGGGCACAGGAGGACCTCTCGCGCGCCATCGCACGGCTGGGCGGCAAGGACCTCGACCAGCTCCGCGCCTCCGCGGAGTCCCGGTCGTTCAAGCCCGTCCCGCTCGGCGTCAAGGTGACCTTCGGGCTGGATAACACGATCACGCGCGTGGAGTCGGGCAACATCGTCGGCCGCGTTCCCGGCAGGGACCCGAAGCTCTCCTCCGAGGCCGTCGTCTACACCGCGCACCACGATCACTTCGGGATCAAGCCGGGCGCGAGGCCCGAGGACGACTCGATCTACAACGGCGCGATCGACAACGCGAGCGGGGTCGCGTCGGTCCTCGCGATCGCGAAGGCGTTTTCGTCGCTCCGCGCGGGGCCGCGGCGCTCGGTGTACTTCGCGTTCGTGGCCGCGGAGGAGCAGAGGCTGCTCGGGTCGGAGTACTTCGTCGCCCACCCGCCGGTGCCGGTTTCGAAGATGGCCGCCGACATCAACATCGACGAGGCCAACTGGTTCGGGCGGACGCGCGACATCTCGCTGATCGGCCTGGGAAAGTCGTCGCTGGACGCGGACGTCATCCTGGCGGCGAGGCTCCAGGGCCGGGTCGTCAACCCCGATCAGTTTCCCGACCGCGGGCGCTTTTACCGCTCCGACCAGTTCAATTTCGCCAAAGCCGGAGTGCCCGCCGCCTACCTGAAGTTCGGGACCGACGTCATCGGCAAGCCCCCCGGTTACGGCCGCGAGCAGCTCGAGGCCTACGAGAAGGACATCTACCACCAGCCCGGGGACGAGTACCGGGAGAGTTACGATTACTCCGGCGCCGCCGAAGACGCGCGCCTGGCCTTCCTGCTGGGGACGCGCCTCGCCGGGTCCGACGCGATGCCGGCGTGGACGAAGGGAGACGAGTTCGAGGCCGCGAGGAAGAAGTCGGTGGAGGCGAGGTAGGCGATCCGGGATCAAAGGCGGTGCCAAAGTGTATAATGTAGACCTGACCCCAAGGCGTTGGCTCGTCCCGGCGATTTGCGCCGGGATCCTGTTTCTGGCGGCGGGCCCGGCGAAGGGGCAGGGGTCCATGGGGATGCACTGGGGGATCGCGGGGGGAGCGGCGTTTCCGTACGAGGACGCCAAGGACATCTACAGCACGGGATACCAGGGGTCGCTGCTCTACACCGTGAACGCCCCGATCGTCGGGCTGCGGTTCGAGACGTTCTATTCGCGGATGAACGAGAAGACGATCGCCGGCCAGAGCGGGCACGTCCTGGTCGGCGGGGGGACCGCCAACCTCGTGATCGGGCCCAAGTTCGTCGTTTTCAAGCCGTACCTGATCGGCGGCGGCGGCTATTACCGGGTCAAGTTCTCCGCGACGCGGCAGGCCGGCGAGATCGAGAACACGCAGGACAAGTTCGGGTGGAACGCCGGGATCGGGTTCGCCTTCGGGGCGGGCCCCACCGGCGCCTTCTTCATCGAAGGCCGGTACGTGAAGATCTCCACGGACCCCAACTTCATCCTCGGGAGCCATTTCACGTTCGTCCCCGTGACGATCGGCTGGGTTTTCTGATCGGCCCTTTCGGCTAGCCGCGCCGGGGCGGCGTATTCAGCGCCACGGCACTTCGGACGAGGGCCTTGAACGCGGACTCGTCGAGCCTTTCGTCTTCGTGAATGTCGATGGCGCGCCTCACGTTCCCCTCGAGGCTTGAGTTGAAGAGCCGGGCGGGATCTTTCAGCCGGGCGCCTTTGAAGAACGTCAGCTTCACCGCGTTCTTGTAGGTCTCGCCCGTGCAGATCGGTCCGTCGTGGGACCAGACCGGGACGCCCGGCGACGTCGCCTTCTGCCACTTCCATTCTTCGACGACCCCGGGGTCGGCCTCCTTGATCAGGGAGCGGACGCGCGAAAGGGCCTCTCCCCGCCAGTCGCCCAGCCCCTTGATCCTCGCGTCGATCAGGCGCGATGGGGACTCGGCTTTCCGCGGCGTGTCGTTCTTTTTCGTTTTCTTCTTCATTTCTTCCGCCCGTCCCTGTTTCGTTCGCAATCCTAGCAGGGGCAAGCCGCTCCTGCGCTGCCCGGGCGGTTCTGCTTAAATCGGGGTCATGAAAACCAGGCGAGAGATTCTTCGGGCGGTCGGGGCGGCGGGAGCGGGGGTGCTGGCGGCGGGGGCCGCTCCGAGGCCAACGCCGTCTCCGGCCGCCGCGGCGGGCCGGCCGATGGTCAAGCCGAGGACGCTCAAGCCCGGCGACACGGTCGGCCTGATCACGCCGTCTTCCTATGTCTTCGACACCTGGCGGATCGACCTCGCGGCGGCCAGGATGGAGGCCGCGCTCGGAGTGAAGTGCCGGTTGGGCCGGTACGTCAAGGCGCGGCACGGCTACATGGCGGGCACCGAGAAGGAGCGGCTCGACGACCTGCACGCGATGTTCTCCGATTCCTCGGTCGCGGGCGTCTTCTGCCTCGAGGGCGGCTACGGGACCGAGCGGCTGCTGCCGGGAATCGATTACGAGCTCCTGCGCAGGAATCCAAAAGCGCTTCTTGGCTACTCCGACATCACGGGACTGCACCTGGCGATCACGAAGAAGGCCGGGCTCGTCACCTTCCACGGGCCGGTCGCGACCGGCTCCATGCCGGCGTGGTCCCTCGCGAGCCTGAAGAAGGCCCTCTTCTCCTCCGACCCGATCGGCGATCTGTCGAACCCGCCCGAGGACGATCCGAACTGGCCTTCGTTCCCGCTCCACGCGGTCGCTCCCGGCAAGGCGCGCGGCGCGACCGCCGGCGGGAACCTGACGCTCGTCTCGACGACGATGGGAACGCCGTGGGAAATCGACGCGAAGGGAAAGATCCTCTTCCTCGAAGACACCGGCGAGGCGCCTTACAGGGTGGATCGAATGCTCACGCAGCTGAAGCTCGCCGGGAAATTCGACGAGTGCGCCGGCGTCGTCTGGGGCACCTGCACCGAGTGCACGGCGTCGAAATCGAGCTACGAGGTCAACCTCTCGATCTCCGACGTCCTCGATGAGATCCTCGGACCCCTCGGAAAGCCCGTTCTCGCAGGCCTGGTCTTCGGCCACACGAGGGAAAAGGCGACCATCCCGATGGGAGTCGAGGCCGAGCTCGACGCGGGCGCGAAGAGAGTCGCGATCCTCGAGCCCGCGACCGCCGCCACCTAGGCGTCTTGCACTTTCGCCCAGAGCGGGGCCGAAGACGAACATCGACGTTTTCGCGCTCCGCCGCGGCGCGCCAGAGGTTAGACTCTGGCGCCGATTCGGGAGGCGGGGGGACAGATGGCGGCGGAGAAGTCCGTACCGGTCCGGCTGACGGAGGAGGATCTGGCGCGCTCGGTCGAGGCGGGCGAGATCGAGACCGTGCTGGCCGTCTTCCCGGATTTCTACGGCCGCCTGATGGGCAAGCGCTTCGTCGCCCGCTTCTTCCTGGAAGGCGTCTCCTCGCACGGTTTCCACGCCTGCGATTACCTGCTCGCCTGCGACATGGAGATGGACCCGGTCCCCGGCTACGCCTTCACGAGCTGGGAGAAGGGGTACGGCGACTTCCACTGCGTTCCCGACGGCCGGACGCTCCGACGGGCGGCGTGGCTGGAGAAGACCGCCCTGGTGATGTGCGACCTCGTCGACTCCCACAGCCGCGCGATCGAGATCGCGCCGCGGCGGCTGCTGGCCCGGCAGGTCGAGCGCGCCCGCGAGATGGGTTTCCGGGCGAAGGCCGGGTCGGAGCTGGAGATGTACCTCTTCCGCGACAGCTACGAGTCGGCCCGGAGGAAGGGATACCGCGACCTCGAGACCTTCGGCAGCTACATCGAGGACTACCACATCCTCCAGGGCACGAGGGAGGAGCCCATCGTCGGCGCGATCGTCCGCGCTCTCGACGCGAGCGGCGTGCCGATGGAAGGGTCGAAGGGGGAGTGGGGTCCGGGACAGCAGGAGTTGAACTCCCGCTTCAGCGACGTGCTCGACCAGGCCGACGGCAACGTCCTGACCAAGCACGCGGCCAAGGAGATCGCCGGGCGCCAGGGCCTCGCCGTCACCTTCATGGCGAAGTGGAACGAGAGGCTCGCGGGAAGCTCCCTTCACCAGCACCTCTCGCTCTGGAACGAGGCCGGCGACGAAAACGTCTTCGCGGGATGGTCCGCCGGAGGCGTGGAGGGGAGCGATCTCTTCCGCTGGTTCCTCGGCGGCTGGATGGCGCACGCCGAGGAGCTCGCCGCTCTCGCCGCGCCGTCGGTCAACTCCTACAAGCGGTTCCAGAGCGCTTCCTTCGCGCCGACATCGGTGGCCTGGAGCCGCGACAATCGCACGGTCGGGTTCCGCGTCGTCGGCCAGGGAGAATCCCTGCGGATCGAGTGCCGGATCCCCGGCGCCGACGCCAACCCGTACCTCGCGTACTCCGCCGCGCTCGCCGCGGGCCTTGACGGGATCTCGATGCGGATCGAGCCCCCACCCGCCTTCGACGGCGATGCCTATGCCGCGAAATCGCTCCCCCGCGTGCCGGGGACGCTGCGCGAGGCGACGGAGCGGCTCGCCTCGAGCCTGTTCGCCCGCGAGGCCTTCGGCGCAGACTTCGTGGACCACTACGTGCACTTCCTCCGCACCGAGCAGAGGAAGTTCGACGAGGCGGTGACCGACTGGGAGAAGGCCCGGTTCTTCGAGAGAGGATGAGAAGAACTTGTGATTTGTGATTTGTGATTTGTGATCAGGGGAGAACAGGCGTTTTCTTCCGCGGATCACCAATCGTGGATTACAAATCGGTCGTAGTGCTCGGATGGAAGGACAAGGACCATGCGGTTGAAGGACAAAGTGGCGTTGATTACAGGAGGCGGGAGTGGCATCGGGCGGGAATCGTCCCTCCTGTTCGCTCAGGAAGGAGCGAGCGTGGTCGTCGCGGACGTGGGCGACGAAGGAGGACGGCAGACCGTCCGCGAGATCGAGGCCGCGGGAGGGAAGGCGAAGTTCGTCCACGCGGACGTCTCGAAGGCGGCGGACGTCGAAGGGATGGTGGCGGCGGCGGAGAAGACCTACGGCAAGCTGAACGTCCTCTTCAACAACGCCGGGATCTTTCCGGCTAACGACGGCGGGGTCCTGGACACCGACGAAAAGACCTGGGACCTCGTGATGAACATCAATCTGAAAGGGGTCTTCCTCGGCTGCAAGTACGGGATCCCGGCGCTCCTGCGGGCCGGGGGAGGCAGCGTCGTCAACACGGCCTCCTTCGTCGCGCTGATGGGAGCGGCGACGCCGCAGATCGCCTACACGGCGAGCAAAGGGGGAGTGGTGTCGCTGACCCGGGAGACCGCAGTGGAATTCGCCCGCCGCAACATCCGCGTCAATGCCCTGTGCCCGGGGCCGGTGGACACGCCGCTGATGGCGGAGCTTCTCGGCGACCCGGGGCGCCGCGCGCGGCGGATGGTCCACATCCCGTTCGGCCGCCTCGCGACAGCCTCCGAGGTGGCGCACGCCGCCCTCTTCCTCGCCTCCGACGAGTCCTCCTACATCAACGGGGTCGCCTTGACCGTGGACGGAGGGATCACGGTCGCGTACACCACCCCGGAGTGAGCGAAGAGGAGATCCTCCGCCGCGACGAAGAGGACTTAAAGCGCCTCGGCTACACGCAGCAGCTCCTCCGTGAGATGGGAGGGTTCTCCAACTTCGCGGTCAGCTTCTCGATCATCTCGGTCCTGACGGGCGCGGTTCTCCTCTACGGGTACGGGCTGAAGCTCGCGGGGCCGGTCGTCAACACCGTCGGATGGCCCGTCGCCTCGGTCCTCACCCTCGCCATCGCGGCCTCGATGGCGGAGCTGGCCTCGGCGTACCCGACGGCTGGCGGCCTCTACTTCTGGTCGTTCCGCCTGGGCGGGAGGGGATGGGCGTGGACGACCGCCTGGCTGAACATGGTCGGGCAGGTCACGATCACGGCCGGGATCAACGTCGCCGCCGCGATCTATTCGATCGGCGCGGCGACGCGCATCCTGGGTCTCCCCGCGAATCTGCGCGTGCCGGTCTTCGGCCCGGTCACGAGCTGGGGCTTCCAGCTCTTCGTCATGGTCCTCCTGATGATCCCGCAGGTCGCGATCAACGTCTTCGGCGTGCGGCTGACGGCCCGCTTGAACGACGTCTCGGTCTACTGGCACATCGCCGGCGGCGCGGTCATCGTGTTCCTCCTGGCGTTTCTCGGGAAGCACCACAACGACCTCGCCTTCCTCTTTCGCTTCGTCAACACGGTCAACCCACTGGACGCGTCGTCGGCGGACCTGGGCGGCTCCCGCGCCGCCCCCGCCCTCGTCTTCGGGGACATCAAGCTTCCCTCGCCCGTCTTCTCGCTCTTACCGGGGCTCGCGGAAACCTGGCGGGCGGCCCCCTTCGGACTCGTGTTCGTCCTGGCTCTCCTCCAGGCGCAGTGGACCTACACCGGGTACGACGCCTCGGCCCACATGGCGGAGGAGACGCGGATGGCGCGCCTGAATTCCGCGTGGGGGATCTTCCTCTCCGTCGCGGTCTCCGCCGTCGTAGGGTACGTCCTCCTCGTCGTCCTGACCTGGACCATCCCGCGGGGCGACATCGCGGCGGTGGCCTCGGACGCCTATCCGGTGCTCGCGATCGCCGACGGGAACCTCTCGCGAACCGGAGCAAACCTCGTCGCCGTCATCATCGGCGGCGCGATGTGGCTCTGCGGCTCGTCCTCGGTCTCCTCGATGGCCCGCATGTGGTTCGCCTTCGCGCGGGACGGCGGGATGCCGGGGTCCCGCTGGATCGCGACGGTCAGCCCGAGGACCGGAGCGCCGGTGGCCGCGATCCTGGCGACGAGCGCGCTCGCCGTCCTCGTCTCCCTCTACGCCGCGGCGTTCACCGTCCTGACCGCCGCCTCGACGATCACGCTTTACCTCGCCTACGGAATCCCGATCCTCCTGAACCTCCGCAACCGGCTTCGCGGGCGCGGGGAGTTCGCCACCGCGGAGATCGCCCCCTGGAACCTCGGACGCAAGGCGGCTTTCGTCAACGCCGTGGCGGTTTCCTGGGTCGCGTTCCTGGCGG
>DATFWF010000216.1:0-5742 GCA_035259605.1 Thermoanaerobaculia bacterium
GGGCGGCGCCGTCCTCCGGGTCGGACCCGAAGGGGGCGAGGAGCTCGACGCAGGTGACCCACGCGACGTCGCCGGAGACCCGGACGCGCAGGTCCTCGTAGCTGACCGACCAGGGGCGCGCGTTGGCGAAGATGTTCTCCCACGAGCGCCGGATCTCCGACCAGCCGTCGAGGCGGTGCCAGCCGGGATGGATGCAGCTTGCCTCTTCCTCGTGGAGCCACACCAGTTCCATCGCCGAGAGGTCGCGCGCCTCGAGCGCCCGGTAGAAGGCAAGGTTCGCCGCGGCAACGGCCGTTTCGTCCGGGCTCCCCTTCACGACGCCGCTCCAAACGCCGCCGCCACGCGCTCCAGGTCCACGTTGCCTCCCGACACGAGCGCCACGACCGGCCCTCCCCCGCGCGGCCGGACCTTCCCGGAGAGAAGCGCCGCCGTGGCGGCGGCCCCCGACGCCTCGACGTAGAGCTTGGCGCGCGTCATCAGGAGCCGCATCGCTTCCAGGATCTCCGACTCGGTCACGCCGACGATCTCGTCCACGGCTTCCCGGGCGATCTCGAGAGGCAGCGCGCCGACGAACGGAGGAGTCATTCCATCCGCCAGTGTACCGGCGGGGCGCGGCGCCGGAACCGGCTTTCCCGCGGCGAGCGCGGGAGCGAGGCCCGGTCCCTCGGCGAGCTCGACGGCGACGACGCGCGCCGGCGGCCGAAGCTGCTTGACCGCCGAGGCGACCCCGCCGAGGAGCCCTCCCCCGCCGACCGGGACGACGACGGTCCCCGCGTCGGGCAGGTCCTCGACGATCTCCAGCCCCGTCGTTCCGGCTCCCGCGAGGACGACCGGGTCATCGAACGGGTGGACGAAGGTCAGCCCGCGGGCCTCGCGGACCTCGTTCAACCTGTCGAAGAGAGTCGTCCGGTCGGCGTGCTCGACGACCTCGGCGCCGTAGCCTTTCACCGCGTCCATCTTCGAGCGCGGCGCGTCCACCGGCATGACGACGACCGCCGAAGCGCCCGCGATCCTCGCCGCCCAGGCCACCGCCTGCGCGTGGTTTCCTGCCGAAACCGTGACGAGCCCGCGCGCCTTCTCCTCCGGCGTCAGCGACAGGATCTTGTTCAGCGCGCCCCGAGGCTTGAAGGAGCCGGTCTTCTGGAAGCTCTCGCACTTCAGGAACAGCCGCACTCCCGCCTTCTCGCCGATGCGCTCCGCCGAGAAGATCGGAGTTCGGTGGACCTTCCCCGCGATGCGGGAGGCAGCCTTGCGGATTTCCTCGATCGGAATCATGGGCGGCTACCGGCGTCCCTGCGCGATCTTCACGGCCTCGGGGAGCGAACGCAGGCGCATCATCGCGAGCACGCCGAAGACCGGTCCGGGCGCGAGGAACGCGAAGGCGTACTTCCAGGTCACCGCCTTGACCAGCGCCGGCATCATCCGGATCGAAAACGTCGTCAGGAGAAATCCGAGGCAGACCTGCAGGGTCAGCGCCGTGCCGAGGTAGCGCGGATCGCCCAGCTCGGTCACGCACGCGGAGAACTGCGCCGAATCCGCGACGACCGACGCTCCCCAGATCGCCATGATCGCCAGGAGGAGGAACGGGCCCGCGCCGAAGAGGTACCCGACGACCACGCAGCAGGTCCCGGAGATCGCGAGCGCCGTGGAGGCCACGATCGTCCGGCCGATGCGGTCGGCGAGGTAGCCGGCGGCGACGCAGCCCGCCGCGCCCGCGCCGAGGACCAGGAAGGATCCCGCCTCCGCGAGGACCGGCGAGGAGTCGCTCGCGGCGAAGCTCGCCCGGATGAAGACCGGCGCCCACGTCCACATCGCGTAGAGCTCCCACATGTGGCCGAAGTAGCCGAAGTTTGCCAGGCGCACGCCGCGGTTTCGGAAGACCTCTCCGGCCTGGCGGATGTTGAACGGCGCGTTGCCGGTCGAATAGGGACCGTCCGCCACAAAGAAGAGGACGAGCGAGCCTCCGAAGACCGCCAGCAGCGAAACGAACAGGACGTGGCCGCGCCAGCCGGAGCCCGCGATCGCGTTGACGAGGTAGGGAGAGGCCTTGCCCAGCGTCAGCGCGCCGACGAGGAAACCCAGCGCGAGGCCGCGCCCGCGGCGAAACCACGTGGCCATGATCTTCATTCCTGGCGGGTACACGCCCGCGAGGAAGAACCCGGTCGCGAAGCGCAGCGGGATGCCGAGGCCCGGGCCTTTCGCGAAGATGCTGAAGGCCGCGTTGGAGAGCGCCGCGAGGAGCGCCGAGGCGGCGAAGAGGCGGCGCGTGTTGACGACGTCCGGCAGGTTCGAGAGCGCGGACATCAGCGTTCCCCAGACGAACCCGAGCTGGACGGCGAGGGTCAGCCAGGCTGCGGCGGAATCCGAGAGGCGCCATTCGGCCTGGATCGCCGGGACGGACGCCGAGGCCGAGAACCAGAGAGACATCCCGAGGAGCTCGGCGACGGCGAGCAGCGCGAGGGCGCGCCACCGGCCCGAGGGGGCCGGCGGGGCGAGGACGTCGGGATCCGGCAGAGACAAGACGCCTAGGCTAGCAACCGGGGTTCCAAGTTCCAAGTTCCAAGATTCCAGGCGGCAGCCCCTGGATCAAGGAACCCGGAACCTGGAACTTCTGCGGGGGCTACTTCGAGCGGATTCGGAGCGTTCCCTTGGTGGTCGTCATGCGGAGGTCCGGGCCTCCGCCATTGACGGAGCCCGAGGCACGGTAGCCCCTGCTGCTGCGCCCCGCGTGGCTCATGATGGCGAAGTCCGTTTCGACATCGCCGTGGCGGCCGCTGTCGGCGTCGAGCTCGAAGCGGCTGTCCCTCGGCATCTGCAGCTCGATCGTCCCCTTGTAGGTTTCGAATCGGCTAGCGTGAGAGTAGCGGGCGAACTCGACGCGGGCGTCTCCCTTATGCGTCTGGACTCGCGCCGCGCCGTCGAGGTTCGTCACCCGGGCGGTTCCCTTGTAGGTGTCGAGCCTCAGGTCGGCCTTCAGGTCGGAGACCTTGATGTCGGACTTGTGGTCCTCGATGTCGAGCCTCGCGGTCGCCGGCATCTGGATCTTGTAGTGGATGAGAGGCAGGGAGCCGCTGTCCCAATCGAAGAGCCCGAAGAACCCGCGCGAGTGGCGCTTGACGTCGTCGTAGTCGGAATTCACGCTGACGGAGCCGCCGCCGCCGGAGACGCGGACCTCGGTCCACTGGACTTTGTCCCGGTCGTCGCGGTCGTCGCTGCCCGGCTCGATCCGCGCGTCCACCTGGACTTCCGGGCGTTCCCAGGTCGTGACGGCGACGCTTCCCTTGAAGGTGTGGATCGAGACGCGGCCGTCCTTCTCCAGGGCGAGCGTCTTGTGAACTTCCTTGATGTCAGAGGCTTGGGCGCCGGCGGCGACGGAGAGGGCGAGGGCGGCCAGGCCGGCGGGGGCGATTGAGAGTCTCATCGGCGAACCTCCGTTGCTCCTAGTTACGCAAGCGCGTTCCGGAAGTTCCGAGAGAAGGAGATGACGCGGGCCCGTGTCGGAGGGGAGGGGCTGGCTCTCCCGCCCCGTCGTGTCGTCCCCTATTCGATTCCGCGAACGACGTGGGGGATGTAGGGCTCTTCGAGGAACCGGACCTCCTCTTCGGAGAGGGTCACGTCGAGAGAGCCCACGGAGTCCTCGAGATGCTCGAGGCGGGTCGCGCCGATGATCGGCGCGGCCACGCCGGGTCGGGAAAGGAGCCACGCCAGGGCGATCCGGGCGGGAGAGATTCCGCGCTTGCGCCCCGTCTCGACGACCCGCCGGGCGACTTCGAGGTCGTCGTCGATGTAGAGCTGGCGGGAGTAGGAGTCGCTCTTCGCCCGCACCGAGTCTCCGGCCTGCCCCTCGCGGCGCTTTCCGGCGAGGAGCCCTCGGGCGAGCGGGCTCCACGGGATGACGCCGATTCCCTCCTCGCGGCAGAGGGGGAGCATTTCGCGCTCCTCCTCGCGGTAGGCGAGGTTGTAGTGGTTCTGCATCGAGACGAAACGCGCGAAACCGCGGCGGTCGGAGACGCCGAGCTTTTTCGCGAGCTGCCACGCGTACATGCTCGAAGCGCCGATGTAGCGGGCCTTGCCGGAGCGCACGACGTCGTTCAAGGCCTCCATCGTCTCCTCGATCGGGGTGTCCTGATCGCAACGGTGGATCTGGTAGAGGTCCACGTAATCGGTCCCGAGCCGCCGGAGCGACGCGTCGATCGCGCCGAGGATGTGCTTGCGGGAGAGGCCGCAGTCGTTCGGACCCTTCCCCATCGGGTAGAAGACCTTCGTCGCGATGACGAGGTCCTCGCGCTTGCCGAAATCGCGGATCGCCCGTCCGAGGACCTCTTCGCTCATCCCCTCCGAGTACATATTGGCCGTGTCGAAGAAGGTGATGCCGAGCTCCAACGCTCTCCTCACGAACGGCCGCGCGTTCTCCTCGTCGAGGACCCAGGGCCGCCACTTCGAAGAGCCGTAGCTCATCATCCCGAGGCAGATCCGGGAGATCTTCAGCCCGCTCCGGCCGAGGCTGGTGTACTGCACCTAGGACCTTCGCTTCTTCGCCTTGATCAAAACGGCGATTTCGTCGGGGCGGGGATTGACGAAATCGAGGCGGATCCGGCCGTCGGCGGTCTGCGAGACGGTCGCGGGGATGGCGGAGGCGGTCAAGAACCAGCCGGGAGGGAGAACGACCGCGTTGTGCGGGCGGCCGAAGCTCCGGTCGAAGACGAGCGTGTCGCCTTCGAGGCGGTAACTCTTCTCGTCCGTGTAGGTCTCGGAGATGCGCAGGCGCACCGAGTGTCCCTTCGCGACCGCCGGGAAGCGGATGACGACGACCTCGGACTCCGACGTCACCGGCTCGCCGATGTCGAGCGAGGCCTTCGTGATCTCCTCGCCGCGCAGCGTCTCGACCTTGAGCGTCTCGCCGGTGTCGAGGATCAACGCCCGAGGCTTCGACGCGCGGCTCCCCTTGCGGACGACGTTCAGGTACTTGTCGGTGCCGGGCCGCGACTCCGTGTAGTCGTGGTACAGGTCGAAGGAATGGGTCTCCGGCTGCTGGAGGAAGTAGACGATGTCGCGGTCCTGGTGCGCGCGCTCGTTCAACCGGTTATCGCGCCGCTCCTGCGCGACGGCCGCCGCCGCGGCGAGAATGCCGGCCAGCGCCGCGAGCCTCTTCAAGGCAGCTTCCTCGCGGAGAGCTTCAACGGCGCCGCCTCCGGCCCCGGATTCCAGAACGAAATCGCGACGCGGCCGTCCGCCTCGGAGAGGACCTGCGAGGGGAAGTTGCATGAAACGACCTCATAGCCCGCCGGCAGGACGACGGAGTTGCGCTTGATTCCCAGCGAGCGCGCGAAGACGATCGTGTTTCCGTCCCGGTAGTAGCTCCTGGAGTCCTTGTAGGTCTTCTCGATCAGCAGGCGCACCTGCCCTCCGTCGGCGGGAACGGGGCGCGGCAGCTTGATGCGGATGTAATCCATCTCGGTGTCGGCCCGCGGCAGGCCGGTCTTTCGCGCCTCCGCCCCGGAGACGACCTCCATCTTCAGCTCCTCGCCGGTCATCCGATCGAAGACCCGCTCGCCGGAAGCCTCGCTCCCCTTCCGGATCGGGTTGAAGAACGTCGTCGCTCCCGGCTGGATCGCCGTGACCTCGTAGAGGATGTGGAACTGCGCCGTCTCCGGGGCGAGCAGCTCGTACCGCGTGTACTCGTCCGCCTCCAGCCTCTCGGAGGGCGCGTTGGCCGGCGGCGGCGACGGTTTCGCCCTGCTT